>DYNN01000027.1 GCA_020721045.1 Thiomargarita sp. | reverse complement strand
CAACAGAAAGCGAATTATCAAATACATACATTTAAATATGTTTTTTGAAGCAGCCAAGTCCGCCCTCTTTACTTCTTTTCATCGATCTGCTTAATTAGAAATCCTAAATATTATTACTTAAATAATTGTTACATTTTTCTGAATTGCACAAGTAATATGAAATTTTCTTTTAAAAACATCATGTTAATAAATGTAACAGTTGTTATATTTTGATTGCACTATACTTTAAGGGTGAACATCTTCGTTGTCACCTCAAAATTAATCTTTGTCAATATTATTTTGATAAATAAATGTAGTGTTACATGATAATGTGGATTGTTATATTTTTGATAGTTCTTAACAAGTAACGCTTATCTCAATAACAATTCTTTAATCTAACTTTACTGCTTGTAAGCGTCGAATAATTTGTGCCACAATTTCACGAAACATTTCAGCTATTAAGGTCTCTTCTTCAGTCGCGACAGCTAACACTGCAGTTTCATCAAAACTATAATCTCTAATTAAGCTAATGCGTTGTGATTCTTGAATTTTTTCACCATTAGGATGAGTAATTTCTAGTTCAACATGTAAATGTAATTCAACTTCTTCTAATTTACCAGAAACTGCCGAAATTGATAAAACCCGTCGATCAATCGTTTCATCACGTAAATGAACTACAACTTGGGCTTTTTCGGGATTTTCTGAGACAGTTAAACCTTCTTCGGTGATAATGCGTTTAATTTCAGCCGCGGTATTATTTGCTGCAATTGCATCAATAAATATACGATCCATTTGAAATCCACCAGCACCGCGTAATTGAAATCCACAACTGCTTGTTAATAACAGCAAAGTAACAATAATTATTAGTCTAGTTTTCATTTACTATTACCTGCAGTGGATAGTTGTAGATTAAATTTTTTATTGAGTATTTGACGTAATATCATGATATTGTATTGTTTTTTAATGGGTAATTGTAATATTGGCACTTTTGCAGCCAATAAGGCATTTTTAATGAATTTTTGGTAAAAATGGTCGTTTAATTTTTGTTCATGTGAATTCGTTAGCATAATCACACCAATTATTTTTAGCGTAACCGTATGATACAACACAAAATCTACATATTTTTGCTGCAATCGTTCCGCTATAACTTGCTGATTTTTCGCTTGATTGTCGATAATTAACAATTCTGTCAAAGGAATGTTCATAAAAATGTAGTAGGGTTGTTGATAAAATGCTTTTATTAGTGCTTGAAATAAAACGCTTTTTTCTGTAGATAAGAAAGGATTGCGGAGGTGGTATGGAAAGTTACTATCAGCTAGATGTACGGTATTAACGATTTTATCATGTGGATATTCTGTGGTTAAAATCGCTGACTGTAAATTACCGGTACCTCCATATTGAATAACGTTAGGTAATTTAGGTGAGTACCGATATTTAGATCGCCAGCGATAATAATGAGATAAAATGTTCAGTGGAGATAATTTCCATATTATAATCAACAAAATAATTCCTAAACTGCTTAATAATATCCACTCAATCATTTTTGCGCATGAACCTTACTTTTGTGATGCTTGACTATAGGCATCGTCGGAAATTGCTGTCCATGCATCGTTGTCTTGTTGGAAAGTTTTATAGGCTTCGTATACTTTCTTAAAACTCGCATCTTTTTCCGCTTCTTCTGCTAAAGTTTCGTCGGTCAAACGGTGCAATTCTTTTAATACTTCTGGTGGAAATGCGCGTACATCAACTTTGTATTTGGTTTTTAATTCGTGTAACGCTTTGATATTTAAGCCTTCAAATTCGGCAAACATCCATTGATTGAGGGCGCGTGCAGCAACTTCGACAATTTTTTGTAAATCGGGGGGTAATTCTGCCCATGCTTGGCTGTTGGCAATTAATTCTAGCGTGGTGCCGGGTTCATGCCAGCCAGGATAATAATAATGTTTAGCAGCGCGATATAAGCCAAGGCGTTCGTCATGAAAGGGTCCGACCCATTCGGTGGCATCGATAACGCCACGTTCTAAAGCAGTATAAATTTCGCCACCGGCTAATAAAACGGGAGTGCCACCGGCTTTGGCTAAAACTTTGCCGCCTAAACCCGGAATGCGCATTTTTAAGCCTTTTAAGTCGGCAACGCTATTGATTTCTTTCTTAAACCAACCACCCATTTGTACACCGGAATTACCGCCCGGAAATGGAATTAGGTTAAATGGTTTATATAATTCGCGCCATAATTCTAAGCCGCCACCTTTATAAAACCAAGCGTTTATGCCTTTTGCGGTCATGCCAAAGGGGACAGCACTCATGAATTGTGCAGCGGGTACTTTGCCTGCCCAATAATAGGCGGAACCGTGTCCCATTTGTACTACGCCTTGTGAAACGGCACTGAATGTTTCTAGCGGTGGGATTAATTCGTTAGCGGCAAAGATTTTGATTTTTAACCGTCCGCCACTCATTTCTTCGACTTCATGCGCAAATAATTCTACGCCTTCTTGAAAAACAGGAAAGTGAGGGGGCCAAGTGGTGACCATTTTCCATTCAAAATTTTTTGTTGAAGTTTCAGCCGCTTGTACGAAATTAAATAATAATCCAATCAAGCAAAGTGAAAACTGATAATACCTAAAACGGTTTTTTAGCATTTGAAATCCTTTGGTAATTGTTAATGAAATGGGGTGTAATTGTTTACTATAATGAATTTTGCTCATTTTGTGAAATAAAATCTTTGCTTAATATTAACAATATTGTAAAATACTCCTTTTGCCGGTGTAGCTCAGTCGGTAGAGCAGTTGCTTCGTAAGTATCAGGTCAGCGGTTCAAATCCGCTCACCGGCTCCAATCTTTATTGTCCTTCTCATCATTCATAGTATCCAATTCAGTTAAGCTCTAGCAGACGTTAACGGAAAATATTGATCGCTCACGCCAATTGCCAACTCCATAATGTTAAGTGTTTGAAATCAAATTGTGATTTAATGTATCTTATATGCTACAACAATACACGGGGATAACTATGCATTTGCAAACTAAATTATTAACTGCCATTGGCATTGTTTTATTGTTAGTTTTGACTGTAGTCGAATACAATAGTTATAAAGACGCTGAGCAGAATGCTATTCATGATTTACAAGATCAGGCTGAAAAAGTTCGTTCATTATTAATGGCATATCGTCGTACGCAACAGGCTGTTTTCCTAAAATATAAAGTGGCTATGACCGAGGAGAATTTGAATTTTTTACCCGCCTTTGCCGTTGGTAAAATCTCACAAGAATATCCAAACTGGGACAATTCCGGTTTTAGTTTTGAAAATGTGTCAGACCAACCGCGTAATCCTGAACATACTGCTGATGCCATTGAATTAGAAGCCATGGACTATTTTCGTCAAAATCCACAAGAAGAAGTTTTGTTTAAACCCTTCTCTAATCCGAAGAAAAATGGTGAACAATATTATCTCTATGCACGTCCAGTTTGGATTGAAGAACATTGTCTGAAATGCCACGGTAATCGTGAAGAAGCACCACAATTGATTCGCGAAAAATATGATCTGGCTTGGAATTACAAAGTGGGTGATTTGCGTGGTTTGTTAAGTATCAAATTACCCGCTACCACAGTTAAAGCACGGGCTTGGCAGACTTTTAAAGAGGGAGCTACAATTCAGTTGATTGGTTTTGTGATTATTTTCTTAGCGGTCACTTTTATTATTAAACGTAGCGTTACTGAGCCAATTACACAACTTTCTCAAGGTTTACAAGAAGTTGCTGGCGGTAATTATTCATATAATTTAAGCGGTTTTACGGGTGAATTTGCCTTGATCAGTTCAGGTTTTAATAATATGGCAACTAAAGTCAATGAACAACAATATGCCCTGCATACACTTAATGAGCAATTGGAACAGCGAGTGATTGCGCGAACCGCTGAGTTGGCAATTGCCAATGAAGAGATCAATCGACTTAATCAAAATTTACAAGCAGAAAATTTACGCATGGGTTCTGAATTGGAAGTGACCCGTAAATTACAGCAAATGGTGTTGCCAAGTACAGCCGAATTGCAAGCGATTAAGGGATTAGATATTGCGGGTTTTATGGAGCCAGCGAATGAAGTTGGTGGCGACTATTACGATGTCTTGCACCATGATGGACGGACTAAAATCGGTATTGGTGATGTAACCGGACACGGTTTAGAAAGCGGTGTTGTGATGATTATGGTACAAATGGCGGTACGTACTTTATTGGCGAGTGGTATGACTGATCCTAAATTGTTTATGGATTCTCTCAATCGCGCGGTTTTTGCCAATGTACAACGCATGAATACCGATAAAAATATGACCTTGGCTTTATTGGATTATCATGAAGGTAAATTGCATGTCATTGGACAACATGAAGAAGTGTTATTAGTGCGTAAAGATGGTCAAATAGAACGCATTGATACGATTGATTTGGGCTTTATGGTTGGCATTAAATCAGAAATTGCATCTTTTTTGAAACATATAGAAATTGATTTGGCAATTGGTGATGGCGTTGTGCTTTATACCGATGGCATCACTGAAGCGCAGAATAATCAAGAAGATATGTATGGTGTTGAACGTCTTTGTCAAATTATAAGTGAAAATTGGTCATTAGCAACTGCCAACGAAATACAACGCGCTATTATTCAAGATATGCGAAACTACATTGGTGATGAAGAAATTGCCGATGACGTTACGCTAGTTGTTGTCAAACGAATTGTTTAATCGTAATCTGAGTTCGGTAATCATATGGTTTTACCGAACTTAATCATCAAGGAAAAGCAATTGTGACTATCGAAATCTACGGCAATTTTCATGACAGTGAACAAGCGGATTGTGAGGAATATTTGTCAATTAAATTTTCACCCAGCCGGTTACCGTTAAAAAAACGTTGGGAAAACAATGGATTATCTGCTGATTTTGTTGCAGAATATTTTAAAATTTTCTATGTCAGTCAACAAGAGGAAGAGGGAGATTATATCGACGAAATTAGCACAGAAAATCTCCGTAACAGTATTAAGTATATTGCGAATGAACTCCTTGAAAATGCAATGAAATTTCAAGCACCATCCACCCATTCCAGCAATTTAACCGCAGCACGTATTTTCTTTTCACTCTATCATGATAAACTAGTTTTTCATATTACCCACAGCGTTATTAGTCAACATGCTGAATCATTTAGAATTTTCATCAAAAATCTACTCACACATGATCCACAAGAATTATATGTTGAAACAATGCGCACCAGTGTGCTTGCGGAAAACACTCATCGTTCAGGTCTTGGTTTATTAAGCATGATATGCGATTATAATGCGAAATTAGGTTGGAAATTTGAAAGCATTGCAGATTCACCATTGGTCACGGTCACAACCACGGTTACCTTGGAAATTAATAACTAAAGGAAGAAACGCCATGCTAGAACTAGAGGATAGCAAATACCACATTACCTATGATTTCGATGCGGCAACAATCACCTGTGAAGGGTCATTGTCGTTAAATGGCGCAGTAAGTTACGAGCCCCTTTTACAATTACTTAAGCAAGCCGCAGAAGAACAAGAACCTAATGCATTGACGATCAACCTTTATGCGTTAAAATTCATGAACAGCTCAGGCATTAACATGCTAACAAAATTTATTATGCACGTCAGTGATGTCAAAAAATTGCAATTGACCCTATGTTTTCAAGCTAAAAAGCGTATTGCTTGGCAAGAAAAATTATGCATCAATTTACAACGTTTATTGCCTAGTTTAAAAATAGAACTGCTTGATTAATCAAATAAAAATTATTCGTATGTACTGATTCTCATGGAAAATTTTGATAATAATATCGTACAACTACATCAGCGCATTCAAGCATTGGAAAAAAACAAAACCCAATTAGAAATTGCATTGGACGCAGTGACAGAACATGCTGATCTAGTAGAAGCGCAATTATTAGAGATTCAAGAGCATCTTGAAATAAAAGTTCAAGAACGTATACGCGAATTGGCTGAAAAAAATGCTGAATTACATCAAACCAAAGAAGCCGCCGAACAAGCACGTATTGTCGCAGAAATGGCGAATCGTGCTAAAAGCACCTTTCTCGCCAATATGAGCCATGAATTACGTACCCCTTTAAATGCAATTATGGGTTATAGCGAATTATTAATAGATGAACTGTATCATACTGAATATAGTGATTTATCTTTTGATGCAAAAAAAATTCTGATTTCGGCACGTCATTTGTTAAGAATAATTGATGATGTTTTGGATATTTCTAAAATTGAAGCAGGTAAAATGCTTATTCATCTTGAATCTTTTGATATTACAGTACTTATTAAAGAAATTATTTCAAACATTCAACCCTTAATCCAACAAAAAAATAATCAGTTAATTTTACATATTGCAGAGCAGCTAGGCGAACTCAATACAGATTTAACTAAAGTGCGTCAAATTTTGTTTAATTTGCTAAATAATGCCATCAAATTCACCGATCAAGGCGATATTATTTTTACCACAAAATCAGAAACTACACAAGATGGTAAAGTTTGGATTGTCTTTAGCATTACCGATCAAGGTATTGGGATGACACAAACACAAATTAGTCAATTATTTCAAACATTTAATCAAATAGATAATTCTACTACACGTAGATTTGGCGGCACTGGTTTAGGATTAAGTATTAGTAAAGCCTTTACCGAAATGCTTGGTGGTTACATCTCAGTAAGTAGTGAATTACATAAAGGCAGTACATTTACCGTCTATTTACCTTATTATTATAATCAATCAATAACTTAAGATTTTAGGCAATTTTTAACATATGCTTCCATGGAGACCCCTCCAATTAATCATTTCAAAGCCATTGTTATTGGTGCATCTGCTGGTGGAATCAAAGCATTAAGTCATGTTTTAGCCCCTTTACCCGCAGATTTTCCATTACCTATTGTTGTGGTGCAACATTTACATCCACATTCAGATGGTTATTTAATTCATATTTTACAAGAAAAGTGTCAATTACAAATCAAGCAAGCTGATGAAAAAGAAGCTATTAGACTTGGTTTTGTATATATTGCGCCCCCTAATTATCATTTATTAATTGAAGAGGATAAAACTTTTGCTTTATCTTTGGATACGCCAGTTAATTATTCTCGTCCAGCAATAGATGTGCTTTTTGAAACAGCGGCTTATGCTTATCAAGAAAAATTGATCGCCATTATCTTAACAGGTGCCAATAATGATGGCAGTAACGGATTAAAATTTATTAAAGAATTCGGTGGTTATGCTATTGTCGAAGACCCAACTACGGCTCATGTGCCTATTATGCCAAATGCAGCTATAGCGGCGACAACTGTAGATAAAATCTTAGCGGTTGAAAATATTGGTATTTATTTAGTAGAACTCGTTAATCATAGCATACGTGAAAACAACTGATATTTTTGTCAATATCTTTCATCACTCTCCTTCATACAATAGTGACCATGAAAAAATTACGTGTTTTAGGAATTGAAACCTCTTGTGACGAAACTGGTATTGCAATTTATGATGCTGAACAAGGTTTACTCAGTCACGCTTTATATAGCCAAATCGAATTACACGCGGCTTATGGTGGCGTTGTTCCAGAATTAGCCTCACGCGATCATGTGCGTAGGATTGTGCCTTTAATTCATCAAGTTTTACACGAAAGTCACACACATTATCAACAAATTGATGGTATTGCCTATACTGCCGGTCCCGGTTTAATTGGCGCATTATTAGTAGGTGTTGCTGTGGGACGTAGCTTGGCGTGGACTTGGCAAATACCGGCTGTTGCAGTGCATCATATGGAAGGGCATTTATTAGCACCCATGTTAGAAACCCCGGCACCATCTTTCCCTTTTGTGGCATTATTAGTTTCGGGTGGACATACGCAACTAATTGAAGTAACAGCAATAGGACAGTATAAACTCTTAGGAGAATCTTTAGATGATGCTGCCGGTGAAGCTTTTGATAAAGTGGCTAAATTACTAGGATTAGGTTATCCGGGCGGACCTGCACTGGCACGCTTGGCAACTCAAGGAAATTCAAATACTTACCATTTTCCACGACCTATGATCAATCGTCCGGGCTTAGATTTTAGTTTTAGCGGTTTAAAAACTTTTGCATTGAATACTTGGCAAAATAGTGCACAAGATGATCAAACCAAAGCCGATATTGCCAAAGCATTTGAAGATGCAGTCATTGATACTTTATTGATTAAATGTCGGCGTGCGTTGCAACAAACCCAATTGACAACTTTAGTAATTGCCGGTGGTGTCAGTGCCAATCAGCAGTTGCGCCAACGTCTAGCCACATTAAATAGTGAAATGGGCATTACCGTTTATTATCCTCGCCCTGAATTTTGTACTGACAATGGCGCAATGATTGCCTATGCGGGCTATGTTCACTTAGCTAATGGCGAATCATCACCGTTAGGTTTTCGTGCCTATCCACGTTGGGCTTTGTCTAGCTAAACAACCCGTCATACGTCTTTGATCTTTATCTAATTTCTTCGCTAGAATTAAAAGGTTACATTGTCACCATTGATGCAATGGATTGCCAACGGAATATTACGAAACAAATCATTAACCAAGATGGCGACTATTCAATTGGGCTAAAAGGCAATCAAGGTTTATTGCATGCAGAATTCGCAAAGCAAGCTGGAGTGATACCTACCGCGCTAAGCTTGTGTTTGGTCTGTAATTTTAATGCGTTTGCCTTGTGCCGTCTTACAATAAATTAGCTGCTTTTTTCTCTCTCATGTTATACTTAGCAAGCATGATTCACTACGTAATTCCTGAGTAAATAATGAATTTGAATAGTATAGAAGAACTCATCAGCGATATCCGTCAAGGTAAAATGGTTATCTTAATGGATGACGAAGATCGTGAAAATGAAGGCGATTTGATTATGGCGGCTGAAAAAGTACAAGCCGAGCATATTAATTTCATGGCACGTTATGGACGTGGATTGATTTGTTTAACGCTCACACAAGAACGTTGCAAACAATTACAACTCCCTTTAATGGTAAATGATAATGGCGCAGCTTATGGTACTAACTTTACCTTATCCATCGAGGCAGCAAAAGGGGTAACCACTGGCATTTCAACTGCGGATCGCGCTGTGACCATTCGTACCGCTGTGGCATCTGCTGCAAAGCCTTCGGATTTAGTGCAACCCGGACACATATTTCCGATTATGGCACAGCCCGGTGGCGTATTGCGACGTGCGGGACATACCGAAGCAGGTTGTGATTTAGCCCGCCTTGCAGGTTTAGACCCTTCTGCTGTGTTGGTTGAAATTTTAAATGAAGATGGTTCTATGGCGCGACGCGTTGATTTAGAAGCCTTTGCTGAACAACATCGCATGAAAATTGGCACTATTGCTGATTTGATTCGTTTTCGGATTGAGCATGAAAAAACCGTTGAACGCATTGCTAATTGCAGCTTGCCCACTGAATTTGGTAAATTTCAATTAGTTGCCTATCAAGATACCATTACAGATACTGTGCATTTTGCGCTAGTCAAAGGGCAAATGGATGCAGAAATACCCGTTTTGGTACGTGTGCATATTCACAATTTATTATGCGATCTAACCTCCAGTCTACGTGATGAATGTGGTTATCCGCTGCGCTCAGCGTTGCAACGCATCTCACAAGAAGAAAATGGTGTCGTTATTATCTTGCAACAACAACAAGATAGCCAAGCATTGTCAAATTCTCTAAAATATTATTGTCGTCAGGATCGCGGTGAAAATTTACCAGCTCATCCACATTCAGATAAATTACGAACATATGGTTTAGGTGCGCAAATTTTATCCGATTTAGGCGTGACTAAGATGCGTGTACTCAGTGCGCCCAAGAAAATGCACGGTATTTCAGGTTTTGGCTTAGAAGTCGTTGATTATGTGAACCCAGAAGGAAACCAAGGATGACAATCTATATTGAAGGTAATTTTCAGGCAATTGATGCACATTATGCCATTATAGTTGGACGATTTAACAGTTTTATTACAGAAAGTTTATTAAAAGGCGCATTAGATACACTGAAAAGACATGGTGTTGATGAAAATGACATCACTGTGATTTGGGCACCGGGTGCTTATGAATTACCCCTAGTTGCACAACGTTTAGCAAGTACCAAAAAATACCAAGCGATTATTGCCTTAGGTGCTGTTATTCGTGGCGGTACACCACATTTTGACTTTGTCGCTGGCGAATGTGCCAAAGGTCTTGCCATGGTGGGTTTAGAACACAATATGCCGGTTAGTTTTGGTGTATTAACCGTAGATACGATAGAACAAGCGATTGAACGTGCTGGCACCAAAGCAGGTAATAAGGGCGTAGAAGCCACTTTATCTGCCTTAGAAATGGTCAGCTTACTGCGTCACCTAATACCCTAATGCATAACAACTCAACTCAAAATAAAACACATGCCCGTTGGCGGGTATTGCAGGCTTTGTATCAGTGGCAGCTAGCCGGACACGCGATTAAAACAATTGAAGAACAATTCTTGGAAACGCAAGATATGCGCAAAGTAGATATTCTTTATTTCCAACAACTATTACACGGTATTCCACAACAACTCAATTTATTAAATGGTATGATTAAACCTTTTATTGATAGAGAAGTTGAACAACTTGATCCTACTGAGCGCGCCATTTTATATATTGGTTGTTATGAGTTATATTTTTGTAAAGACATTCCATGGCGTGTGGTGTTAAATGAATCGATTGAATTAGCAAAGAAATTTGGGGCAGATAAAAGTCACAAATACATCAACGGTATTTTAGATCGCGTTGCTCATGGTGTACTGGAACACACATCTACTCCCAAGATAGGTGACTAACATGTTTTTTCGGACAATCTTTATTATTATTGCATTGATCATCGTCTGGTTTGTGCTTAAAAGATGGGCAAAGGCTGCTTTACAAGATTACATAGAAAAAAATTTGCCCAATCCCAAAGCCACAATCATTGAAGGTGGTCCTATGGTACGTTGTCAACATTGTGACGTTCATCTCGCAAAAGATGATGCGATTAATGCAAATGGCGTTTACTTTTGTTGTGAAGAACACCAAAAACTGGCGCAACATAATACCTAAATCTAACAATATCACTACAAGCGGGATACAAAAATGATCAGAATATTTATTGGGTTTGATCCAAGAGAAACCGTCGCTTACCACGTTTTAAGTCACAGCATTTTATCACGCACATCGCAACCTGTGACTATTGCACCGCTCGCCCTTTCTCATCTAACCAAATTGATAACACGCGAAAAGCATCCACTACAATCCACCGATTTTTCCTTTTCCCGTTTTCTAACACCCTACTTATCCGATTATCAAGGTTGGTCTATTTTTATGGACTGCGACATGTTGGTATTAGATGATATTGTGAATTTGTGGCAATTGCGCGATGACAGTTTTGCAGTACAAGTAGTGAAACATCAACATATACCACAAGAAGCGACTAAATTTTTAGGTGCACCGCAAAGTAAATATGATAAGAAAAATTGGTCTAGCGTGATGTTATTTAACAATGCGCGTTGCAAAGCACTCACACCAGACTATGTAAATACCGCCAGCGGCTTAGAATTACACCAATTCAAATGGTTAGAAAATGAAACTTTGATTGGCGAAATTCCTCATCGTTGGAATCATCTCGTGGATTACGATCCACCAAATCGTGATGTTTCTCTAGTGCATTATACTATTGGCGGTCCCTATTTTTCAAAATGGCAACAATGTGAATATGCAACTGAATGGTTTGCAGAACGTGACAAAATGTTACATGCGGAAAATAAATAAAGACCTTTGCAAAAGCCTGCGTAGGTCCGATTAGTGCGACAAGAAGTCGCTTAAGTGAATGATTCATAATAAGAATCCCAGTGTTCCGTCACTGCGAGCCTATTCTAGCAGGCGTTGTGAGTAATTGCAAGGTCTGAAGCCTAGAAGACAATGTACCTCTCTCTCGTAGCATCAAACGGGAGAGAGCTCGTAGCTCGTAGGGTGCATAAGCGAAGCATCATGCACCAATGAGCGTGAGGATTCCAAGCCCGCGTAGGTCCAATAGCATTAAGTTAAGGAAATTTTGCTTCCCCCTTTACCAAAGGGGGATTGAGGGGGATTTTTTATATTTCAATTACTTAAATCCCCACTGCCCCCTTTAAAAAAGGGGGGAAACGCTTAACTTAATGGCATTGCCGCGTAGGTCCAATTAGCGTAGCGTAATCGGACCTACGGTCTCTACTTTTAACACACCTAATTAAAATACATTTCCTCTATTCATCTGTGATGAATTATAATCTACTTTGCAAAATTTCTTCTAAAATCGATCAAAACTGCTTATAAAAAACAACAGAGGAGAGTCAATGAATCCTGTCAAAGTAGGCGTATTAGGGCTAGGTACAGTAGGAGGTGGCACCGTCTACATTCTGCAACATAACGCCAAAGAAATTGCCAGACGAGCTGGACGCGGCATTGTCGTTACTCATGCTTGCGCTAAAGAAATTAAAAAGAACTTACCCTATGATACTGATAGTATTAAAATTACCGAACAATTAGACGATGTTGTTACCAATCCCGAAATTGATATTGTCGTCGAGCTAATCGGAGGAACTACCTTAGCCAAAGAGATGGTTTTAAAAGCCATTGCCCACGGTAAACATGTTGTCACCGCTAACAAAGCCCTAATTGCGACTTGTGGTAACGAAATTTTTGCCGCTGCCCAAGAAAAAGGCGTAATGATAGCGTTTGAAGCAGCAGTCGCCGGCGGAATTCCAATTATTAAAGCCATTCGCGAAGGATTAAGTGCCAACAGAATTCAATGGGTAGCGGGTATTATCAATGGTACGAGTAACTTTATTTTAACCGAAATGCGTGATAAAGGGCGTGAATTCGGTGATGTATTGGCAGAAGCTCAACGTTTAGGCTATGCCGAAGCGGATCCCACTTTTGATATTGAAGGTGTTGATGCCGCGCATAAGCTGACTATTATTGCCTCTATCGCCTTTGGTATACCACTCCAATTTGATAAAGTCTACAAAGAAGGGATTACCAAAATTACCCCAGAAGATGTCATTTATGCCGACACATTAGGCTATAGAATCAAACATTTAGGTATCACACGTTGGACTGACAAAGGAGTTGAATTACGGGTACATCCTACTTTCATTCCTTGTCGTCGTTTAATTGCCAATGTAGATGGTGTGATGAATGCCGTTGCGGTACAAGCTGATGCAGTGGGTCAAACATTGTACTACGGTGCAGGAGCAGGTGCGACTCCCACTGGTTCCGCCGTTGTTGCTGATTTGATTGATGTCGTGCGGGCATTGACCACTGATCCAGAAAATCGTGTACCTCATTTGGCTTTTCAACCAGATTCATTACTGTCTGATCTGCCTATTTTACCAATTGAAGAAATTGAAACCGCATATTATTTACGGATGCACGCATTAGATAAAACCGGTGTCTTGGCTCAAGTGGCAACGATTTTGAGTCAACACGGAATTAGCATTGAAGCGGTTATTCAAAAAGAACCGACTAATAAAGCCGCTTCAGTACCTATTGTCATGTTAACTCATAAAGTAGTTGAAAAGCATCTAAATCAAGCAATTGCTCAAATTGAAGCTTTAGAAGGTATCGAAGGACAAGTTGCGCGTATTCGAATTGAAACATTGTAGAAATGAGTATTTAAGTGATAACTCGTAGGGTGTATAAGCGAAGCGTCATACACCGTAGAAAATATGGAATGGTGCATGACACTGCGTTTATGCACCCTACAAGCCTCAAAACTCACGTTTTTTTATGTCAAATGATCTTGCCGTCCGGTAATTTGACGTGCTGCCTCTAATGCACTATCTAAATCAAAAGAAGGTTCTAAGCGTGCATCCATTTTGAGACGTTGATGGTAGATTTCT
This sequence comes from Thiomargarita sp., assembly GCA_020721045.1. GTDB lineage: Bacteria > Pseudomonadota > Gammaproteobacteria > Beggiatoales > Beggiatoaceae > DYNN01. The sequence continues at coordinate 18,399 of DYNN01000027.1, read as the reverse complement.
GGAAATTTTTTCATTGTGTCAGTCAAATGGTTAGAAGCCGTTTGTCCCAAACCACAATGACTGGTCGTTTTTAATAAGTGATCAAGTTGCGTAATTGCTTGTAAATCGTCTGCTGTACCATGCCCATCGTGAATTTTGCCTAAAATTTGCTTTAATATCGATGTGCCAACACGACAAGGGGTACAAAAACCACAACTTTCGTGTATAAAGAAATCGGCAAAATTTCTCACGATTTCAAATAGATCACGTTGTTGATTAAAAATCATAAAAGAACCACCGCAAGCAACATCTTCAAAACAAATACGACGATCAAATTCTGATTCGGCAATACAACGTCCAGCAGGTCCAGAAATCTGCACCGCTTTAGTCTCTTTAGCACCACATAAAGCCAAAATTTCACGAATCGTCATGCCAAATTGAATTTCGTAAATGCCAGCTTTTTCACAATCTCCGGAAATACTCAATAATTTCGTGCCTTTAGATTCAGTGGTACCGATAGCAGCGAATTTTTCTGCACCATAGCTGGGAATTTTGGCTGCTAATGCAAAGGTTTCTACATTATTGACAATGGTTGGTTTGTTCAAATAGCCGTGAGTAACGGGAAATGGCGGGCGATTGCGTGGGTTGCCACGTTTTCCCTCTAACGATTCGATTAAAGCTAATTCTGCACCGCAAACGTAAGCCCCTGCACCCATATAAATTTGAATGTCAAAGCTAAAATTAGGATTACCTAAAATGTGTTTACCTAGTAAACCTCGTTGACGGCGTTTGGCTAAAATTTCTTCTAAGGGTTTGATTAAATAGCGATATTCTCCACGCAAATAGAGAAAACCTTGTTCAGCACCAATGACATGTGCGCATAAGGTCATGCCTTCAAAGACTAAATCGGCATAACTTTGTAATAAAACTCGATCTTTAAAAGTGCCGGGTTCGCCTTCATCAGCATTACAAACGACAAAGCGTTGATCGGCTATGGCTTGACGACAAAATTTCCATTTAGTTGCGGTTTTAAAGCCAGCTCCACCACATCCACGTAATCCCGCTTGATCAATTGCAGCAAGTGCAGCGTCTGCGCCTTGTTCTAAGCTAAATTTGATCGCACTACCATTTTCAAAAGCTTCGCCTAATAATAAATCGGTGCGTTGAATATTGTCTGAAACTTGAAACAAGTCAGTTGTCCATTCATTCACCGGTACTTGTTTTTCAATTAATTCAATTATTTGATCGCATTTTGCTTCAGTTAAACGTGGAATTGTATAACCATTTACCAACAAAGCCGGTGCTTGATCGCTCATGCCAATACAAGAGGTATTTTCAACCGTCACACGTCCATCAGTGCGACATTGTCCGAGATTAACCCCTAATTTTTGCATGAAAGTTGTCATCAATTTTTGTTTACCCGCATGATGTTCAATGATATTATCGCTAAACAAAATGTGATATTGACCACGTGGTTGTGTATGGTAAAAGCTATAAAAACCAACAACACCAGCAACTTGTGCACGTGGCATTTTTAGTTCATTAGCAATACAATCAATTGCTGATTCAGAAATGTGACTATAGTTGTCTTGTACTTGTTGTAAAATTGGGAGAAGTTGAGTCGCTTGATAGCTATGATCTTGAATAATAGATTTAATTTGCGCAATTTCGCCAGTAGACATAAAATCTCCAAGAGTTAAGTGATTTTTCCATTATAGCAATGATGCGTACATAATTCAGTGATTGTACAACAATTTTTATTTTGAATTGAAGCTGGATATTGAGAATAATACCATTCAACAATCATTAAAATTGGTGATCGAAAAGTAAAGCAGTACCCGGCATTTGTAAATATTCTAAAACGCCATCTGTTACTTTTTGCGTGGTAGAACGTAAATTGCGATCATTTTCGTGAAAAAAGGCATCATTAAATATTTGGGATAAATTCAATGAGATACCGTAATATAAATGGCGTTCTTTGGGTTGAGTGTCTATATATTGACCCGGATTGGGTTGATAACCACGACTGCCATAACCTAAATCAAATTCTACATACCGTAATAACCAATTATTTGCTAAGCTGGGAATACCGCTGACTTTGGTGACTAATAGATAAGTTTGTCCGGAGTAGTCTGAAATTGGATCGGATTCTCCTAATCTACGTGCGTCATCAGAACGCCAGTATTTAAAGCGAATATCAAAAATTGCATCCCATTCAGGATAAGCTTCTAATAATGCACCAGCCGCTACGCCAGATAAATTCATCACTAAATCTTCGGGACTAAATCCGTATTCCACTGTATAACCATCAAAAATTTCAACGCCTAACATAATCGCACCGGATGTTAAGCTGGCGAGTTTGACTGAAGTATCGTGATCATGCCCCGCCCATTCAAAACCATAGGTCATTAAACGTGTACTTATGTAGGCAGAGTAGGCATGTCCCAATTTATCAGCACCGCCATTGGGTGAATCTTTTTCAAACCAACCTTCATGATTAACACGAAATCTGCCAGAATAATTGTCAACCTCTTCGGGAATCACTGAACCATCTGGTTGTAAATGATTTTTTGTTACAGTTTTCCCCCACCATTCCAGATAACCGTAAATACCTACGCCAACCGCATAACTGGCAATTAACATTCGAGTACGAAGTTGTTTATCAATCGGATCAAGCTTAAATGATTGTTCAAAGCTGTCATCTGTTGTTGTTAATATAGGCAAGTTACCAATCGAAGCCATGGCTAATGTGCAAGGAAATAGGTAAAAAATAAGCAATAAACGTAAAGTTTTTATCATCATGTGATTAATCGTTTGTTAAAATATGAGCCGATGAGCAATGGTTTATTCTGATAGTTGTGGTGTATTTTCGCAATCTCTTAGAGTTTCAGTGACAAATGTGGGTAATGCGAAACTGGCAGTATGTATTTGTGCGTTATAATAACGGGTGTCAAAAGAAGGTGTAGAATTTACTCTAAACTGTGTGACATCTTCGTGACTTGCCAGCGTGGCTGACCACCAACCGGAAGGGTAAATGCATTGTGGAAAATGTAAAGTGCGCGTTGCCGTAAAACCAGCTTTACGCATGGCGGTATGAATTGATTTTAATAAGGGTAAATGCAGCAAAGGAGATTCGCTTTGTTGAATTAAGATACCATCAGTTGCTAATACTCGACGACATTCACGGTAAAATTTTTCGTTAAATAAGCCTTCAGCCGGACCAATGGGATCAGTACTATCAATAATAATCACATCGCAACTCTGATCAGCCGCTGCTGCCATCCATTTAATTCCATCTTCAAACAACAATTGCGCGCGCGGATCATGATTAGATTCACATAAAACGGGGAAATACTGTTCGGAGACACGGGTAACTCGCTCATCAATTTCGATTTGTATTGCATGTTCTACAGTAGGATGTTTCAATACTTCACGTAAAGTACCACAATCACCGCCCCCAATAATAACGACAGTACGTGGATTGGGATGGGCAAACAAAGCGGTATGTGACATCATCTCATGATAAATAAAATTATCTCGATCTGTCACCATATAAAGCCCATCTAAAGCCATTAATTTGCCAAACTCTTTAGTATCGTAAATGGTAATTAATTGATAGGGAGACTGCTCTTCATGCAATTTTTTAGTTAGACGCAAGGAAAAAGCAATACCTGTTTGCTCATTTGCTTCAGTAAACCAATTGTCGTTGTGTAAACTCATTTGTTAAATTCCAAGAATATGGTTATGAATTTGGTTTCAGTCTATTTTTTTAATCAGAGGGTGCCGAATGCCGGGTAAACCCAAATTGCTCACTTGTCGCCCCTGACTTTCCGCCTTGCTGCGTTCATTTTGAGGTAATAATCTAACGGCATACCAATTACCAATTTTAGTAATTTGAGCATCCATTCCCTTATTTTTCAATTGTTGCACCAAATCTTGAGCGCGATTATTTTCTTTGAAGCTCGCTATTTGAACAACCCAATTTTCGCCGGTACTGGTAGTTGGAAATGTCTCTGCTATATCAGTTTGCACATCACCATTACTGGTTTGCATGGGATTACCGCTTAAATCAAGAAAAACAAAACCCGCGGGTACTCGTTTATTTGTTTGAGTCGTTGGATGAGTATTAGTGCTTCTATTTATTTCCATTTGCTCCACTAGTATTTCATCTGGTAAAGGTTCATGTAGCGTGTAGTTACTTTCTCTAACCGCAAAAAGACTTAACATGATTTTGAGGATCATATAGAGCAATAATATTAATAAAAATAATACGATACCACCGACGATCCGTTGTTTAGGATCGTAAGGGTCGGTAACCATTCGACGAATGTTACGAACTGTCATATCAAAGGTATCTACTTTTAGTATTTAAGGTATTTTTCAATCTGTACCATCGTTTAATGAAGATAAAAATGGTATTTCAGATGCATTTATATCATTTTAAGTTTTTCTTGACAAAAAAAGAAGCGATTTAGCATAAAACTTAGGATGATTTTTTATTTAATGTAGTGAAGTCAAATAAATAAGTCAAATAGTAAACCAAAAATTATCTCAACTGCATAAGTGATGCGTTTAATTAATCCATATATTGCTTTACCAGTTGACAAATTTGTTCATCTTCAAACACTTTTGCCAATTGAGTAATTCTTTGGGTTAATGGGCGCAATTCAGGATTTTCTTGTTCAATTTGTTCCGCTATTGTCAAAATACCATGAATATTACCAACTTCGGCTAAATTAAATAATTCAGTGGCTTGTACAGAGTTTAAACGACAAGATTCATCACATTCATTATGAATATCTGACATATTGTCAAATTGAATTGCGATTGGTTTTTCATAAATCCAAGTTAAATTGAGATAATTTTGTAAATGTTGCAACAAAGTAGCTATATGTACCGGTTTAGCAATAAAATTATCACAACCTGCGGCTAAACTATTTAGACGATGTTGCTCAAAAACACTGGCAGAAATAGCGATAACTATTATATGTTGCAACTCGGGTATTTGACGAATTTGACGGCAAAACTCAAATCCATCCATTATCGGCATCAATAAATCAACCAAAATAAGGTCTGGCATGAACGCTATCGCCTTTTGTAAACCTATTTCACCATTGATTGCTTCATCAGTGATAAAACTCAGTTGATCAAGTAAAATTTGCAAAATAGTGCGATTTTCCAGTTTGTCATCAATAATTAAAATTTTACGTCGTCGACCTTCATAATCAATAATATTTTCTTGTTTTTGATCAACTTTTTTTATAAAACCTTCAGCAATGGGCAGCGGAATAATCAATTGAAAAACACTGCCATGATTTAATTCACTATTTACCCATAATTGACCATGCATCATGTCAACTAATTTCTTACTAATGGATAAGCCTAAGCCTGTCCCTTCAATACAACGGTTATGATTTCCAACTTGTTTAAAAGGAAGGAAAATATTTTTCAAATCTTCTTGAGCGATCCCAATGCCGGTATCCGTCACCACAAAATTGGCTACCCCTTCATGATAACTCACATGAAATTGTACGTGACCTTTTTCTGTAAATTTAACTGCATTACCCAATAAATTAATTAAAATTTGTCGTAATCTCTTTTCATCTGTATGTACACCCGTGGGCAAAACTCCAATATCTTCATAAATAAATTGAATATTCTTTTGTTGCACGCGCATTTTAAACAAATCAACCAAACTGGTTAAGAAATAAGTAAAATCAAAGTCGATGGGGTGTAATTCAATACGTCCCGCTTCTATCTTAGATAAATCTAAAATGTCATTAATTAAAGTCAGTAAATATTCGCCACTGCGATGAATCACATCAATATTATTTTGTTGAGATTCAAGCAAATGCTCATCGCGCTTCAAAATCTGCGTATAACCTAAAATACCATTAAGTGGTGTACGTAATTCGTGACTAATGTTAGCAAGAAAAGTGCTTTTAGCCTGATTTGCAGTTTCAGCGGCTTCTTTGGCTTTTAATAATGCGGCTTCTGTACGCTTTCTATCGGTAATATCATTAATAACAAATAGTAAATATTGTTCGTTATCAATTGGTAATAATTCAATTGAAGTCAGTGCAATTCTAATTTCACCTTTTTTTCGTCTAAATTCAATTTCATCATTACGTATTGCTTGCCCTTTTTGTAATTTTTCAAATATTTGTTGTTGTTTGGTAGTATTAACCCATAAATTTAATTCTGTGTAAGTATAACCAATCACTTCAGCACGTTGGTAATCAATAAAATTAAAAAAGCTATCGTTGGCTTCAATAAAGCTACCTTCGATTAAAGTGGTAATTGCAACAGCATGTGGGCTTGCCCAAAAGATTTTTGAAAATTTTTCTTCAGATTGACGTAATGCTTGTTCTGCTTTTTTACGCTCAAACTCTTCTTTATCAAAATCTAAGCGTGTTTTTAGCACAGGCGCAAACATTGTCACAATACTTTGTATCATTCTTAAATCAGTTTCACTAAATTCCTGTGTACGATTAGCTAACAGCACAGCACCTAATAATTTATTTTGATAGACAAAAGGGGCTGCAATAATATTACGAATAATAATGTGATGTCGTGGCATGGGTTGTGGGGTATTGCGAAACAAACATCTTTTTTGGATCAGTACATCTTCTAACACTTGCAATTCTTTCCATTGCTCGGGTTTTAGCACTAACATTGTATCGTTAAGCTGAGGTTGAATTAATAGAGTTAGAGCGGGAATCACGAGTGCACCACTTTCTTCGCGAATATAACCAAAAAATCCACATTCTGTATTAAAAACATCAATTAAAATGTGTAATACTTCCGAATACATATTATTGCCGACAGAAGTCAATAATGCCGTTAAAACACGATTATTAATGCTAGTCACACGTTCACTTTCACGCAAAGCCGCTTCAATATGTTTCCGTTCACTAATGTCACGCGCAATAGCAATTAAGCGACTGCCTTGTTCAGCCATTTGAATATATTGAATCGACATTTCTATGGGAATTAATGTACCCTTTTTATGTCGATAAAAACTTTCACACACAACAGAAGGTTGAATATCATCAAATAGAGGTGATAACAGTTTTACAGCCTCTCGCCAATTAGAAATTTTTAGCGCATCAATTTGAAAAATGGTAAGTTGTAATAATTCTTCCTTGCTATAACCCAATAATTTTAAAGCACCTTCATTAACATAAGAGAATTTTAAAGTTTCCGCTTCTAAAATAAAAACCCCATCTAAAGTCAAATCTAAGGTATTTTTAAACCGATTTAACTCAGCCACAGCAGTGTTTAAATCATAAATCAGATTATTCGTATATTTTTCAATTTGTTTACGTTCACTAATATCACGCACAATAGCAACAAAACGAGATTTTTGTCCGATAATTTGGATATATTGTAAAGAAATTTCTACTGGAATAATATGACCTTCTTTATGTTTATGTACAGTTTCAAATGTTAAAGATAGGGGCGATTGATTGATTAACTCATTAATTTTTCGATAAAATTGCTGAAGGCTAATATAAGGTTGTATATCCAATAGTGTCATTTGGTACAATTCTACTTCAGTATAACCAACTTGATTAATTGCGCCTTGATTAACATACAAAAATCGCCAATTTTCAGCATCAAACATAAAAACACAATCTAAAGTCATGTCTAAAGTGGTTTTAAACTGGCTCAATTGAATATTAATTAATTCCGTTGATTCTTTAGCTTTTTGTAAAGCAAATTGGCTTTGTTGATAAGCACTGATTCGTTCTGATAATTGAGTTTGCATACAACCCAATGCAAAAAGCAGTTGTCCAGTCTCATTTTTACCCGTTGCAACAATATGATTTTGTAAATTTCCGCGTGCAATAGCATTGGCAATTTGGACGGCTTCATTGAGTGGTTTAGTGATTGAATAAGTTAAAAAATAAGCGACAATACCCATAACCAGAGTAATTAACACAGTTAAACAAATGATATAATATAATGCAATCTGAATTTCATTCAGCGTTTGCTGACTTCTGGCATAACCTTCTTGATCAATAAGTTCAACAATTTTAGCAATACTTTCTTTTAAGTGATGAATCGTCAATTTGGTCTTTTCTAAAACAATTTGGGCTTCTTTTTGCGCGCTAAACTGTTGTGCACGGAGGGAAAAAATACTATTTTTATCTGTACCTAATTTAGTAATTTTTCTAATTTTAATATCCACTGATTTATCTAAAAAAATAAACTGAAGCTTAATTATTTTAGTGGTTAAACTCGGTAATATCGTACTAAAGTCATTTAATGATTGTTTAATTTCGAGTAAATTATTAGATAATGTGGTGGAAGCCGCTATAGAAAGTATACTTTCAATACGTTTAATATCTACCAAACTATCCATTAAATTTTTAAAAATTTCAATATTTTGAATAAAATAATGCTCATCTTTATTAAGATGAATAGTTGTATTTTCTAATTGTTTTAGACTGATTTGTGGTTGATTATTTAATAATTCGATTTGTTGCTTAAATATTTTACTAATATCATTAACATAATTATTTAATTGTTTCAATTGATTATGACGCTGTGCATCCAAAATAATCATTTTTTGCACAATTGTTAATAATTCATTTAAATTTTCTTGCAATATTACTTGTGTATTAATAAGCGAAACAATAAGAATTTCAATTTGTTGGCTAATTTTTATATCGGCACTGCGATCCAAAATATGACGTTGTACATTGAGTAACCGATTGATTAATTGGGTTATTTCCAACATTCTACTATTAAGTACTTCACGTGCAAGACTAATTTCATTTTCATCAATAATAGAAGGCATGGTCAAAGAAAAAGCTTCTAAATCAGTGCTTAATTCTGATAGACGTAGTGAACCTTTTAATTGGGGAATATTTTCTTTTAAGAAGGTAAGAATTTCAATTTGAGCTTTACTAAATCCACTCCATGCAATCCAGCCAACACTACTAACTACCAAAATAGTGATCAAGAAAGTGATACCAAGGCGCGTGCTGACTTTAAAATTATTCATCATCAAGATAGATTGAAATCGAATAGTTTCGTGGCTGGCAACCCTAATTTGAGGATTGCCAATGCGTTAGTAAACGATGAGAAAATGGATAGACTAAGAATTTACGATACGGTTAAAATTTATAACTACAAAATTTATTTTTTAATCGTTTCAGCCTCTTTTGCCTGCTCTTGCATCTTTTTAAAAGCTTTTAATGAATCATGCCATTGTTTTGCATCATCTTTATTTAAATTTTTTACTTTTAAATCAACATAAGCATCTAATGCAGTATTCATTGCGCTATCATCTTTTGCTTCGCCGGCTTCTGCAATTTGATTAGCGGCTGCTTTCAATTCTGGATTGTCAGCATTCGTGTCTTTTTGTACCGCTTCCATGAGGAACATCATTTTTTCCATGTTCTTCATCATTTCATCTAATTCTGCCATTGCTTTCTCTGATTCTGCCTGAGTTTTACTCTCAGTTTCAGTCGCTTTATTTTCTGTCTCAATCGCTTCTTCAACTGCCAATACGGGTAAGCTTATTAACAGTACAACAATCCAAACAAGTGGTCTAATTAATTGACTTAACATCTTCATTTATCTCCTTAATCAAATTCATACTAAGTTGTTTATTTTAATGATTTTATCATACAAAGTCCAACTAAATTTTATTTTTCTTGGCATATATCATCAAATAAATAGATGAATTATTAATAGTAGATATACTTTAATCGTGACACTTTGTGATTTGTAAGTTTGTTACTAGCCCATGTTTCTACAGGTAAATTACGTGGATTGCGTAACTTCAGTGTATAATGGAAAATAATGTAAATCTCATTACCACTATATAGAAGCAACACAAAATAACAGGAAACCCATGTTGCAAAAACGTCCACGATTTATACTAAAAGACACTGTTAATGAAGCTAAAATATTCAAAAATAGAATTATTATTGCATGGTTTTGCATGTTAATTGGAATAGCAGTTATAGTCACACGGTTATACATTCTCCAAATTATTAACCACAGTAATTACACTAAGCTATCAGAGAATAATTACATAAAAGTCCTCCCATTACCTCCAACACGTGGTCTCATTTATGATAGACGTGGTGTGTTATTAGCTGGAAATCGTATCGCTTATAGTTTGCAAGTTGTGCCTGAAAAGGTAAATAATATTAAACATATGCTTTCACAGTTGAATAAGGTTATTCCTTTAAGTGAAGATGATGTAGCTCGTTTTATGAAACTTCTTAAGCAAAAACGTTCTTTTGAAGCTATCCCACTGCGATTTAATTTGAATGAGGACGAGGTCGCACGTTTTTCTGTGCAACGTCACCGATTTCCTGGATTAGATATTTCTTCTGAGTTAACTCGATATTATCCTCTGGGCGCGACAGGTGTTCATGTGGTTGGTTATGTCGGTCGAATTAATGAGCAGGAATTGAAGGAGATAGACCCTGTTAATTATCATGGCAGTAATTATATAGGAAAAATAGGTATTGAAAAATTTTATGAGCCTGAACTTCACGGTCAAGCCGGTTTTCAGCATGTTGAGTCTAATGTTCAGGGGCGCATATTGCGTATTTTAGAAAGAAAACCCGCTGTTTCTGGTCAGAATCTTTATTTGAATGTGGATATGGCTTTGCAGGCTTATATTGAGGAGTTGGTAAAAAATGAGCACGCTTCAGTTGTCGCGATTGAGCCTGAAACCGGCGCTGTTTTAGCTATGGTGAGCACACCGGGTTACGATCCTAATTTGTTCGTTCAAGGTATTAGTTCTAAAGATTATGCTTCTTTACGAGATTCTCAAGCCCGTCCTTTATTTAATCGCGCTATCCGTGGTCAATATCCGCCTGGTTCAACTGTGAAGGCGTTTGTTGGTTTGGCGGGTTTAGAGTACGGCGTTCGTGCAGAACATAGTTCTACTTGGTGTCGTGGGTGGTATCGACTTAAGGGGCAAGAACATAAATATCGGGATTGGAAAAAAAGTGGTCATGGTAGTATGAATCTTTATCATGCAATTGAGCAGTCTTGTGATGTTTATTTTTATGATATTGCTCACGATTTAGGTATAGATCGTTTACATGAGTTTATGACTCGCTTTAAGTTTGGTCAAAAAACTGGTATTGATCTCAGCGGAGAACTGACTGGTTTGATGCCTTCACGTGAATGGAAACTTCGCACACGTAAGCGTGAGTGGTATGCCGGCGATACTGTGATTACGGGTATTGGTCAAGGTTTTTCTTTAGCAACACCTTTACAACTTGCTGTCGCCACTGCTACTTTAGCTAATCGTGGTCAATATAAAGAGCCGCGACTCGCTTTTGCCTTGGATAATCCAGATACTGGCGAGATGAAAACTGTCGTTACAACACCTCAACCGCCCATTGTTTTAAAACAACAGCATTTTTGGGATATAGCAATTTCTGGTATGGAGGCTGTGGTACATAACGGGCGTGGTACAGCTAAACATATAGGTCGACGTTCACGTTATCGCTTTGCAGGTAAAACCGGTACCGCGCAGGTGGTCAGTATTAAGCAGGAAGAAAGTTATAATGCGAATAAACTTTCTAAAAAAAATCATGATCACGCGTTGTTTATCGCTTTCGCTCCGTTATCAAATCCTCAAATAGCTGTTGCTGTTATCATTGAAAATGGCGGCAGCGGCGGTCGTACTGCGGCACCTATAGCAAAAAAAGTGATGGATGCTTATTTATTACCCAAAACACCTCTAACCAAATACCAAACGCCGCCCGCTTATGAAAACGAATTGGAACAATAGTCATTACATTTTTTTAGATTCTCCCTTATTATCAGGATTGCTATTATTGAGCGGTGTAGGGCTGATCGTACTATACAGCGCAGGTGGGCAAGATTGGGATTTAATCATTAGGCAAGTGGTACGTATCGCTATCGGATTTACTCTTATGATAGTGCTCGCACAAATCCGTATACAACACTTAAAACAATGGATTCCTTGGGTTTATTTAGTAGGCGTTCTTCTTTTGTTCGCTGTTTTAGCGATAGGTGAAATTAGTAAGGGTTCTCAACGTTGGCTTGACCTCGGTGTCGTTCGTTTTCAACCTTCAGAATTGATGAAGTTGACTGTCCCTTTGATGGTGATATGGTATTTGGCTGATAAGCCGCTTCCTCCGAACTATACTCGCTTGTCGATTGCTTTAATGCTCATAGTGTTACCTGTTCTTTTAATCGCTAAACAACCTGATTTAGGGACTGCAATTCTTATAGCAGCATCGGGTATATTTGTTTTATTTCTCGCGGGTTTGCAGTGGCAGTTAATTATTAAGGTGGTCGCGCTCACGCCAGTTGCTTTATGGGTTTTATGGCAATTTATGCACGATTATCAAAAAACTCGGGTATTGACTTTATTTGATCCAGAAAAGAACGCTTCTACCTCTGGTTATCACATTATTCAATCAAAAATAGCAATAGGTTCTGGTGGTCTCTATGGTAAAGGTTGGCTCAACGGTACTCAGTCTCATTTAGAGTTTTTACCTGAGCGTTCAACTGATTTTATTTTTGCCGTTCTCAGTGAAGAGTTTGGCTTATTAGGCGTGTTGCTATTGCTCTCTATCTATATGTTTATCCTAACACGCGGCACTTACATTGCTTTGCAAGCACAAGGCACTTTTTCACGGTTATTAGCCGGCAGTATCATATTGACCTTTTTCGTTTATATCATGGTTAACATGGGCATGGTCAGCGGTATCCTACCCGTTGTAGGCGTACCACTACCATTAATCAGTTATGGAGGAACTTCGATTGTTACGTTGATGGCAAGCTTTGGTCTGCTCATGGCGGTTCATATTCATCGCCCTTTACTATCAAACTAAATTTTCCGAAAATGTGGAAGGAATCACATGAGTATCAATTAGTTAATGGAATTCCACTCGGAGCGCGTTTTGCACCCGCTTTTTCGAGTTTATCCAAATATTCATTCCACAACCGCGCCTGATTTTGACCCAAGTAATATAGCCATTCCCATGAATATATGCCCGTATCATGCCCATCATCAAATAATAAACGAATGGCGTAAGTGCCAACTGATTCGATTTGCTCAATATTCACATCTGCTTTGCCAATTTGCAATACTTCTTGATCAGGCGAATGACCGCGTACTTCAGCAGAAGGCGAATAAACGCGCAAATATTCACAAGTGAAAGAAAATTCTTCTTTGGTATCAAAAGTAACTTCTAATATATGTGATTTTTGATGTAATTTAATATCTGTTGGAATAGGAATACGATATGCCATAAATCCTCTGTTTGATATAACTTACTTGTTTAAATTCAATAGGGTGTACAAGTAAAGCTACACCCAATATCAATATTTTTGCTAGTGTAATTAAGGGCACAACGGGGTTAATTTTGGTACAGCCATACGAACAGAGGACCAACCCATACCAAGATTTGCACGTTTACTGGTAATTAACACAACTAGGGCATTAGGTTTTTCTGGGACAACCATCATAAAGTGATAAGTATTTTCTGTGGTCATTTGCACTTCTTTGAGCAGGTTCTTTTTGGTGTTTCCACGCATATTGCCAATCATGTCTTCTACTGCGCTAACAGTACGCCCGCGGAACATATCAACAGCCGCCGCTGCCACCGCGTCTAAATAAGATTGAGTAAAATAAGGAACATTATGTGATACACCCAATAGTAAGCCACTACTTAAATCAACGACTGCACAGCCTAACGCTGAATCAACACCACGTACGATGTCGCCACAAATTTGATTAATATCCATATTTTCTCCTGTAAGATAAGGTTGTCTGGTAGTGCTTTATTTAATTTATTTATGACACAAGGGTTCTAGTTTTGGCAATGCTGTTCGCACGGTAGACCAGCCCATACCTAAATTTGCTTGTCTTGTGGTAATAAGCACGACCATTGAGCTAGGCTTTTCTGGGATAACTGCCATAAAGTGGTAAGTATTATCGCTAGCTAATTGAATTTCTTTGATTATTTTTGAAACACTGCTGCCACGTATATTGGATAACATTTGTTCAACAATGCTGACTGTTTTACCGTGAAACATATCAACTGCAGCGGCAGCAGCAGCGTCTAAGTAAGATTGGGTAAAATAAGGGACTTTATGAGATACGCCCAACAGTAAACCGCTGTCCAAGTCAACAACAGCACATCCTAAAGCAAAAGGCACGCTGTTAACAATTTCTTCACATATTTGATTAGTGTTCATAGTTTCAAGCTAAATGATAACGCTACAATTCCTAGATTAATGAAAATCATATTTTAACTTTATTATACAACCGATTTGTCATAAAGATAACATATTTTAAGATGAGCAGTTATTGAAACTTAATCTTTACCATTTTTGCTCACTATTATCTAACTGAATTAAAATCAAAGAAATATTATCATATCCACCTTTTTTAATCGCCTGCTTGGCTAATTGTTGCCCCATATGAGGTAAACTTATTTCTTTGTTGGCTAAAATTTCTTCAATTTCTTTATCACTAAGAAGGTCGTGCAAACCATCAGAACAAATGAGAATAATATCTTGTTCTCGTAATAGTAAATGTTCATTGATTTTACAAGAGAAATGAGTATAACCCAGAAAATTAGTTAAGCGATGACGTTGTTCAGAACGCCTTGCTTCTGCCATTGTCATTTTGCCATTACGCACCGCATTTTGAGTGACTGTGTCATCTTCTGTTAATAATTTCAAATGTGGATGCCGATAACGATAAACTCGACTATCGCCACAATTAAATACTAAAAAACCTTGTAAAGTCAAACAAATGCCGGCTAAAGTACAACCCATTCTCGCTAATTCTGGTCGTTCTGCCCCTTTTTGCAATAAAATAACATTTGCTTGGGTAATTGCCTCAATTAGTGTAGATTGTATTCGCTGTATTTCACCATTTTTTTTTGCTGGATAAAACAATTGTTCCAATGTCCATAGTGCATTAGAACTGGCAATTGCGCCACCTAATTCGCCACCGATTCCATCTGCAACCGCAAGTAATAAACCGTGTTCATATAGAAAATCATCATTGTTTTTAAAAAATATCCGCATATCTCCATAATTTTTGATAAAACGTCCCACCAAAATATGGTCTTCATTGGCAGGACGAATCAAGCCAATTTCAGTACGGGCATAGATTTCAAACATGGTCAATTATCTTTTATTTTTAAAGTAGTACATGTGATTACGATTAAAGCCAATTATTACACTTAATTTTACGCATATTTTTAACCTAAAACTACACTTTTTTTGTAATGCTGCTTATCTCGACTATCACATAATTATTGTGCTTATGTATTTGTAATTTGTTAGAATAGCGTTTTTTGAACGATATGATCAATACTTTAAAATTTAGAGAAAACAAATGGCGACAAATGATTTAGAAATAATTAAACAATTGGAACAGGTCATTGGTAAACGGATATTTGAAATTCCTATCGTTATTACTACTTTTTCAAAAGGATATTTATTAAATGCTGATAAACAAGTAGTTGGCTTGACTTTACCAGATATGGAGTTGCAAGAAATTCCTAGTCTCATTTTTCAACTTGAACATTTGCAAACATTACGCTTAGTTAATAATAAAATTACTGTTATTCCTAGAGAAATTGCGCAACTTAAAAAATTGCTGTCTTTGAATTTAAGTAACAACCAATTAGTGACGTTGCCAAATGAAATCGGTGCGTTAACAACGTTACAAAATTTGCATTTAAGTAATAACCAATTGAGGACTTTGCCGCCTGAAATAGGTTACTTAACCCATCTACAACAATTGGATTTGAGTAGCAACCAATTGATTGGTTTACCGGTTGAAGTCGTTGCTTGGCATCACATACAAAAGTTACATTTAAGCTATAACCAATTGAATACGTTACCAGTAAACATCTCTGCTTGGCATAATTTGCAAAAAGTTTATCTCAGCTATAATCGTTTAAGTGAGTTGCCCAAAGGGGTGCAAGCTTGGCAAACTATGCAGCATTTGGATTTAAGTTATAACCAACTTTATAAATTACCAAAAGAAGTATTTTATTGGAAAAATGTACAAAAATTAGATTTGAGTTATAATCAATTAACTGATATTCCAGAAGAAAGTAAGGGGTGGAACAATTTACAAGATTTAAATTTAATGAGTAATCAACTCACTACGCTTCCATTGGAAGTGAATGAGTGGAAAAATTTGCAAGTTTTAAATGTCATGAAAAATAAATTGGAAGTATTACCAAAAGAAATTATGGCATGGGAATTTTTACGTGTTTTATATCTAGCCGCTAATCCATTGAACTCATTACCCATAGAGGTAACAGCTTGGAAAGGTTTACAAAAATTACATTTAAGCAATAATCAACGTGATTTATTAACTTCGCATGATGTAACTTCTGATATAGAGATTGGATGGCAAGATTATATCGAGACTTTTTCTAAAAAAGAGAATAAAAGTTTATTTAAGCGTTTATTTCCTTAAAAAGCGACTTATTTTCTATAATATGACTGATAACTCACAATATGACAATGATAACAAATACGCTCACCTGTGTTGATCCACACGATACGCACGAAATGGTATACCACCAATGGGGCAATCTTGAAAACACTTCTACGTTGTTATGTGCGCATGGTTTAACGCGCAACAGCCGTGATTTTGATTTTTTGGCAACTGCATTACAATCACATTATCGGATTATCTGCCCAGATATTGCCGGACGTGGTGAAAGTGAATGGTTGTTACATCCAGCCGATTATACTTATTCTGTCTATGTCAGTGATATGTTGGCATTATTGACAGAATTAAAGCTTAAATCGGTTGATTGGTTGGGTACTTCGATGGGTGGACTCATTGGTATGTCAATTGCGGCAATGGGTAATTCTCCTATCCAACGTCTAATTTTGAATGATATTGGTGCTTTCATTCCCAAAATGGCATTAAAGCGTATTGGCAGTTATTTAACCGCACAATTATTTCCACGTTTTAATAATTTATTTGAAGCAGAACAATATTTTCGACAAACTTATTCAACCTTTGGTCAACTGACTGATACTCAGTGGCAGCATATCACAAAATACGGTGTTTCTATCAGTGATAATGGCACTTATATCTTGACTTATGATCCTGGAATTTCGCTGCCTTTTCAGAATATTACAGAAAGCATGGATTTATGGGCAATTTGGAAAAAAGTAACTTGTCCAGTATTGTTGTTAAGGGGAGAAGACTCTGATTTATTGAGTATTGATACAGTGGACAAAATGCAAGCCATCCAGCCAACGATGCACGTTGTGACCTTCAAGCAAGTTGGACATGCACCCGCATTGATGGATAATGAGCAAATTCAAGTAATTAAAAATTGGTTATTAAAAAATTAGCCAATTGTTATTTAATCGATCAACTAGGGTAAATTTTCATGAAAAAACGCAATATCGCTCTGCTAAGTTTGTCTTTTTTGTTTATATTGTTTGTGAGTAGCCATGTTATCAGTGATGAAGTGCAAACTGATAAAATCCCTATACATCCAGATAAAATTATTGCTGAAAGCTTCAAACAAGCAGATCGACAATTGATTGTAGGAAGTGAATTTGATTATCCTCCTTTTGCTTTGATCACACCAGAGGGACAAGCAGACGGTTATAGTGTTGATTTAATTAAAGCGGTTGCTGAGGTGATGAAATTAGATATTCGCTTTCAAACGGGTCCTTGGAGCGAAGTGCGGGCGGCTTTAGAAAATAAAGAAATCGATATTTTGCCATTGGTGGGTTATTCTGAAGAACGTGATGAAAAAATGGATTTTACGATGCCGCATACCATCGTTTATGATTCAATTTTTATTAGAAAAGAAGATGTTGAAAAATTTAAAGATTTCCATACGCTTACTGATTTAAAAGAGAAAAAAGTTATTGTCTTACGATCAGATAATGCTAATGATTATGTTGTAGGAATTGGAATACCGATAGAAAACATTATCTTAGCAGACACTAATCCGCAAGCCATGAAAATGTTGGCATCAGGTCAATATGATTATGTATTAATGCCAAAATTGATGGGGTTGTTAATTATTAGAGATGAAAAATTAGATAATATTCAATCTATTGGCGCACCAATTGAAGATTATACGCGGGCTTTTTGTTTTGCAGTTAAGGACGGAGATGTCAAATTAGTTACTTTATTAAATGATGGTTTAAATATCATTAAAGCCACCGGTCAATATGATCAAATTTACGATAAATGGTTTGGCGCATTAAAGCATAAAACTATTGATTGGCGATTGATTTTAAAGGTAATTTTTCTTGCAGCCGCCATTTTCTTAACTTTGCTTGCAATTTCATTTGCATGGTCTTTATCGCTAAAAAAACAAGTGGCACAACGTACCAAAGAGCTTAACTAGATTGCTTTGAATATATTTAAATGTATGTAATAATATGTAC
>DYNN01000026.1 GCA_020721045.1 Thiomargarita sp. | reverse complement strand
CAACAGAAAGCGAATTATCAAATACATACATTTAAATATGTTTTTTGAAGCAGGGCGATGTTGATGCGGATGTATTAATGGGCAAAAGTACCGAAAATCGTGCAGGATTTTTAGGTATGAAAGTAATCACTCACATTGATGCGGATATGACTTTAGAAGAAAAACAGGCGTTTTTAGCTGAAGTTGATCGACGTTGTCCAGTTTCTGATAATCTGAAAGAATTAACGCCGATCACTTATGAAGTAGAATAGAAAAATCCGTTAAATTTTATTTCGTTATCGAGAAAATCACGCTTGATAACGAGTAATTTTTTGTAACATTTCAAAGACCATTTAGGATATATTTTGAATTTAAAAATTAATGAGTTAGAAATTAATTATCAAATGTCAGGGCAAGGACAAGCCATTTTACTATTACATGGCTGGGGCGCTGATCTATACAGTTTTAAATCAGTTTATGATACTCTGAGTATCGATTTTTGTGTTTACGCCATTGATTTACCTGGTTTTGGACAAAGCACGCCGCCTAAAACCGTATGGAATACTCAGGATTATGCAAACTGTATTAAGCAATTTATTCAACAGCTTAACATCAAAAATCCGATACTGATTGGACATTCTTTTGGTGGAAGAATAGCTATTCGTTTAGCGGCTGCTCAAGAACAGATGACTAAGTTAATTTTAGTAGACAGCGCAGGTATTAAACCAAAAAGAACAAGCAGTTACTATCTAAAAATATATTTATATAAGTTTATCAAGAAAATCGTCACATTACCCTTATTAAATTCTATTTTCAATTCCTTTGTTGAACGCGCAAAACGTAAATTAGGTTCAACGGATTATCAAAATGCTAATGGGATCATGCGTGATATTTTAATTACCGTGGTCAATGAAGATTTAACGATATTATTATCTAAAATTACGATACCAACACTATTAATTTGGGGAGAGCATGATCAAGCTACACCTGTCAGCGATGGGCAACTTATGGAAAAATTGATTCCTAATGCGGGTTTAGTCGTATTAAAAAATGCAGGTCACTTTTCATATTTAGACAAATTAAACGAGTTTTTATTAATAATCGATAATTTTTTACAACGAGACAAAATTGTAATTTCTAACGAGTGAATAAAAAATGGCAACCCAATTAGTGCTCATTCGTAGGAGCATTACGACATTAGCAGTTGATGTCATTGTTAATGCAGCAAATAATACCTTACTTGGTGGAGGCGGCGTGGATGGTGTTATTCATAAAGCAGCTGGAGACGGATTACTAGATGAATGTCGTACCTTGTGGGGTTGTGAAACAGGTAAAGCAAAAATCACTGGCGGTTACCTGCTACCGGCTAGACACGTCATTCATACTGTCGGTCCGCGCTGGCAAGGTGGACAAAAAGGAGAAGCAGAATTACTCGCCTCCTGCTATCGTTCTTGTTTAAATTTAGCCCTCAAACATCACCTAAAAACCATTGCTTTTCCTGCTGTGAGTTGCGGCGTTTATTGCTACCCAATTCCACCTGCGACTAAAATTGCCGTTACCACCACTTATGATTTTGTTCAACAACATCAAGGTATTGAAATCGTTTATTTTGTAGCATTTGGCAATGATGCTGAAGTTATTCATCAAGCTTACACTCAAGAATTACAATTACTTGATTTACCAATGATATGAATTGACAATAACGCGCCCAACTAAACTGAAATAAACACTTTACAGAAATCATCTACATCACAAAAAATATCTGTTATACTCAATCGCGTATCTCATGGAATAAAGGGGAGTGCGCTTAGCAATCATCATTATCTCTTATTTTTCATGTGATACAAACTTCTTTTCCTCTATCGAACTCACGTTAAAAAAACATTTATAGATTTATAATACCCCTATTTATCATTGAAAAATTATTTTGAACTTCAAATGACAAAACAAAAACTTATCTCATTCTCTTTAAATATCAAAGCAGTGTCTATATTATCAGTAGGAATCCATCATGCAGAAAAAAAATAGTTATACTTATGAAGAACTACTGCAATGTGGACGAGGCGAAATGTTTGGTCCCGGCAATGCCCAATTACCCATGCCACCTATGTTAATGTTTGATCGTATTACACATATCACTGATAATGGTGGACAAGCTGGCAAAGGTGCTATTATTGCCGAACTAGATATTCAACCGCAGTTATGGTTTTTTGACTGTCACTTTCCAGGTGATCCAGTGATGCCAGGTTGTTTAGGTCTCGATGCCATGTGGCAACTGATTGGCTTTTTTTTAGGATGGCTAGGTGGACCTGGGCGTGGGCGAGCATTGGGTGCTGGTGAAGTTAAATTTACCGGACAAGTGACTCCAGCCAATAAAATTATCAGCTACCATATTGATATGAAAAGGGTTATTATGCGAAAATTAGTCATGGGCATTGGCGATGCAACGATGAAAGTAGACGGTAAAGAAATTTACTTTGCCAAAGACTTACGTGTAGGTTTATTCACTTCTACTGAAGGTTTTTGAGGGGAACGCTTTGAAACGGGTTGTGGTTACAGGACTTGGTATTGTTAGTAGTATTGGCGATAACAAACAAACAGTATTAGATTCCCTTCGCCTTGGGCAATCAGGTATCGAATTTGAACAAGAATACGCTGATTTAGGGTTTCGTTCGCACATTCATGGTGCAATTCACCTTGATTTAAACGCACTAATCGATAAAAAAGTTAAGCGTTTTATGGGAGATGCAGCTGCATTTACCTATTTAGCAATGCGTGAAGCAATTGCCGATGCACAATTGGCTGAAACAGATATTTCTAATCCACGCACCGGATTAGTCACAGGGTCAGGTGGTGCTTCACCTGCAAATCAATCAATTGCAGTAGATACCTTGCGTGCCCGTGGATTACGCAAAGTGGGTCCCTACATGGTACCACGCACAATGGCAAGCACAACAGCAGCTTGTTTAGCAACACCTTTTAAAATCAAAGGGGTTAACTACTCCATTAGTTCCGCTTGCGCCACCAGTGCCCATTGCATTGGTAATGGTTACGAGCAAATTCAGATGGGAAAACAAGACATTATCTTTGCAGGCGGCGGAGAAGAAGTGCATTGGAGTATGACAATGCTTTTCGATGCAATGGGTGCTTTGTCTTCCAAATATAACGATACGCCAACGACAGCTTCACGTCCCTATGACAACACGCGAGACGGTTTTATCATCTCTGGTGGTGGAGGCATTTTAGTATTAGAAGAATTAGAACATGCACAAAAACGCGGTGCTAAAATCTATGCTGAATTAGTTGGTTACGGTGCAACTTCCGATGGTTACGATATGGTACAACCCTCTGGTGAAGGCGCAATTCGTTGCATCCAACAAGCCATGGCAACAATATCTGCACCAATTGACTACATTAACGCTCACGGAACTAGCACGCCAGTGGGTGATGTACGTGAACTAGAAGCTATTAAAACCGTGTTTGCTGACAAAATTCCACCAATTAGTTCTACCAAATCACTGACCGGTCATGCACTAGGTGCGGCGGGCGTACATGAAGCCATTTATAGCTTATTGATGTTAGAAGAAAATTTCATCAGTGCATCAGCTAACATTACAGAATTAGACCCACAAGCCGAAGGTGTGCCTATCGTACGTATTCGACAAGATAATGTGACACTGAACACGATCATGTCTAATAGCTTTGGTTTTGGGGGCACTAACGCGACACTGATTTTTCAACGTTTTAATGGTTAAAATAACTAAAGGAGGTGGTTGTGAAATTATCTAACCTGTTGTTATTATGTAGCTTTGTTATTACTTTTACCTTAACACCTACAATTGTAAGCAGTGGTGATTCTGAGCAAACAGAAGAAATTTACCAACAGGGTCTCACGCACTACAACAATGGCAATTTAGCAGAAGCTGTGTATGCACTTAATAAAGCAGCCAATCAAGGACATGCCGGCGGACAAAATCAACTTGGCATTTGCTTTTTTAATGGGCAAGGTGTCCCGCAAGACCCAAAACGTGCGGTTCATTGGTTTTATCAAAGTGCTGAACAAGGTAATGCAGAGGGACAGTATAATCTAGGCTTACGATTTTATCGTGGTGAAGGTGTTCCTCCAGATTTAGTACTTGCTTATCAATGGTTTGCTTTAGCCGCTGCACAAAAGCATCAAGAAGCAACTGTTAATGGTAATGCCATCAACCGTAAATTAACGCCAGACGAACGTACAGAAGCAGAACGCTTAGTCAGCGAATGGCACCATAATCACGGTCAATGAGAGTAAAAAAGTAGATGCGGTAAACGGGTGCCGCATCACTACATTATTCACCTTCAATTCTTGCTATCCATTTTATAATTCACATTGTTATTGAATTTAGAATAAATGGTAGTGAAATTAGTGATTGTTGTCAACCTTATAATCTTCACTATCTCATATTTTCCATGAAATACAAATTCTCATCTTGATTTAGCTCTTGATTTGCATTTTAGCACTTTGACTTAGCAAAAATAATCAGGACAATAAATGGAAATCGTTAAATATAGTGATACAGAAGGCATAGTCAATTGGTCCGGATGTCTTTTTGAAAGAAATGAAGAATATACTCATTTTTTACAAAATGATGTTGCAGTGCGGCTCCATGACCAAGAAGGAACAGAAGATTTTAATGCTCATTTGCGTGGATTAGCTTCAACAGGTTTTGAGCAGAATAGTCTTGATGAAATTTTAGCTGCTGAAGTGCTAGAAGAGCGAGATTGGGCTATTGGTGAAGCACTGGCAGAAGCTTGGTTGATTAAAAAATATAATGTTGTCTGGCCTTGGAATATGGAGCGTGACAAGCGTACACCTAAAGCAAGTTTGCCTGGTGCAGATTTAGTTGGTTTTGTCGAAATCGGTAACGAAATTCATTTATTAATCGGCGAGGTAAAAACATCTAGCGATAAAAACGCTCCGCCTAATGTGATGAATGGTTGTACTGGTATGATTCATCAGTTAGAAGAGCTTGTTACTAACTTAAGTTTAATTTCTCAATTACTGCGTTGGTTGCTGCCACGATGCAAAAATACAGATTATGAAAAGCAGTTTGATGCGGCTGTTACTTTGTTGCTCAAATCAGGCAATAAGTCTGTTGCTATTTTTGGTATTCTAATTCGTGATACTTCGCCGTGTAAAAAAGACCTAAAAACACGCGCCAAAGCTCTCGCTGATACAGTCAAAACACCTACACATTGTCAATTACAAGCAATTTATCTTCCGCATTCTATTTCTGAATTACCCTCTTTGGTATCGAAAGGAGTTCAGCCATGACTCATTGGTTATTGGACACTCTAAAAGATAGTTTAGAACAGGCAAAGCAAGAGGCTAATAAAGCCCTCATTTATCAAGCATTGTTAAACGAAACGGTTATAGTCGATTATGGCTTAATTGAACGTCATGCAGAAGCTTTAGAACTGATTGTTCTTGATTTGCAGTTAGAGGGAGTTAATGATGAAAATCAAGCTTTATTGCGAGAATGCGCGGCAAATGCGTTTAGATTATTGCGGGTTATTCCCAATAAAACAAAACCTATTTTGCAAGCCGAGCAAACTTTACGTTACTGTGCTTTAGCTGTGATTGGAGATATGGGTGCTGATGCCGCACGGTTATTACGCGAAAAAACTTGGGAAACATTACCTTTAGATTCTGATGTTTGGGGAGAAAAAACTTGGGCTACGATTTTAGAAATTTGGTTACGGTTAATTCGTAAACAGGGTTGGGAAGATCGTGATGCGGTGTTGGAATTAATTGTTGAATTGCGTAAAACACAAAGTGATTTTGAATCGAGTTATTTAAAAAATAAGCCTAATTCTCAAGCAAAAGTAGCAGCTTTGGAGCTTATCGCTTTATATCATTTAGCTAAAGCGGCTGAAATCATGGCGTATTATTTAACAGACGGTGTAGTAGAAGGTAGCTATTCGATTAAACCTTTATTAGAGATGCACTTTGACCGTTCTTTAGCGGCTTCTGATCAAATTGGTTTATCAATGTTATCGCCTTTAACGCGTTTGCTGGCAATAAGTGCTAAAGCACAGGTTGATAATTCCATTTGGACGGTGACTCGTGCGGTAAATTCGCGCGTTACTCACTTTGTAAAAAGTCTTGTAGATAAAGGACGTGGTAGTAAAGCGTTATTTGAAGTCTTGCCACCACAACGCCGCGCATTGGCAGAACAAGGGTTATTAGGTTCAAGTCGTCGTGCTGTAGTGGTGAGTTTACCAACCTCTAGTGGTAAAACCTTAATAGCGCAATTCCGTATTTTGCAAGCTTTAAATCAATTTGATGCAGAGCGTGGTTGGGTTGCTTATATTGCACCGACTAGAGCATTAGTGAATCAAGTTACTCGCAAATTAAGACACGATTTTGAGCCTTTAGGGATTATGGTTGAACAAGTTAGCCCTGCTTTAGAAATTGATAGTATCGAAGCTCAACTACTACATGAACAAGATATAACACGAGCGTTTAGAGTTTTAGTCACTACACCTGAAAAACTCGATTTAATGTTACGGCAGGATTTGGAAACAAAAGTAGGGCGACCTTTAACTTTAGTGGTCGTTGATGAAGCCCATACAATTCAAGATACAAACAGAGGTTTACGCTTAGAATTATTGTTAGCAACGATTAACAAAGAATGTCAACGCGCTCAATTTCTACTTTTAACCCCATTTATTAATAATGCTCGTCAAGTTGCTCGCTGGTTAGGTGATGTTAATTCGCAAGACATTAGTTTGAGTATAGATTGGCAGCCAAACGATAGGGTTATTGGCATTGTTCAAGCCGAAAAGGGCGATAAAAAGGGGAGAAGTTATGATTACCAACTTAAACTAAAAACTCAGCATACAACACGGCATACGTTAAGTATTGATGAAACTTTGTGTTTGCCTAAAGACATTTCAAGTAAACATAGTTATAGCCAGGTTTGCAATCAAAGTACCTTAGCTGCTTTAACCGCACAAAACTTAAAGCAACGTGGCTCAGTTATTGTGATGCACAGTCGCCCTGATTGGGTTTGGTCGCTTGCCGAGCAGTTAAAATTAAAGAGTAATCACCGCTTACAACCTTCAAGCAATATTAGCTTAGTGCAAGATTTTCTTAACCTAGAATTTGGCTCTGATTTTCCACTCATTGACTTGCTCAATTATGGCATTGGTGTTCATCATAGTGGCTTATCGGATGATACTAAAGTGTTAATGGAATGGTTATTTGAAGAACAGGAAATTGATTTTTTAGTAGCGACCACAACCATTGCGCAAGGGGTTAATTTTCCAGTGGCAGGTGTAGTGATGGCTGCTCATCAATATCCTTATGGTAAAGATATGCCGCCAGAAGATTTTTGGAATATTGCTGGCAGAGCGGGACGAGTCGATCAAGGTAGCTTGGGCGTTGTGGCGTTAGTTGCTGATAATGAGGAAAAAGCACAAATTTTAAAAAAATTTATTAATCAACAAACAGGGGATTTAAATTCTGCTTTGATTGTTATGGCTCAGGAGGCTGAAAAATGGCTAGATAATCTAGGAGATATTGTTTATTGGCATCCTGAATGGTCATCTTTTTTGCAATATTTGACACATACTTATCGGCAAATGGGGCAGCCGCAAGATTTTATTGACCAAGTAGAACAAATCTTACGCGGTACATTAGGTTTTGAAACTTTGAGACAAAATAATCATAACCAAGCTAATAAGCTACTTAATGGGATAAGAACTTATACTGACTACATTCAAAGACCAAATCAACCACTGAAATTAGTTGATAGCACTGGATTTTCATTACATAGTATTAATGAAGCACTTGCAGCAACAAATAGAGAAGGTATTAAAGTTAATACTTGGAACGAAGATACGTTATTTCATTCTGAAAATAACGATTTGCAAAAAATGATGGGAATATTACTTAAAGTAGATGAGTTACGGAAAAACCTAGAAGAAGTTACAGGAGGTGATAATCCTGATGGTCAGAAATTAGCTTTCATTATTAAAGATTGGGTAAACGGTGATTCAATTCCTGAAATTGCAAGAAAATATTTTAAAAACGACATTACTAATTGTGGCAAAAAACTATTTGGTAAATTAACGCAAACTGCATCATGGGGATTAGGCGCATTACTTTCTATGACAGGAGGTGAATTATCGGAAGATAGTTCTTTGCGTAATTTACCATCACGAGCTTATTATGGTGTTAATGATGATAACGCTGTTGTTTTGCGTTTACTTGGAGTGCCTAGAATGGCAGCAACTCCATTAGCTGAGTCTATGGGAGTAATTGCTAAACAACCTTTGTCCCAAGTCCGCAATCAATTAAAGTGTATGGATGAAATAAGTTGGATTAAAGCATTGGGAGAGCGAAAAGGAAAAGTCTACTATGGTATTTGGAAAGTACTAGAGCAGTAATAATAACGTGAGTTCGATATAAGCAAAGAAAGCCGGAACGTCATCGTTAATTCATCAATAGTTGGAATATTTGCATCGGACTCACGTTAAAATAAGTTTAGATAATGCTATTTTATTTATCAAAATTTGCTATGCTTTTATTTTGAAGATAAATTATTCACTACTTAGAATATTTAAGGAAATTATGCATGAATTACTTTAAATTGTCTTTTATGTTACCACTTTTAGCCACTTCATCTGCTTATGCCTATGATTATGGCGATCCCACTTCTGCCGAACAAGTACATTTAGAAGCCATGAATCGGGCACGTGCTAATCCACAAGTTGAAGCTGCACGTATGGGTTTAAGTAGTGTATTTGAAGGGGTTAATCCGGGTGAAATTACTGGCGAACCCTTGCCACCACTCACTTTCAATGCACAACTGTTACAAGCTGCGCGTGGTCATAGCAATGACATGTTGACACGTGTTTACTTTGAACACAATTCACCAGAAGGGGTATCGCCTGGTAATCGCATGACGAATGCCGGTTATCAATGGAATATGATGAGAGAGAATCTTGCCGCTAAATACCGTGAAAGTGGCGTTGATCTTAATGAAATGGGTTCACAGTTTCTTGATCAATTATTTATTGACAAAGACATCCCCGGACGTGGACATCGGACTAACATTCTGTCTGCTGACACCAAAGAAACTGGCATTGGCATTGTTACTGGGCTACAAGCTGGGGAAACTTTAACAACTTATTTAGTAACGATAGATTTTGGAAGTAGTGCAATTGATTCACGTAGTTTTTTAACAGGTGTTATCTACGATGATATTAATAAAAATGGTTTATACAACGGTGGTGAAGGGATTGCGGGTGTAAATATCTCAACTGGTAGTGAAGTAACAACAACTGCAACTGCTGGTGGTTATGGTTTGCCGCTATCAACTGGACAATATACCGTAACAATTACCCATTCTTCATTGGGTTCAATTACACGCAATATCACGATGGCAGATCAAAATGTTAAGTTAGATGTGCTAGCCAGTGAATTTTCATCGCCAACTACTGAACCTGTGGGCGATCCAGTTGGTGAACCTTCTACAACATCAAACAATACGATTCCAGAACCTGTTGATCCTACTAGTGAACCTTCAACTACAACAGGAGATACGACTGAAGACATTGATTTGACAATAAAAACCCAATGTATCACCAATGGTAAAGCATATATTCAAGGTTTTACAAATGTAAGCGATGGTTGTTATGGTTTGCCAAATGAACCTACCGAAGTGATTGCTAACGTGATTTATCTTGACACATCACGCACAGTCGCACCTGCAAGTTTTAGAAGCGGCGTTTTAGCAAACAATAATTTTGTCAAATTCACTCAAATGGGTATGGCACGCTTGCCCAACGCTTCATTAGCATTTAATTTTCAACCAGTAATTGAACATATTGGTTTAACGGCTAATTTATTAGTTGCTGTAGGGATTGAAAAACCATTTAGCGCGGAAGAATCACGTTATGATGGCAGTTTCGACACCAATTATTTTGCATTTAGTGAAAACGTAGGAGAAATCTATCCAATTGATTTATATGTAGATAGTAGCGGTTGGAGTGATGAAGTGGCGAAAATGCAAGCACAGCCTTATATGATGAATGTCAAATTAGAAAATGCGCAAACAACGGTATTAGTGCCGGGTGATTTAACACCTTTGCTGCAAATTCTCAAAAACCAAGATGTATCACAAGCAATGTTGTATTTTTTCATTGGTTATGCCTTAACTGATGGCACTATTGTATTTAACGAACGCCCGATTATCATCAATATCGAGTAAAACTTAATTGTTTCAACAACCTGACAATGTAAGAAAAATTCAATGTCAGGTTGTTTTTACTCGTCACTATCAATAAAACTCGTAGAGACCGTAGGTCCGATTAGCGTAGCGTAATCGGACGCATGTTTATTAGATTAATAACCTCACATTTCAAAACAAAAAATCATTAAATCATGTGAAACATGGGTTTGTAAAACGTATAGCGGATTGTCCGTATTCCACGTTTCACCGTGGTGTGGTGATATAAATATTTCGGTTAGCGGCGGTGAATAACATGCGTCCGATTACGCTACGCTAATCGGACCTACACGGGCTGAAAAACAAAGGTGTGTCTTGAGTATGAACATGTTTTGGTAACTCATTGAAACAAGAAAGTAAATACTCGATTAATTCCTCATGACCATTTAATACAAACAAAGTAAAACGGTATAAATCGCCTGCCGCATAATCACTACGTCCACTTTCAACGGCATCAATCGTAATATATTGTTCATAATCGGTAATTTGTGGTAATAAATATCGTAACCATGTGGTGAATGCCAACTGATGAAAATGACGTAATTTGTAAATTGGCTGAGTACATTGTAATGTAATATCAATGGCATATAAAGGAAATAAGGGTTCTAAACTCAGTAGCATGGTATTTTTATCTATTGAAGAGATATCATGATGTTATCAGCAAATGTAGGGTGCATAAGCGATAGCGTCATGCACCATGCAAGTCATTTTTTCCAACAACTTACAATCCATTTACAAAAAAATAATTGACATAAATATAGCCAATAGTTTACACTAAAAATAAGTGATTTGTTATTAAGTAAATCATTTTCCTGTAAATTATTCGACAAAGGATTATTCATGGCTAATAAAATTACTCACGCACTTACAACGCTCATTACTGCTTCTGGTATCTTGGTTAGCGCAAATGCAATGGCTTGTAACGAACAGGATTATTTAGGTTCTGTTTGCCTTATGGCTGCCAATTATTGTCCTCAAGGATTTGCACCAGCAGATGGTTCATCAACGTCAAATCAAATGTTGAAATCTGTTTTGGGTTCAGACAAACTTCCATCTTTACAGGCACCTGCTGGAACCAAATACTGCGTATCTGTGGAAGGAATATATCCTCAGCGTCCTTGATTTTCATCAAATATTTTGCCTCGTCTACTTGCATGACGGGGTTTTATCTATCAATCTATCGCACGGCAGGATGCATAAACGATAGCGTCATGCACCATACAAGTTATTTTTTCCAACAACTTGCAATCCATCCCATAAAACGAGCAATAGGTGTTGAGAAAAAAAGAACTATCATCATAAAAATAAAAGAAAATCCGGTCAAAATCAGCGTCAATTTCCAATTAGACCAAGAAGCAAATAAACTGGTTAAATGATTGAATTTTTCTTCTATATTATAATTACCACCAAAAAATCCTAACACTAAACCAATCGCCAAACCAATAGTCGCAACTACAGTTAAACGAATAGTGATATCTGTTTGTTGTTTTTGTTCTTCCATTTCCAAAAATTGATGCGCATCTTGTGCTTCTTTCATAACCCGATCAAAGAGTTCCCGCGTGCCTAAATGATGACTCCACCAATCAAATAACTCTTTGGGCTGTACTTGATTAGACAATTCAGTAAACCAATAACGATAAGTAAAATGTAATAATTCTTCTAAAATATCATGAACTTCTTTCTTAAATTCACGACGTGATGCTTCTTTTTTAGTAAATTTAGCCACTGCTTTTGCTAATTTATCCCACAAAACCAATAAAGCCGCTTTATGAAAATGAGCAATCAAACCCATCATAAAATAGTGACGGCGAAAATGAGAAAGTCCACCATTTTCTTCATTTGCAAAAAAATTAGGTTCATTTTTTCCAACCATTGTAAATGCATAGCCACAACATAGATAACGAGTATTTAGCCATGAATTTGCTTTTTCTTCCCAAAAACGATCATAACAATATCTTTCTTCAAAATCCTTCAAAAATGGTTCAGCATAAGGAAAACTATCAGAATCCCCTGCATCATCAGCTAAAGCCAAGCGAATAAAATCGCCTCTGGTCAACAAACGTGGATCATCAAAAGCTAAATGTGCCATGTAAGGAATTCTTTCATCTTCAACTTGTTGATAACGAATTTTGTTAGCATTTTCATTTTTACCGGTATATCGCACTAAAGGCTGTAATAAATATTCCCAATGTGCTGCCACTGGAAAATTTTTCTTTTCAACCACATCTTGTTGAAAAAATTGAGTATCTTCAAAATTACTGATAACAAGCGACTGATTATCTTTAGAAAAAAATTCAACCGATTTAGGCGAATGTCCAGATCCCCATTCATCCCAATAAGGTGGATAAGCACGACGAAATTGATCAAGGAAATCTTCAATATTTTTTATACTTTCAATTGCTTGAGAAGCGACTTCAACCACTAAAATTCCAATACCCACTTCAAATAAATACAATTGAATCCGTTTCACATCAAGGACAAATGAGGGATTATCCTTTGATTTCAAAGTAACTTTAATTTTATTAACATCACAACGTTCACAGACTTGAACAGTGGCGGGCGTATCTGCATCACCATACAAAAATTGTCGAATAAATGGATGAAAATAAACTTGTTCTGCATAATTTTTAGAAATCGTCGTTTCAGTCCAATTTTGCTTAGTTAATTCCTGAATTACAGTATCTTGTCCTTTATTTTCAGGAACAATCAATCGCAGTGGCCATAATAAAATTTGATGAAATTGTTTGAGTTGCGCAGAATTCGTGGTCATATTAATTTCCATAAAAATAAATCACTTTGTATCTTGGCAAAAGGATGTTTTTATGGTTATTATACATAGTGAATACACATTTCTACATCGTTTTTAGCAAAAGGAGGAAAATATGGCATTTTATCTCTATATGGAAGCAGTCAATTTAGATAATTTTATCAGTGATACCCAAGACTTAAGCACAATTCGCGGGGGTAGTTTGTTATTGTTAAGAGCCACTGAAAGAATTAAAAATAAATTCAAGCAACTTGAAATCATAAGCACGGGTGCCTCTTCTGGACTTTTTAAAAGTAACACTGATCTAAAACAGGAAGTGATTGATTATCTTGAACAAGATACAAAACTGAAAAACACTACTTTATTAGTTAATAGCATTCCAGTTTCAGATTCTTTTTATACGGATCGAGAAACATTGATTGCCCTCACACGTTGGCAACAAATGCAATCAGCCACAGTTATTTATCCAGAATTACAATCTTTAGAACACACTATATGCGAAGTTGATTTTATTCGTCCTAGCAATCATTCGATGACTAAAGGTGAAGCCACTATTACAGTGAGTGAGTCTGTCTATCAACGTAGAAGATATGGAAATGGACAAAAACGCACTTTTTACCGCCAAGAAATAGAAAAATTGGAAAATTCTCCTATTAATATAAAAGATGTTAAAGATTTTATTAGAGAATTCAATGAACTGACTGAAGATAAAAAACAAAGTAATTTAAATGGTAAAATGGCTGTCATTTATTTAGATGGTAACGGATTCGGTCAAATAGAACAACATATGTGTAAAGAAGGTAGTGAAGATGGATTAAGAGAATTTGATAACACAGTAAAAACGCATCGACGCTCATTTTTAGCCAATTTATTAAAAGAAACGCTTGGCAAACCGACATGGACAACGCCTGAAAATAGACATCGTTTAGAAATATTACTGTGGGGCGGTGATGAAATGATTTTAGTAGTGCCTGCATGGCAAGGATGGTGGACACTCAGTGATTTCTTTCAATACTCTAAAGAGTGGAGTGTTTTCAATCCTGCACCCAAAAGTAGTGATATTCCATTAACTCATGCTGCGGGTTTAGTTTTTTGTCACCATCATGCGCCAATTCACAGTATTACCAAATTAGCTAAAGAACTCGCCCAATTAGCAAAAAATAAAAGTAGAACAACAAATTGCATGGCTTACCAAATATTAGAATCTTTTGATTACACAGGAGATGATTTAGAAAAATTTCGCCAGCAACGTTGTCCAAAAGGAATAAATAGTAGTGATTTACTTATCTCTGGTGAAAACATGGACAAAGTACTTTCTGCTGTCCATCCTATCAAACGTAATTTATCAAAAGGAAAAGTTTATCGATTGGTAGAAGCCTATTTACATGATAATCAAATAGATAAAGCAGAATTAACTACAGAAGTTGAACAAATTTTGAAAATCGCTGATTATGACGATAAATTAAACGAATTAGCAAATTGTTTTGGCAAAGATGCAACGCTTTGGATACACTTAATTGAATTATGGGATTACTTAGAACTTGAGAGCACCGTCGACTATGAAAAACAATCACAAAGCGAAGTATATCAATCCATTCACTGATTTTGGCTTTAAAAAGCTATTTGGTGAAGAAGCCAATAAAAGTTTGCTCATAGATTTTCTTAATCAACTGTTACCCGCTAAACATCAGATACAGGATTTATTTTATAAAAAGAATGAACAATTAGGTAATAATGAGTTAGATCGCAAGGCTATCTTTGATTTATATTGTGAAAGTCGAGAAGGTCATAAATTCATCGTTGAATTACAAAAAGCTAAACAAAACTTTTTCAAAGATCGCAGTGTATTTTACGCCACTTTTCCTATCAGAGAGCAAGCAGAACGCGGCGAATGGGATTATAAATTACAACCTGTATATTGCATTGCACTATTAGATTTTGTTTTTGATAACAATAAAAATACAGCGCAGTATTTACAGAATATTCAGTTACGTAACGAAGTTTGTGAAGTATTTTACGACAAACTGACCTTTATTTTCATCGAAATGCCGCGTTTTCAAAAAAAGCTTGAAGAATTACAAACGCATTTTGATAAATGGTTGTATTTTATCAAACATTTAGAAGATTTTGATGATATTCCCGCTCATTTAAAAGAAGATGTATTTGAACAAGCATTTGCTGTTGCAGAAATAGCACGTTTTAATCTTCAACAATGGCAAGACTATGAAAACTCTCTGAAATACTATCGAGATTTGAAAAATGTCATTGATACTGCAGTACAAGAAGCGGTACAAGAAGCATCACTGAAAGCTGAGGAAAGAGGAAGAGAATTGGAAAAATTAAAACGTATTCAATTAGCACTACAACAAGGTTTTTCTACGGAACAAATTGCTAAATTATTCAGTGTAGATGAAACTAATGTTATTCGTTTAAAAAACAAGTGAGCAAGTAATAATATTGACTATGAAAAACAACCACAAAGCGAAGTATATCAATCCATTCACTGATTTTGGCTTTAAAAAACTATTTGGTGAAGAAGCCAATAAAAGTTTGCTCATAGATTTTCTTAATCAACTGTTACCCGCTAAACATCAGATACAGGATTTATTTTATAAAAAGAATGAACAATTAGGTAATAATGAGTTAGATCGCAAGGCTATCTTTGATTTATATTGTGAAAGTCGAGAAGGTCATAAATTCATCGTTGAATTACAAAAAGCTAAACAAAACTTTTTCAAAGATCGCAGTGTATTTTACGCCACTTTTCCTATCAGAGAGCAAGCAGAACGCGGCGAATGGGATTATAAATTACAACCTGTATATTGCATTGCACTATTAGATTTTGTTTTTGATAACAATAAAAATACAGCGCAGTATTTACAGAATATTCAGTTACGTAACGAAGTTTGTGAAGTATTTTACGACAAACTGACCTTTATTTTCATCGAAATGCCGCGTTTTCAAAAAAAGCTTGAAGAATTACAAACGCATTTTGATAAATGGTTGTATTTTATCAAACATTTAGAAGATTTTGATGATATTCCCGCTCATTTAAAAGAAGATGTATTTGAACAAGCATTTGCTGTTGCAGAAATAGCACGTTTTAATCTTCAACAATGGCAAGACTATGAAAACTCTCTGAAATACTATCGAGATTTGAAAAATGTCATTGATACTGCAGTACAAGAAGCGGTACAAGAAGCATCACTGAAAGCTGAGGAACGGGGAGTTGAGAAAGGGATTGAAATGGGAATTCAACAAGGCACAAGAATGGGCAAAGAACAAGAAAAACTAGAACGTATTCAATTAGCACTACAACAAGGTTTTTCTACTGAACAAATTGCTAAATTATTCAGTGTAGATGAAACTGATGTTATTCGTTTAAAAAGCAAGTGAAGAAAATCTTAAGGAAAACAATAATGAATGTCATATCCTTGCAAATAACACTTACCTTAAAAGCACCTTATTTGACTCAGTCAGCTACACCAACCGAGTATGGAATTGATGTGCCTTTAGCCAGAAATCATGAAGGTCAATTTTATATTCCCGCTACTTTATTAATCGGTAAGTTACGGGAAGCGTGGCAAGAATTAGATTTATTAGGTTCTGCAAACTTTTCACTTAACTTGAAAAAATGGTTGGGACAAAGTAGTGAAAATGGCGTTATGCCGCAACGCAAAAAATTAATACTTGAAGATTTAACTATTTTAGAAAAACAATCAGCAGAAAATAAACGTAAAACAAAGCATTATCGTATTCGTATTAATGAAGAAACCGGTTCTACAGAAAAAGGGGCTTATATCGTCACAGAAAAACCTTTTGCAACTGGAGAAACAATTCAATTTCAAGGTCAAGCTCACTTTTCAGCTATTGATGAACAAGAACAACAAGATTTTATTTTTTGTTTTAACAAAGGCTTGCAATGGATTATGCAACTGGGCGCGAATCGTACCATTGGTTTTGGCGAAATCGCAGGCGTAACAGTTGAATCTATGGAAAAACAAATTAATCCTGCTGTAAAACTAGCAAAAAGTAATCGTTATATGCTCAAATTACGACCGCGAGCTGCATTTTGTTTGGCAGATACTCGTAAAAGCCGTAATTTATTTCGTTCAGATGAAACTATTGCAGGTGGCGTGATTAAAAGTATTTTAGCGGAAATGTTTACTGAAGAACTCTATGAATTTCTTAGTAAAATTTATATTTCTCATGCTTTTCCTAGTAAATTAAACAATCGTCCATATCGCTTTCCTTTGTCGTTGGTAGAAGTGGGAAAACGGTATTATGACATTGCATTGCAACATAAACCTGTTTTATTTAGAGAAAATGACCAGTTCGTTGCACCTAAATTTTCAATTGATTGGAAAAGTGATAGTGAAATTAAAGAAAAGTTTGATTTGCCCAACATAAAACGACAATCACGAGTACGTACCGCAATTGATTCAGAAAAACAGCGGTCTCAAGATCAGCAATTGTTTTCCTATGAAATGATTACGCCAGAAGCCGAATTACAATGGTTAGCTTATGTGGATTTGTCAGCTATTTCTGAAGATAAACAACAAGTTATTTTATCTAAATTACAAAATCCACTATTAGGTTTAGGTAAAACGAAAGTGGTTGTCGATACTGAGATTGCACCCATTGAACAAGTCGTTTCTCCACAGTTATCAAGTCGTGATGATGGGCTATGGATTATTACGTTGCAAACACCTGCTTTATTGTGTAAACCTCACATGGAATTACAATCTGCGTATCATGATACTTGGACACAACTTTCTGAGAATTCACTAGAAATGCAACGTTTTTTTGCAACTCAAACTTTAGCCGGTGGTCGTTATTTATGGGAACGTTTTCAAAAAGAAAGTAGTGATTGCTATCGACCTTATTTATTGACTGATGTTGGGAGTGTTTTTGTATTAAAAGCCAAGTTAAATCAAGAGAGTAAAGCGCAAGAATGTATTGAAAAATGGTTTTATACAGGAATTCCATTGGCTGAAAATATATTGCAGTATTATCAAATTCCTAGTGATACTGAAAATCAATGGCAACATTGTCCTTATATACCACAAAATGGCTATGGTGAAATCGCGGTAAATTTATCTATTCATTGGAATTGTCGTCCTCAAGCTGATAAAATTAAGGAGATTTAGGAATGTATGCCTCATTAACAATATTTCCAACACGTTGGCGTATTACTGGCACATTGACTACTCAAACTTCACTACGTATAGGTTCTGGTGAAATTACAGAAGCTTATCAAGATGCACTTAAAAATGATAAAAATCAATCAATTAAAGTGGATGCTGTGATATTAGATGTTAATGGTCAACCTTATATTCCTGCGACTGCTTTAAAAGGTAATTTACGCGCTTGGTTAAAAAATCGGTCCAGTGACGAAACGTTATTAACTGCATTATTTGGTAGTGAAACTCAGGAGCAGGAAGCCATTGGAGGTAAAGTTAATTTTTTTGATGCGACTTTAAGCCAACAATTAGAAAATCCAGCTTTTCCACCTTCTTATTGGTCTGCAAAACGACAAGCTAATGTGGTTGTAGGTGTCACTATTGATAGAGATACACGTACTGCAATGGAGAAACATCTTTTTCATCGAGAAGTGGTGCCACCTAATTTAGAATTTTCAGTTTATATGACTGCACAAGGATTGGAAAAACAAGAAGTTGCTTTATTATTAGCGGGATTAAAGGGATTTAATGACGCGCAAGAGCCAATAACTATGGGTAGTGATACGGCGCAAAATCAGGGCAGGTTTACATGGAAATCAGAAAAAGTTGAATGTATTGATGCTGAAAAAGCGAAGAAATGGTTAGAACAAAAGACCAATGAAATGTGGTTTAATTCATTTGAACCGATTGATTCTAAACAGTTTGATAATTTAATTCCTCAACTTATTTCTACACATGCTACGTTACAATTGAATTTAGAATTGATATTTGACAGTCCATTTTTAGTTAATGATCCTTCATTATATCAAAAAGGTATAACACCTAATCATCAACCAAAACGAGACTCAAAAGGTCATGCTATTTTACCCGCGCGTTCTATGCGTGGTGCGATTCGGACGCAAGCAGAGCGAATTATCCGCACATTAGGTGGAAAAGCAGGGCTTTTAGCAGATAAAAATGAAGTCAAAGACGGTGATTTAGCAACACAACTTTTTGGTACAACAGATTGGAAAACACCAATTAATATCAGTGACTTTACTTTAGTTGAAAATACAGGAATTTCTTTCCATCAAGAGTTTGTTTCAATTGATCGTTTCACAGGTGGTAGTGGTGATCGTTTAAAATTTAATGCGGCATCTGTATATAAACCCACTTTTACCGGTCAATGGTCAATTGATTTAGAACGCATTGAACCTTGGGGTTTAGGTTTATTGGCTTTAGTTATCCGTGACTTATGTGAAGGAGATATCACTTTTGGTTTTGGCGCGGCTAAAGGCTATGGTCGTTGTCGTGGCACTTTAAAAAATTGGTCGCTGAATCAAATAGATAAAGTTGCAGACAAATTTACATTAACTGAAGACAAAAAATCGAGTTTAGAAAAAAGAGAATTGTCTGAAATTAAAATATTAATCAATGAGTTAGTTACCCAATTTCGCGATAAAGTAGGAGTGATAAAAAATGTCTGATTCTTTTTGTAATCCCTATCATTTTGTACCAGTGAGTAGACAGAATCCAAATCCAGAACAGAGTTTGAAAGTGACTGATTTTGATGAAAGAAATCTGAAAAA
Source organism: Thiomargarita sp. (assembly GCA_020721045.1). Taxonomy (GTDB): domain Bacteria; phylum Pseudomonadota; class Gammaproteobacteria; order Beggiatoales; family Beggiatoaceae; genus DYNN01. The sequence goes on along the minus strand of DYNN01000026.1, from coordinate 12,824 downwards.
TTATGGTCATGCAAAATATCATTCTGACACGTTAAGCGGTCGTATTATTTGCAAATTGACGACTGAAAAAGAGATTTTTGTTGGAGCGGCTCAAACAAGACCGAATCCTAAAGAAGTGGCAACCGCAGAACATTTTTAATTAGAAGGTAAACCAGCAATTCCAGCCTCCAGTTTACGTGGTTTATTATCTTCTTTGGTTGAATCTGCCAGTCATTCTGCATTGCGGGTATTAGATGATCGTGTGCTGTCCGTGCGTCAAGGAATGAAAAAATCAGTTCACCATTTCTTTAAACAGATCAATCCAGAATTGCTTCCGTTTAACAATGGACGTAATTTGATTACACCAGCCGAGTTGTTGTTTGGTTTTGTGCAAAAAGATACTCGCTCTAGTAGTGATAAAGGGCGTGCATTAGCAGGTAGAGTGAATGTGTCTTTTGGTATATTAAATCCTGAACAATCAACACCTTATTATCAAGAGAAAGTCGTTCTTAAAAGTTTACTTTCACCTAAACCACCTTGTCCTATCCTGTATTTCAAAGAACCTAATGAAGGAAAGGAATGTATTACTAAACGTACATTAGACTCAACTAAGCATGTGCCTCAAGGGAGAAAAATGTATTTACATGCGCATCAAGATAATGGAAAGCAACCTTGGAAAACGCTTGATTCTGAAAAAAATAAATCATTAAAAACAGCAATTCGTCCTCTTAAACCAAAGAGAATTTTTTATTTTCACCTAGATTTTTACAATCTCAGTCGTTGGGAATTGGGTTTGTTATTTTATGCGTTACGTCCTACAAATGAGTTTCGTCATAAATTGGGTATGGGTAAAGCGATTGGTTTAGGAACGGTACGCATTGATCCTATTGGTTTATTTTTGATTGATCGAAAAGAACGTTATAGTAGTGATGATGTTTTTAACAGTTCGCGTTATCATCAAGTATTTGTTGAGGATGCAATACCAGAAAAGCTTTATCCTCAAGAACATGCTACTTCTCATGTGGAACAAAATGCGCCAAAGTGGCAAGAATTACGGGATGAGTTTGTAAAAACTATGTTATCTGATGTAAAGAATGCGTTGGAATTATTAGGTGATCCAAGTAAAGTTCCGGCTAAAGTGATGGTACCAACAATAAAGATTGAAAAACCGGAAGATGAGAATTTTAAATGGCTTGAGGAAAATTATGGCAGACAACAGTTGCAGCCATTAAATGAAAAAAGTCTTGTAATTCCAACATTAAAAATCGTTAAATTCCCCCATGAAGATTAGCGCGTAATTTGGTCGAGTAGCTCTTATTTACCAAATTGGTGTGGTAATGTAGATATTTTGGTTGGCAGCGGCGAATAACATGTACTGATTAACGTGTTGATATAGATCAAGTTGCGTAACAATTTTTCTTGATAGACTTCCAATGTGAAAATGGTATTGTTCATTCAACTCTATAACTAATTGGATGAGGATATATTATTGTTTCACTACTATTTATTATCAAAAATTACAGTCTCATTGTCGAGGATAATACTGTGAAAAAACACGCGATAACTAGCCTAGTTACAATGGGTGTTTCATTGTTAATGGCATCATGGGTGCAAGCCGCAACTGTTTGTGATGTCAAGGCAAATTTAGGTGAAGCTCGTGCCAAATTAGTTGAAATGTTAGGAACAAGCGATAAAGCCCAACAAGAAGAACTGAAAAAAGGGATTGAGGAATCATCAACTGCGTTAGAAACAGCACTAGATGCTTTGTTGCAGGAAGGCGTTGTTGATAAAGCTAAATTGACTCAATTCCAAGAAATTTGGGTTGTTTTTAAGGAAACTCGAAACAGTGAAATTATTCCTGCTATTCAATCAGGAGATGTGGCTGCTGCAAAACAAGTGGCAACTACCATACAAGCTGATCGCGTCAAAGCAATGGGTGAAGCGTTACAAGCATTAGATGGTGATAAATGCGAAACAGATAAGAAATAAATATATTATTCAAAGGGATAAGCGTTAATGTGATGCTTGTCCCTTATCTTTACGCGTTAAATAATTTAAATTGGTAAACAGAAAATGAATAATAACTTGCCTCAATTACCTTATCCATTGATTTTTCCTCTAAAATATATTCCCAACAGTGTACATAGTACTTTATTAGCCACTACTTTAAATAAAGTATTCGCGCGAGAAATAAATGTCGGTGAATTAGATTTTTTAGAAGGTAAAATACTTTGCATTCAAGTACAAGATGTGCAAATCACTTTCTGCTTAAGTTTTTCTCAACGTCGATTGATTGCGTATCATTCACCAAGACAAGCCGATTTACAAATGAGTGGTTACGCTTATAGCTTTATGTGTTTAATCACAGAACGTGAAGACCCTGATAGTTTATTTTTTAATCGGCGATTGCAATTAGCCGGTGATACGGAATTGGGTTTATATGTAAAAAATTTCTTAGCAGCACTTGAACCAGGAAAATATACGAAATTTGCCATTCAACAATTAGGATATGTCGTTGATAGCTTTGAATATTTATGGAAGATGCGAGCAAAAATGCCTTTTATATCCGAGTAGTGTAATTTATCATTCCCTCTTTACCATACCAATAACCATTGCAATTACCCAACGGCGTTAAACGGCGCAACTTTTGTTCATAACTCTCAATATGATTCGGTTGCCGTAAGCTTTGGTAGAAGATATCAATAACTTGTTCAGAGTGTTGCGAATGAGGACTGATACGCAATACGTCAATTTTCATGTCAATCAATGTGGGTAAAGCGGTCAATAAATTACAGTAATGCGCAGATTGAGTTTGAATGCCGTTTAAGACGAGAAAAGGTTGTTTTTCTTGGCTGGATAATAGTAAACCATCTGGATAATCTAAGCAGCGATATTGACAGTCATCTTTAGGTAAATTATGCGCGCGGGCAGTAAAACAGCGGGCTGAATACGCCAATGGCAAACGACCGTAGACAAATACTTCTGTTTCAACGCCAGCAGGACGCGCCTGATGTAACATTTCCAGTGTATTATGAGACAATTCAACGGGTAAAATCCAACGTTGTAGTCCCAATTGACTCAAATAGGTAAGAGTGCGGTTATTATAAATATTAATGCCTAACCCCGCTATAAAAGGCTTTCCGGCAAGAAATTGTAAAGCTGCCATATCGTTTACTTCAACCGTGAAATCATTATTTTCACACAGACGTTTGAGCGTTTGTAATTCAGAATCAGCTTCAAGTAGTGCCATGGTAGACAACACGATGGTTTTACCACTACTTTTTAATTCATTCGCTAATGCCAGCCAATCAGTCGTACGCAACAATTTTCGCTTTGAACAAACTGTTTCTCCCAAGTAAATAATATCAATAGGTGTTTGAGCGAGTTGGTCATAAAATTTAAAAATAGTGTCTTGTGACCAGTAATATAAAATAGGTCCCATTGCCAATTTAGGATAGTGAAAGTGAGCTATTGCCATGGTCGATGATAAGCTCCTAAAGTGGTTTGACTGCCTTCGGAAATCTTTTGTAATTCTGCTAACCAAGCTGCTTTTGGTGAAAATCGCATACCTTCTTTTTTACAAGCATCTATTGCCGCACGCCAAATACGGGTGACTTGGGCAACATAGGCGGGGCTTCGTTGTCGTCCTTCAATTTTAATGGCACTGACACCCATTTGCTGTAATTCAGGCAAAATTTCCAAAGTATTAAGACTGGTTGGTTCTTCAATCGCATAATAAGTGTGTTGACCGACTTGAAAACGTCCTTTACACAAAGTGGGATAGCCCGCATTTTCACCAGTTTGTCGTCGATCAATGAGTATGCCGCCTAAGCGAGTTTCTAATCCTTGCATTGTTTCGCGCCATTCCACAGTATTGGCAGGCGAGCAAGCTCCGAAGGTGTTAGGTGATTGTCCGGTGACATAAGAGGAAAGTAAACAGCGTCCTTCTACCATGACACATAAACTCCCAAAACCAAATACTTCAATCGGTACTGGACTGTTGGCAACGACTTGTTTTACTTGTGCTAAGGAAAGAACTCGTGGCAATACTACACGACGAATATCAAAGTGTCGGTGGTAAAAACGAATCGCTTGATAATTGGTCGCTGAAGCTTGTACAGAAAGATGACGCGGTAAATGAGGATACCGTTCTGTCGCATAATCTAACACACCTAAATCAGCAATAATTAAAGCATCTACTTCCAAATCAGCCGCTTGATCAATCGCCATTTGCCAACGATGCCAACCTTGTGGCTGTGGATAAGTGTTAATGGCTAAAAACACTTTGACTTGATGAGTATGCGCATAATCAATGCCTTGTCGCATTTTTGTTGCATCGAAGTTTAAACCCGCAAAATGTCGTGCATTAGTATCGTCACGAAATCCTAAGTAGACAGCGTTGGCACCATTATCTACAGCCATTTTTAAAGCCGGAAAATTGCCTGCGGGACATACTAATTCCATAAAATATTCCTTCTGCTTAACGGCATTAAATATAATAAATTGGTTCAGTTAAGCAAAATTTTCAATAAATAGACTTGATTTAGATCAAATCTATAAAATAATTTTGTAATTAGCTTTAATTTTAGGCGAAATGAAAAATATAATGTTACTATGTAGAAAATTTATTAAAAAATAATATATTTTATGTCTTAGTAGATCATTTTGTTAATTTTATTATATATATTAATAAGTTAATTTAATTAAACAATTATTTGTTATTGAATTTAATCTGTTATAACGAAAGCAATAAAATTAATAATTTAAATGCTTTTATATAAAAATATAGTTTATTCAATAATCTTCCATTAATTATAATTTAACTTATTGATAATAAAAAATATTGTTATCGTTGACAAATATATTTTTTCGTTTTATATTGTTGACATTAATAATCAAGAAATTTATCTATAAAAATGAATCAACTCTCTGTAGAAGAATATTTAACTAAAACTGACTGGCGAGTCAAAGCCAATGCAAATCAAGGCTATTCGCTCGGCGGATTAATTTTGAATGTGGCAGGTAAAGCTATTGCAAATTATTGGTTAGACTATATTTATTCTGCTGAAATTAATCAAGCGCATCGTCAAGGTGACTTTCATATTCACGATTTAGATATGTTCAGTGGATATTGCGCCGGTTGGTCACTACGTCAGTTATTGATGGAAGGATTTAATGGAATTACAAATCGAATAGAAGCAACGCCGCCTAAACACTTACAAAGTGCCATTGGGCAAATGGTCAATTTTTTAGGCACGTTACAAAATGAATGGGCAGGTGCTCAAGCGTTTAGTTCTTTTGATACTTATTTAGCACCTTATATACGAAAAGACGCTTTATCTTTAGCAGAAGTTAAGCAATCAATTCAAGAGTTTATTTACAATTTAAATGTTCCTTCGCGTTGGGGTTCGCAATCACCTTTTACCAATGTCACTTTCGATTGGGTGTGTCCTGAAGATTTGCGGCAACAAGTGCCAATCATTGCAGGCGTTGAAATGCCATTTACCTATGGTGATTTGCAAACAGAAATAGACATGATAAATCGTGCTTACCTAGAAATTATGTTAGCTGGAGATGCTAAAGGGCGTATATTTTCCTTTCCTATTCCCACTTACAATATCACTCCAGATTTTCTATGGGACACGCCTAACGCAGATTTATTATTCAATCTGACTGCCAAATTTGGATTACCGTATTTCCAAAATTTTATTAATTCCGAATTAAAACCTCATATGGTTAGAAGTATGTGTTGTCGCTTACAACTAGATTTAAGAGAATTATTAAAGCGCGGAAATGGCTTGTTCGGTTCGGCTGAACAAACCGGCTCAATTGGTGTAGTGACGATTAATTGTGCGCGTCTAGGCTATGTTTACCAAAATGATGAAAAAGGATTGTACCAACAATTAGATAAACTATTAACATTAGGTAAGCAAAGTTTAGAAATTAAACGACAAACCATTCAGCATTATCTAGAAGCTGGATTATTCCCTTACACTAAACGGTATTTAGGCACGTTGCGTAATCACTTTTCTACGTTGGGCGTCAATGGGATTAATGAAATGATACGCAATTTTACCCAAGATACTCACAATATTACAACGGAATACGGACAAAATTTTGCTTTACGTTTATTAGATCATATTAGAGAGCAAATAATTAAATTCCAAGAAGAAACTGGACATCTTTACAACTTAGAAGCCACGCCAGCAGAAGGAGCAACTTACCGTTTTGCTAAAGAAGACAAAAAGCGATATCCATCTATTTTACAAGCTGGCACTACGGAACGACCTTATTATACCAATTCTTCACAACTACCAGTTGGTTTTACCGACGATCCCTTTGAAGCCATTATTTATCAAAATGAATTACAAAAACGTTATACAGGTGGCACAGTATTGCATTTATACATGAGCGAGCAAATTTCCAGTACTCAAGCCTGTAAAACATTGGTACGTCGCGTATTAGAACACTCCAATTTACCTTATATCACAATCACTCCAACCTTCTCTCTTTGCCCTACGCATGGATACTTAGCGGGAGAACACCGTTTTTGTCCACATTGTGATGAAGAACGTTTAACACAAAAACAACAGGAAAAATTATGTCAAATGAATTAAAAAATCACATTCAACTCACTGACGAAGAACGTCAACCTTGTGAAATATGGACTCGTGTGATGGGATACCATCGACCTGTAGACACTTTTAATCCGGGAAAACAAGGGGAACATGAAGAACGTGTTCATTTTCAAGAAGTTCGCTTGTGTTAAAGAAAACGATTGTTGTAGGAGGATTTACTCCGTTTACAACAATAGATTTTCCTGACCATTTAGCAGCAGTTGTTTTTTGTCAAGGTTGTGCGTGGCGTTGTCATTACTGTCATAATACGTCACTATTAGATTTTAAAGCAGAAACATATAGTTGGCAGCATATACTTCAATTTTTAGAAACAAGACGTGGCTTACTGGATGCTGTTGTTTTTAGTGGTGGCGAACCAACATTACAAAAAAATCTATTAACCGCAATATCAGAAGTACGAAGTTTAGGATTTAAAATTGGATTACACACAGCAGGCATTCAACCAGATAATTTTGTTTCACTATTACCTTATCTTGATTGGGTAGGTTTTGATATTAAAGCACATTTTACTGACTATGAAAAAATCACTGGTATACCAAAAAGTGGAGAACTTGCTTTAAAAAGTGCGCAATATCTGCTAAATTCGGGAATTACCTGTGAATTTCGTACAACTATTGATACTCATTTTTTAACCACAGAAAGCATTCTTTCGTTAGCCGCACAACTGGCAAAATTAGGTGTGCACCAGTATGTTCTACAACGTTGTCGAATATCTCAATATGAAAATCTACCCGTTCTAGCAGATTTATTGTCTAAAGTACAAAATTTTATACCATTTACTATTATCAGATAATTAATGTCTTAACAGGCAAGGTAATAGTCAATGGTAGTCTTTTGCCTGCCCTAATCAATTCCTGTTACAATGAATTCTGATTGAATCGTCCATCTAATTAATATTCAATATAAACAATATGATACTACAACTTGTTTGATTTTTATAGATTTATCCCAAGATCGATTTCAATTTCGCTCAATTTTTAACCAAAATGTGATTTAACATTTGCGATAAAATATGCGCATTTGCGATAAAATAGTCGCTTTATTTTTACAGCAAAAATTTTGTTGAACACCTTATTCTGACATTTAACACCTCATACCCATGATAACAAAACTACTGACCAAGATTTTTGGCAGCCGTAATCAACGGCTTATTAAACGAATGCTCAAAACTGTTGAGCAAATTAATGCATTTGAAACCTCTCTGATTGACTTAACAGATGAACAATTAAAAAATAGAACCGTAGAATTTCGTCAGCGTTTGGATAAAGGCGAATCACTAGACGAGCTATTACCAGAAGCTTTTGCTACCGTCCGTGAAGCAGGTAAACGTGTTTTAAATATGCGTCATTTTGATGTACAACTGATAGGCGGAATTGCACTACATCAAGGTAAAATTGCAGAAATGCGCACAGGTGAAGGTAAAACCTTAGTTGCCACGTTAGCCACTTATCTCAATGCGCTGCCCGGTAAAGGCGCACATATCGTCACTGTGAATGATTATTTAGCGCGCCGTGATGCCGAATGGATGGGACAAATTTATCGTTTTTTGGGTATGACTGTCGGTGTGAGTGTACCCGGCATGAACCATGAAGAAAAACAACTGGCTTATCAAGCAGATATCACTTATGCCACTAATAATGAAATTGGTTTTGATTATCTGCGCGATAATATGGTTTTTAAATCAGCCGATCGGGTTCAGCGTGATTTACATTTTGCTGTCGTTGATGAAGTTGATTCTATTTTGATTGATGAAGCACGCACACCTCTGATTATATCTGGATCAACGGATGATAATTCAATACTTTACAAACGTGTTAATCAACTGGTTCCGCTATTAGTTTCACAAGCAAGAGCGCCTCATAAAGATGACGAAGAAGAAGTACCCGGGGATTTTTATGTTGATGAGAAGAATAAACAAGTTTTACTCAGCGATGAAGGACATCAACATGTTGAAGAGTTGTTGATTAAAAACGGTATTTTGAATGCGCAGGAAAATTTATACGACTCAAAAAATATCGTATTAATGCATCACGTCAATGCCGCTTTGCGTGCGCACCACTTGTTTGAAAAAAATACGGATTATATCGTCAAAGACAGTCAAATTGTGATTGTTGATGAATTTACCGGTCGTACAATGCCGGGGCGTCGTTGGTCAGAAGGTTTACACCAAGCGTTAGAAGCCAAAGAAAATGTGCCGATTCAAAACGAAAATCAGACCATGGCTTCAATTACTTTCCAAAATCTCTTCCGTTTATACAAAAAATTGTCGGGTATGACGGGCACGGCTGACACAGAAGCTTTTGAATTTCAAAGTATTTATAATTTAGAAGTTCTCGTTATCCCTACCCACAAAGACATGATTCGTAAAGATTTGGGCGATTTGGTTTTCTTAACGAAACAAGAGAAATTAAACGCAATTTTAGAGGATATCAAAGATTGCCAACAACGAAAACAGCCAGTATTAGTGGGTACAACGTCGATTGAAAATTCAGAAATTATTTCTCGCTTATTGCAAAAAGAAAAGATTAAGCATCAAGTATTAAATGCGAAGTTGCATGAAAAAGAAGCTGAAATTATCGTACAAGCCGGTCGCCCGGGCGCTGTAACAATTGCAACTAACATGGCAGGACGTGGGACTGATATTGTATTAGGCGGTAATGTTGAAGCTGAAATTAAAGCATTAGGCGATCAAAGTACTGAAGAACAAATCCAACAAATGCGTGCAGAATGGAAAGAACGTCATGCACAAGTATTGAGCAGCGGCGGTTTACACATTATTGGTACTGAACGACACGAATCACGACGAATCGATAACCAATTGCGTGGACGGGCTGGACGACAAGGCGATCCGGGTTCAAGCCGTTTTTACTTATCTTTAGAAGACAGTTTAATGCGGATTTTTGCCTCAGATCGCGTCGCTGGGTTAATGCAAAAATTAGGTATGGGCGATGGTGAAGCCATTGAACATCCTTGGGTAAGTCGCAGCATTGAAACTGCACAACGTAAAGTTGAAGGTAGAAACTTCGATATTCGTAAACAATTGCTTGAATATGATGATGTTGCCAATGATCAACGTCGGATTGTCTACGAAAGACGTAACGATCTCTTAGAATTGGAATCGATTGAAGACGCAATTAAAAATAAACGATTTGAAATTCTTACCGAAACCATCGACCAATATATTCCACCTAAAAGTTTGGATGAATTGTGGAACATACCGGGGCTGGAAAATGCTTTGGAGCAATCTTTCGGTACACGTTTGCCGATTGCGCAATGGTTACAGGAAGACGAGGCTTTGCATGAAGAAACTGTACGAGAAAAAATACTGAATGCTTTAGAATCAGTATATTTGCAAAAAGAAACTCAAATTTCTGCGCAAAATATGCGTATCTTTGAAAAAAACATTATGCTACAAGTACTTGACACTTTTTGGAAAGAACATCTTGCAGCCATGGATTATCTACGACAAGGCATTCACTTACGGGGTTATGCACAGAAAAATCCCAAACATGAATTTAAGCGTGAAGCCTTTGAAATGTTTACCCAAATGTTACATGCTGTTGATCTACGTGTCATTGAGATTATTTCCAAAGTGCAATTTCAAACACAAGCAGAAGCGCAGGTAATTGAACAACAGCACCAAACACCGACTCATATGCAATTCCAACATGCAGAAACCAATAGTTTATCTGAAGAAGATGAAAGTGATAAAGCGGAAGATAATGCGCATACGCCTTTTGTGCGTTCGGAAAAGAAAGTGGGACGTAACGAACCCTGCCCTTGCGGCTCTGGTAAAAAGTACAAACAGTGTCATGGTCAATTAAGTTAGGTTTAAATTAGGAGATCACCCTCTAACTCCTTTCTTTAGTAAGGAAAAGAGGGGGGGCAATAGAAAAAACCTACCAAAGTGCTTCTTATTGAGGTACATTTTATTACACGGGAATTTAAAATTGGATAATGATTTCTTTTTTACAAATCATAATGTTGAAAATATATGAAGCCCATTTTAACCATCCCCTTTTTGCATCAAGCTGCTGCACAATTTGCGGCTATTGAAACATTGCACCATGAATCCTCACTCTACGGCATAACCGATGGGAAAGCAGTAGGCACTTATCTTGAGCATAAATTTGCTGATTTTCTTTTAAGTCAATATGAATATTTACGCGGTAATTCTGCATCTGGAATTGATTTTCCTGAATTGGGAGTTGATATAAAAGTAACCAGCATTAAACAACCACAATCCTCTTGTCCTTTTAAATCTGCGGCTCAAAAAATATTTGGTCTTGGTTATCATTTGCTTATTTTTGTTTATGATAAAATGGATAATAGCGACAATAAAACCAGTCAATTAAATATGCAACATACTATTTTTATTGAAAAAGAATATACCGCAGATTTTCAAACCACAAAAGGAATCTTGGATATATTAACAAGAGATGGAAATAAGGATGATATTATGGCATTCCTTATGGAGAGAAATTTACCCATAGATGAAATCGGCGCAGATCAACTGGCTGATAAAATTCTACAATCTCCCCCAAATCAAGGTTATTTAACCATTTCAAATGCCCTTCAATGGAGACTCCAATACAGCCGCGCCATTCAAAACGCTGGCACTGTATCAGGAGTGCTTAAAATTCGCTAAATCAATGTCTACAAAATCAATTCATCAAGCCCAATTTGGCGATTTTCAAACGCCTATTTCTCTTGCACAAAAAATTGTCTTGATTTTAAAACAAAATCATCACCTTAACCCAGATATTATTATTGAACCCACTTGCGGACAAGGGGCATTTATTTTAGCTGCTTATCAAGCATTTACTCATGCCACTATTTTGGGTTTTGAAATTAATCCTGATTATGTGAAAAATAGTCAGCAATTATTGCCTGATAATAAACGAGTAACCATTAAACAAGCGGATTTTTTTAATACCGATTGGGCAACTATTATCGCATCATTACAAGGCTATCTTTTAATTATTGGGAATCCGCCTTGGGTGACAAATAGCGCGTTAAGTGTTTTAAATAGCCAAAATATTCCTGAAAAATCAAATTTTCATCAACAAAAAGGCATAGAAGCCATTACGGGAAGCAGTAATTTTGATGTGTCAGAATTTATATTATTACAACTGCTGCATTTATTTACCAAAAGAGATGGCACACTGGCTTTTTTGTGTAAATATGCCGTTGCGCGTAAAGTGATGCAGCGACTGCGGAAAAATATAACACATCGTCTTTTTTTCTCTATTTATCTGATTGATACTAAAAAATATTTTTCTGCTAACGTAGAATCCTGTTTATTGGTAGCAACCACAGATGCGGGTGATGTGGATTGTCAAGTTTACGCTTCATTAGACGCGCCACAACCCGACCGCTTTATTGGTCAGCGAGAGGGTAATATGGTCAGTCATCTTTATCTATATGAAAAATGGCGACATTTAAGAGGAGAAGAATCGCATTATATATGGCGTTCTGGAATAAAACATGATTGCGCAAAAATTATGGAATTAGAACCCGTTAATGGGGGCTATAAAAATGGTTTAGGTGAATTTATCGAATGTGAAACAGATTATCTTTATCCTTTATTAAAAAGTTCTGACCTTGCACATGGGGATATTGGTGTTTATCGAAAAGTGGTTATTGTGCCGCAAAAATTTGTCGGAGAAAATACCGCTATCATTAAGAGAATCGCGCCAAAAACATGGGATTATTTAATAAAACATAAAGAGTATTTAGCCAAGCGCAAAAGTGTCATTTATCAAAATAAGCCTGAATTTTCAATTTTTGGTGTAGGCGATTATTCATTTAGACCGTGGAAAATTGCTATTTCAGGATTATATAAAACTTTAAATTTTACTTTAGTCGGTACATTAGACGGAAAAACAGTATTATTTGACGATACAGTTAATTTTTTATCTTTCAGCACGCAAGAAGAAGCGTTATTTATTTACGAATTATTAACTTCTGAACCCGCGCTTGAATTTTTTAATTCCATAATATTTTGGGATGAAAAGCGTCCCATTACGATACAACTATTAAAAAAATTATCTCTAAAAGCCCTATCGAAAGAATTAGGCTTGTTTTCGCAGTATCAAAAGCGGTCTGAAAAGGGGCAATTGGATATGCTAGAATCGCGCTAAAACGTAATCTAACGTGAGTTCGATATAAGCAAAGAAATAACTGTTTGTATCTCCTGAAAAATAA
>DYNN01000114.1 GCA_020721045.1 Thiomargarita sp. | reverse complement strand
TAGGTATCAACATTAAAATAAGTTTTTCTAGTGGAATATAATACATTATTCTCTCCGATGCATAAGCTAAATTACGCCTTAAATACCGATTATTCCCATTCTATCGTTGCAGGCGGTTTACCTGAAATATCATAGGCAACGCGAGAAATACTGGCGACTTCATTAATAATTCGACTAGACAATGTTTCTAACAATTCATAAGGCAGATGCACCCAGCGTGCTGTCATAAAATCAATAGTTTCTACGGCGCGTAATGCCACTACATAACTGTATTGACGGGCATCGCCCATAACACCGACTGATTTAACCGGTAAAAAAACGGCAAATGCTTGGCTAACTTTATCATACCAACCGTTTTTGCGCAGTTCTTCAATAAAAATCGCATCCACTTGACGTAAAATGTCAGCATATTCTTTACAAATCGCGCCCAAAATACGCACTCCCAAACCTGGTCCGGGAAATGGATGGCGATAGACTATTTCATGCGGTAAACCCAATTCTACGCCCAAACGACGCACTTCATCTTTAAATAGTTCACGCAAGGGTTCAATCAGTTTTAAATCCATGGTTTCTGGTAATCCACCAACGTTGTGATGTGATTTGATTACATGCGCTTTGCTTGATTTTGCACCGGCTGATTCAATTACATCAGGATAAATTGTGCCCTGCGCTAACCAATGAACATTTTGTAATTGATTGGCTTGTTCTTCAAAGACTTTAATAAATAAGTTACCGATAATTTTACGTTTTTGTTCGGGATCACTGACATTTTCTAAGGCTGCTAAAAAGCGATCTTCTGCATTCACATGAATCACTCTTACACCTAAATGTTGTTGAAAAGTGTGCATTACTTGTTCGGCTTCATTTAACCGTAATAATCCATTGTCCACAAAAACACAAGTGAGTTGTTCACCGATTGCGCGGTGTAATAAGGCGGCAACCACTGAAGAATCTACGCCACCGGATAAAGCGAGTAAAACTTGATCAGTGCCCACTTGTGTCCGAATAGTTTGAATACTGTCTTCGATAATGTTATGTGAAGTCCACAAAGAATCACAGTGACAAATTTTATGCACAAATTGGCTTAAAATACGCGCACCTTGTCGGGTATGGGTGACTTCTGGATGAAATTGTAAACCATAAAATTTACGAGTTTCATCTGCCATTCCAGCAATCGGTGCATTGTCTGTTGATGCAATAATTTCAAAGCCATCAGGTAATTGGCTAACTCGATCTCCATGACTCATCCAGACATCTAGTAAGGCATAACCTGACGGACTTACACGGTCTTCGATGTGACGTAATAAGCTGGAATTTTTATGAATTTTAACTTGAGCATAGCCATATTCACGAGTAGAAGCACTTTCAACTTTGCCACCTAATTGATTTGCCATTGTTTGCATTCCATAGCAAATACCTAATATTGGTACGTTTAAAGTAAAAATATAATCGGGGGCTCGAAAATTAATTTCACTGTCATTGACTGACTCCGGACTACCCGAGAGAATAATACCTTTAGGATCAAAAGTTTTAATGTCAGATTCTGTCATATGATATGCGTGGATTTCACAATAAACGCCTGTTTCACGGACACGCCGCGCAATTAATTGAGTGTATTGAGAACCAAAGTCTAAAATTAAAATACGATGAGCATGGATGTTTTGCATATAAATTTTATTAAAAAATAGAGGAATGGAATTATTATATTAGATATTAGCTTGTTACAGGCAGACTTGCTAGATGATGAAACCTAATAAATCACAGTGCATAAATTATTTACCAGTAGTGATACGTAACCACATTTCATGCAAAGGCTCACCCGGTGATAACGCACCGCGTGAGTCTGTGGGAAAGCATTGCATTTTTGTATCAATCAACGCCCTTCGATATCCCATAATCCATCTTCACGTTGAAAACCACGGCATTCAACAATGCGACGATGTAAAACAGTACGAGATATTTGTAGGTGTGGATAAGGGCATTTTTTAGCACTCAATTGACGGTAAAGATTAAATTATTTTGATAAGGGATTCCAAATTCTACCAACCCAAGAGCGTTTATTAGCCCAAGTGGCTTTTAAGCCTTTTTGTAACAATATGGGTGCGTATTTCTTGTCCTCTGTCAAAATATGGTTAGTCAACCAACTTCTTAGAAAATTTAAAACTTCCATACTAATAGTGATTTCACTAGCATTAAATTTATTTTCAAGTTCAACAACTTGTTTGGTTAAATCTGCATGATGCTTTTTATGTTCTTCGTAAGAATCATAGTCGAAAATACGCATCAAGCTTTCTTCAACTGCAAAATGAACCACAGTATACTGATGTAATTCCAATAAAATTCCACCAATAACTACATTATCATTTTGTCTGATGATGGCTTCATACAAACGATTGAGTAAATCAACCAAAATTTTATGTTGTTCATCAATTTCCTGAATACCAACACTGAGTTCTTCATTCCATTCAACCAGTTTTTTCATAACTCTGCCCCTAGCTAAGTGATTAGTGATTAACTTGTTAAATTTCTCTTTTTCTAGCTTTATAATTAATATTATTAGTACGTTATCTAATTTATAAAAAATAGAAATTTATACTTCATTTGCTCAAAAAATCCGCATTTCATTATATCCTAATTAAGTGCATTTTACATCGTCGATTGTTTTTAATCTCGGCTCATCACAGCCTTCAAGCGAACTGATGACAAAATAATATTTAACTGTGGATTTTACATATTGATTCTGCTATCTTTTATTCAATAAATTTTACCAAGACTACGACAATGAACAAACCAGTTAAACCCCATCTACCGCAACGGGGAGCGGAAAAAACAGCACGTATTCCGATTAAAATCGCGCCTGACACAGAATTACAACGTAAACCCGAATGGATTCGCATTAAAGTTCCGGTTAATGGCGTTGTGAGCCAATTAAAAACAACATTACGCGCTCACCATTTGCACACAGTTTGTGAAGAAGCAACTTGTCCAAATTTAAATGAATGTTTTTCAAATGGTACCGCTACCTTTATGATTATGGGCGATATTTGCACCAGACGTTGTCCATTTTGTGATGTTGCCCACGGTCTTCCACAACCGTTAGACCACGATGAACCGGATAATTTAGCGAAAACTATCCTAGCGATGAAATTAAATTATGTCGTTATTACCTCAGTAGATCGCGATGATTTACGTGATGGTGGCGCCAGTCATTTTGCGGCTTGTATTCAAGCAATTCGTACTTTATCACCACAAATAAGGATTGAAATTTTAGTCCCTGACTTTCGTGGGCGTATAGATAAAGCCTTGCCAATTTTAACCACTGCATTACCAGATATTTTTAATCACAATCTTGAAACTGTACCCCGTCTTTATAAGCAAGCACGTCCGGGTGCGGATTATCAATGGTCTTTACAATTATTACAGCAATTTAAGCAACAATCGCCTCACATTCCTACCAAATCCGGCTTAATGTTAGGATTGGGAGAAACTAATGATGAAATTATTCAAGTGATGGAAGATTTACGGCAACACGACTGTGAAATGTTGACAATTGGGCAATATTTACGTCCCACGCGCCATCATTTACCCGTGCAACGCTATGTCACACCTGATGAATTCACTCAGTTAGGCAAACAAGGCAAAAAAATGGGGTTTAAACAAGTTGCCAGTGCTCCACTAGTACGTTCCTCATATCATGCTGAAAAACAAGCAAAAGATTGCGATTCTATTGACTAAAAGATGAAGCCATTTTGTATTTTTTTAATGGGTCCCACTGCCGCTGGCAAAACTGATTTAGCTATCTCACTGACTAAACAATTTCCTTGTGATATCATCAGTGTAGATTCCGCTATGGTGTATCGTGGTATGGATATTGGCACTGCTAAGCCCGATGCGACGATTTTAGCC
This sequence comes from Thiomargarita sp., assembly GCA_020721045.1. Classification (GTDB taxonomy): domain Bacteria; phylum Pseudomonadota; class Gammaproteobacteria; order Beggiatoales; family Beggiatoaceae; genus DYNN01. The sequence goes on along the minus strand of DYNN01000114.1, from coordinate 5,324 downwards.
CAAGCACCGCATAAACTCATTGATATTCGCGATCCAAAAGACACCTATTCCGCTGCCCAATTTTGCCAAGATGCTTTACAAGAAATCGAAGAAATTCATCAAATTGGACGTATTCCTTTACTTGTTGGAGGAACTGGCTTATATTTTCGCAGTTTGCAACAAGGTTTATCTGATTTACCCTCGGCTGATCCGACAATACGCGATAATTTGACTCAACAAGCATCAACTATCGGTTGGCACGCCATGCACCAACGCCTAGCAAAAATAGACCCGCAGGCGGCAAAGCGAATTCATCCAAACGATCCGCAACGAATTCAACGTGCTTTAGAAGTCTACGAAGCATCAGGCAAAACAATGAGTCAATGGTATCAAAAATCTGCAATCCAAACATGGGATTACCCAACTATTAAGATAATTGTTGCACCCGCACAACGTCAATTATTACATGATAGAATACAACATCGTTTTGAACAGATGCTAGCTTATGGATTTATTGACGAAGTGCAGAGATTAATGGAACATAATGATTTAACAGTCGATTTACCTGCAATGCGTGCAGTCGGTTATCGTCAAGTATGGCAATATTTAGCCGGTGAATTAACTCATGCTGAATTAATTGAAAAGGGCATTATTGCAACGCGTCAATTGGCTAAACGTCAACTTACTTGGTTACGCGCTGAAAATCATGCCCATTGGTTCGATAGCCAACAATCAAACATGATAAAACAAATATCTCATCTAATTGAAAATGCTATAAAAAATTGATTGATTATAGACAAAATCGTTATTATAATTGAGCAGCATCAAAAGCATCACACTTTTCAATATTTCCATTTTCAATGCCGCGTTTAAACCATCGTACTCGTTGCGCTGATGTGCCATGTGTAAACGAATCAGGTACAATATAACCCTTTGATTGTTCTTGTAAAGCATCATCACCAATACTGGTTGCTGCTTGTAATGCTTCTTCAATATCGCCTTGTTCTAAAATCTGCCGCGAACGATTAGCATGATAAGCCCAAATTCCAGCAAAACAATCTGCTTGTAACTCCTGACGTACCGATAATTTATTGCTTTCCGTTTCATTGGCTTTGGCTTGTAATTGATGTACTTGCTGCGAAATGCCGAGTAACGTTTGTACATGATGTCCTACTTCATGAGCAATAACATAGGCTTGAGCAAAATCACCAGGTGCTTTGAATTGATCTTTTAATGCCTGATAAAAACTTAAATCAATGTATAATTTTTGATCGGCTGGACAATAAAAGGGACCCATTGCCGCATCAGCAAAGCCGCACGCTGAATTTACTTTATCAGAAAATAGTACTAATTTTGGCAATTGATAGGTTTTACCTATTTGTTGAAATAATGTCTGCCATGTATCCTCAGTATCACCCAAAACAACTGCCACAAAATCAGCTAATTGTTCCTCTTGCGGATTACGAGTTGTTGTTGACGTTTGATTGGGGGTATTTGGATTCAGAATTGTCGTTGGGTCAATGCCAAAATACATAGCAATCAACGCAATAATAATAGTTACGATACTAGCACCTTTTGCACCACCCGCAACCCTCACGCCGCGTCGATCTTCAACATTTTCACTCCGTCGTCCAGTTTTCCAACGCATTGATTTATCTCCAATATTAATTTGTAATTACAAAATGTTTGATGCACAATTTTATGTACTGTTTACTCAAATTTGCCTTGCATTTTACATAGTTGTCGGATAAAGATAAACTTGTATTAAATCGATAGTTAAATAGTTGATTATAAATCAATCGTGTAATTTAATGCGATTACCCTAGGCGAGCAAATAGCTTGTCTGATCATCGGCGTGGCAATTGTGGTTTAAATTCGAATCATTTACCACAATATTATATCGCTGTCAATGCATAAGTCCTAGTATTATAAACTACATCATTTTGTTATATCACATTTTTATAAAAGTATAACTACCTCATCATTCCCCATAAAACGCAAATAACGCCTCAACGACGGCTTTGATTTCTTCGGGCTGCATTTCGTAGTAGAGTGGGAGGCGTAAGAGGGTATCGCTGGTTTGGAGGGTGATGGGGAGTTGTCCAACGGTACGGCTATAGCGTTGACCTGCGGGGGAGTTGTGTAGCGGGACGTAGTGAAAAACCGCGTTAATGTCGCGTTGTTTTAAAAATGCAATGAGTTCACTACGTTGCTGTAGAGATTGGGTAATAATGTAAAAAATATGTCCGTTGCCGATTTGTTGAGGGAGTTTTAAATGCCCTCGCTGTTGTAATGGTTCTAGCAATTGATAATAAAGTTTACAAATTTGGCTGCGGGTGGTGATGATTTTTTCGGCGTGTTCTAATTGCGCATATAAAAAAGCGGCTACTAATTCACTAGGAAGGTAGGAAGAGCCTATGTCAACCCAAGTGTATTTGTCTATTTCTCCGCGAAAAAATTGGCTGCGATTGGTGCCTTTTTCGCGGATAATTTCGGCGCGTTCTATTAATTTTTCATCATTAATCAATAATGCACCACCTTCGCCACTGATCACGTTTTTAGTTTCGTGAAAACTAAGGCAGCCTAAATGCCCAATTGCTCCTAATTTTTTGTCCTGATAATCGGATAAAATGGCTTGGGCGGCATCTTCTATCACGTACAGTTGACGCTGCTGGGCAAGTTGCATAATGTAATTCATTTCGCAAGCAACACCTGCGTAATGTACAGCTACAATGGCTTTGGTTTTTGGTGTAATTGCTGTTTGTAGTTGGGTTTCGTCTAAGTTGAGCGTATCGGGACGAATGTCAACAAATACAGGTACAGCTCCACGCAACACAAAAGCATTTGCCGTAGAAACAAAGGTGAAAGACGGCATAATGACTTCATCGCCTGCTTGAATATCACACAAAATAGCAGACATTTCAAGCGCGGCTGTGCAAGAGTGGGTCAATAAAGCTCGCTGGCAACCGTGATAAGTTTGTAACCATTGCTCGCATTGACGGCTATAATAAGCATCACCCGATAATCGCCCTCTGATAACGGATTGGGCGATGTAAAATAGTTCTTTGCCAATGATGAAGGGTTTGCTAAATGCGATTGTCATTGTTTTCTAATATTTCTTGTTTCCAAGCACCGAGGCTGTAAAAGAACCTCAAATTTTCAATATTCGACAACGAAGAATCAATAACTTATGAGCGAAAAAATGTGATTTTTGGGAGTTCTTTTACAGCCTCGCCACTTGGGAATGCATATTTTTATCGTAAACCGTCATTATGCACTATAAGCTTCAGGATAAAAATCTTCATCAAAAAGTTGTTCAATGGTATATAAACAATGCTCTGGAAACACTGATCGAGGTAAACCCGTTTCACTGATAGCTACTTTTAAGGCATCTGGATAAGCAGCAGAAATTGCATTTTGTGTTTCTTTTTTCAAACTAGGATTTTGTTTTAATAACTTTGCGATCTTAGTCCGCTGCTCCGTGATCGTACCACGCCAACTCCCGCCTGTGAAGGTTTTCCATTGATTTTGCAACTGTTGATATTGATACTGCCATTTTAGCAAATGAGCAATCAAGACGATCAAACGATTTTCTAGTTCTCTAAGATTGCTTTTGCCCATATCTTCAAGCTCTTCAATCAAATGTTCAACATCTATTTCATTGAATCTGCCTTGTTTCAATAACTCAATATGTTGCTGTATCCAAGCATTAAAATCTTGTTCATATTGGGTTGTTAAATGATTCATCAGTTTTCCTGCTCTTGACCGCGTTGCGGTCAGTTGTTTACGTCATTTATCGGAAGCAAATCATGAAGTTTCAATTAAATTTTTCTTGAGTAAATTTTTTCGCAGATGTGGGTTGCAACTTCACCAATAAGTTCCAAATTACGTAAAGTCGCATCATAAATTAAACGATTTGTCTCAAATTTATCCCGATCAAACTCAACCGTATAATCCAACACATTTTGGCTAAAAGTTATCATGTCAGTAATATAAAACTGCCATTCACGCCACATCAATCAACTCTTTTTCTATGTAGGGTCGCAATTCTTTACGCAAGGCTTTGTCGGTGATTAAATCAACAGAGCAACCTAATAAATCTTCTAAATAAAATTGCAAATTGAAATAATCTACTGAAGTGACTGGCTGTTGCGAAAAGGTGACCAACAAATCAATATCACTATTTTCCGTTGCTTCATTACGCGCCACTGAACCAAATAGAGCCAAACGCACCACGCCCAATTGTTTAAAGTTGGCTTGATGGTTTTTAAGGTAGTGATAATTTGTTCTTTGTTCAAATATTTACCTTTATATTTTGTGTAAACGAGCGCAAAATTTGATTAATCAATATTTGATAATCAATACCTTTAAGGTCAGCCTGTTTTTTAAGCGTTTCAATAACATCATTGTCTAACTCAATTTGTACCTCTGTTTTAAACTGCATTTGCAATTTTTGCAAATGTGGAATTTCTTTAACAGACTTAGCTTGAGAAAAATCATATTCTTTTCGCATAATGTTTTGTCTCTTTCTTGGTCGATTTTCTTGCTGAAATTAAACGAATACTATCCTCCCTTAAAGTATATACCACAGTTAAGAGTCTAGCATTTTGTGTCATACCAATAAGCACCCAGCGATTCTCATTTTTTGAATCTGGGTCTTCTTGAGCCAGTGCATTTGGGTCTAAAAGTGCGGTTTTTGCTTCATCAAATGAAACCACATGTTTTTTATAATTAATTTTAACTTTATTTATATCCCATTCAAAATCCATATTTTACACCATTACCTACCAAAATAGAGCCAAACGCACCACGCCCAATTGTTTAAAGTTGGCTTGATGAGATTTTAATATGGTAACGATTCGTTCTTTATTCATAATAATATTTTTGATTGTCGTTATTTTAATCTATACACACCAAATATCTTATATCCTAATAAGTTTTCATGCAGCCAATCAATGGTTAATTCGTTTAAATTATTCAATGATTTTCCTGTTAATTGTTTTATTACGCTCTGAATTTTAGTTTCAGGAAATTGTTGAATTTTGTCAAATTCACTGATATAAGTTTCTAAAAACAGATTTTCAAAACCTGCTTTTTCCATAACGCTATTTAAAGTTTGCGGGGTGAAGTATGACCAGTGACCAATGCAAAAATTATTGTTGCTTGTGCCTTCCAAATTAATATATAAACTATTTAAGCTGGGGACTTGAATTAAAACAATTCCACTAGACGTTAGATGCTGTCCAACTGATTTCATAAAGCCGATTGGATCGATAATATGCTCTAATACGTCTAGCATTGAGATAAAATCATAGCTGTTTGCTGTTTGCTGTTTGCTGTTTGCT
>DYNN01000025.1 GCA_020721045.1 Thiomargarita sp. | reverse complement strand
AAATGGGTGTGCATGTGTTGCTTAACGGTAACGTTTGGTAGCATAAATTTATCGGCAGTACTTTACTTTTCGTCAGTCATGATCCACAAATAGCCCGTTATTTTCCAAAAGTAGTTACTTTATCTGAAATAAATCAAGCCCATTGTGAAGTCGTATGATTTTATTAAAACTAGCCAGCAAAAGTGCGTGGAATCGTAAAGTGAGCTTATCATTGGCTTTACTTTCTATTGCTATCAGTATTTTATTGTTATTAGGCGTAGATACAATTCGTAAAGAGGCAAAAGATAATTTTATCAATACCTTATCTCAAACCGATTTAATTGTGGGTGCTCGTAGTGGTTCAATTAATTTATTGTTATATAGCGTATTTCGTATTGGTAACGCGACGAACAATGTATCTTATCAATCTTATCAAGAAATTGCTGCAATGGATGCCATTAAATGGACGATCCCTATTTCTTTAGGAGATTCGCATCATGGTTTTCGTGTGATGGGCACTATAACAGATTATTTTTATCACTATCACTACGCTAATAATCAAAATTTACAATTTCAAGCGGGTCGTGCTTTTGATGATTTATATGATGCTGTGATAGGATATGATGTTGCTCAAACATTAAACTATCAATTAAATCAACCAATTATCATTGCACATGGTTTAGTTTCCACGCGTTTTGCCCAACATGAGGATAAACCATTCCGCGTTGTAGGTATTTTACAAAAAACAGGAACTCCGGTTGATCGCACAGTACATGTTTCTCTACAAGCTATTGAAGCAATTCATATTGATTGGCAATCCGGTACACGTTCAACTGCTCATATTTCAGCAGAACAAGCACGACATATGGACTTACAACCTAAAACGATCACCGCTTTTCTCATAGGTTTACACAACAAAATGGATACTTTTCGGATGCAACGTAAAATCAATGAATATCGAGAAGAACCATTATTAGCAATCATTCCCGGTGCTACTTTAACTGAATTGTGGCAAACTTTAGCCCATGTTGAAAAAGTATTGTTGGTCATTTCTGCTTTCGTATTAATCGCTGGCTTAATGGGTTTATTAACCACTTTGTTGACCACTTTACATGAACGTCGTCGAGAAATGGCGATTTTACGCGCTGTTGGTGCACGTGCTTATCACATCGTATTTTTATTTATGCTAGAAGCCACTTTTGTAATCGTTGGAGGATGTTTGTTAGGCGTTATATTACTGTATATCACCCAAAGCCTCATACAACCGTTATTGACTGAATTATATGGCATTCATTTGAGTGTCAGTTTATTAGATGCTGAACAATTATTAATAATCACTACAGCAATACTACTTGGTATGTTACTCAGTCTACTACCCGGTTGGTTAGCCTATCGACACTCTTTACAAGATGGTTTAACGATAAAAATTTAGCTTTATGAAATATTTAACTGTATGTTTACTTTGTATTTTATTAGTTGCTTGTGGCTCAGAAACGGAAAATAATGCAACTCAAATCAACAATACCGCAAAACCTAAAGAAATTGATTGGGATGCTTTAATTCCGGCGGGTTATCTACCGGATGAAATTATGGAAAAATATCAAGACCAATTAGCTCAATTTGAAGATGATGATCCACAAGGTGATGTCATTTACCAAAAGATGCTTGATGAAATTAATAATTCTCCATTAAATCCAGCAATTAATAACCAATATATCAAATTACCGGGTTTTATTGCACCATTAGTCTATCAAGAGGATCGTATTACAGAATTTCTCTTTGTCCCCTATTTTGGTGCTTGTATTCATGTACCGCCACCGCCGATGAATCAAATCATTTGGGTGAAAGTGGCTAAAGGTCAAGAAATAAATGAAGAAATTGCTTATTCACCTATTTGGGTCATCGGAATAATTAACACGCAAGGGCAAAAAACAGAATTAGGAGCAGCAGGTTACAGTATGAGTGATGCAACCATTGAACTTTACGAAGATGAAGTGCCTGTGTTATAAACTGTTATCTCAAATAAAGTTTATTATAATCTATCTAATCTACTGACTTGTTAAATGTCCTATGAAACCACGTAAAAAAAATAAAACACCCGTCAAAGACAAAAAAACGATTGAACAAGTTGTTGAAATGGCGATTAATTGTCATCAATTGGGCAGACTATCAGAAGCAGAAGCATTATATCAACATATTTTACGATCACAGTCTGACAACATTGACGCTTTACATTTATCAGGTGTGTTATGTACCCAAACAGGTAGGCATGATGAAGCGATTGATTTAATTAAAAAAGCGATTGCCATTAATCCACATATTTCCGCTTTTCACTCTCACTTGGGTAATGCTTATCAAAATGCAGAACAATATGATGAAGCGATTGCAAGTTATAAAACTGCGTTACAACTTGAACCCAATTCTGTGGATATTTACACGAATTTAGGCGCATTATTTCATAAATTAGAAAATTATACAGAAGCGGCTACTTATTACTTACACGCTTTACGTTTTAATCCGCAAGCAGCAGAATTTTATAATAATTTAGCCATCGTCTTATCTGAAGAAAAAAGATATGAAGAGGCAGAAATTTATTTTCGTAAAGCAATTCAAATTAATCCAAGTCTTGCCAGTGCTTATACAGGATTAGGTAATGTTTTACTAGATATTTATCAATATAAACAAGCAATTCCATATTATCGGCAAGCATTACAGTTAGACAGTAAATTATATAGAGCTTACACAGGTTTAGGACGTGCAATTTATCACTACGATCCAGAAGTGGGTTTAAATTATTTCCAAAAATCATTGGCGTTGAATCCTTACAGCTCATCAACACATCTTGCGCGTAGTTCAACATTATTGACCTTGCAACGTTTTGTTAGTGACGCTTGGTATGGATACAAAGCAAGACCAAGTCGCCGTCGTCTTTTAACCAAAATACCTAATTTATTAAAAGAGATTGAATACTTACCACTTGATTTAACAGGCAAACGATTTTTACTCTGCAAAGAGCAAGGGTTAGGAGATGAATTGTTATTTTTACGTTTTGTTCCTTTGTTAAAGCAACGTGGTGCTTGGGTTGCTTATCAATGTAGCGGTAAATTATACAGTCTTTTACGCGGACAAACGTGTATCGATTTGTTATTAAAAGAAAATGATGAATTACCAACGGTAGACACTACTTTGTTAATTGGTGATTTGCCCTATGTTTTAAATACGGCAGAATTCATTCCTGCTTCTTTATCACTACAACCACTTCCTGAACAAATTGATAAGATGAAACAACGGCTTATTTCAATTGGTGCACCGCCTTATATTGGTTTAACATGGCGTGGTGGTATTACTTCACAAGAATCGCGTTGGACAAGACGGGTTTTACAAAAAGAAATTGAACTCACTGCGCTTGCTAATGCATTGAATACTATGGATGTAACTTTTATTGCACTACAGCGTAACCCCTATCCTGATGAAATCAATCAATTCAGTCAATTATTAGGAAAAACTGTTCATGATTTTAGTGAGATAAATGACGATTTAGAAGAAGCATTGGCTTTATTATATTTATTAGACGATTATATTGGCGTGAGTAATACAAACATACATTTAATGGCGGGATTAGGAAAAACTGCTCAAGTATTAATTCCTTATCCACCAGATTGGCGTTGGACATTATCCACAGAAGAATCGCCTTGGTTTAAAGGTTTTAAAACCTATCGACAAACTAGAGAACAAGATTGGTCAATCTGCTTAAATGATCTCAAAAATCAGCTATCATCTTAGGCAATATCATCACAAGACGATGAAAATACGGAGTTCAAACGGAGTTAGAAAGAGTTGGCATAAGTGGTGTTCAAACTAACTTATCTACTAGAGACTTTTGCACGAGCAAGAACAATCTGTTATATTACAATCAGTTAGTAAAATTAAGCAAAAATAGCTCAATATATTGTTTTTAATAAAATTTTGGCAGAATTATGATTGACTCGTGCAAAAGTCTCTAATTTAAAACTAAAATACTATAACGCGCTAACAACGTCACTCATAACTTATCAAAGTTAATAACCAAAAAAATTAAGATAAAAAGTCTATTTTTACTTGACATTTTATTGTAAATGGCCATAATTTACATAAAGGACTTGAAGATTATACAACCTTTACAATGTGATCATTATAATAATATGCTTTATATTTGTAGTGTATTTTTTTCTAAACGCAAACGAAATACTTATAGAAGCCATGGATACACTCTTGTTTTTCGATCAATATTTTTTATAAAAACAAGGCTGTTTGAAATAATCAAGCATTCATAATAATAGGTGATCTGATAATTAATCAAGTTCTTTGTAATTAACACAGTGAAACGTCTTAACAGATTTTTAATGTTTAATATAAACGAGGTAAGGTTATGAATACTCAACAAAAGCTGTTCAAACACACTTTGCTGGTGCAGTGTTTAACTGTAGCAGGATTGTGCAGTACAGCATTTTATTCTTCAGTAGGGATTGCTGATGATGTTTTGCCGTTAGGTGATATGGAATGTTATGCGGTTGCTGATGAAATGTCTAACACGGGTTCACCCGATGTTTTTGTTAAAATTGATAAAAATACTGGTGTCACGACTAGAATGGGAGAAACCGGTACAAATCAAGTCGAAGCAATCGAATTTAGCTTGAATCACAAAGTGTTATATGCTGTCAATGGCGGCGTATTTGGTAAAATAGATATAGATACCGGTGTCTTTACTCCAGTAGGTAGTGGATTGGGCACGGGTAATGGCGTTGACGGACCCGTTGTTTTCAACGATATTGATAGTTTAACTTTCGATATTCCTACCGGTGCGTTGTACGGTACGTTGCGTCGTGAAAAACCAGACAATAACGAATTAGACTTGCTGATTAAAATTAATACCACAACCGGTACTATCATGGTGGGTGAATTTTCTGATGGTAATGGTGGTAGAGTCGATTATGTACCTGTTACTAATGCACAAGTTGACGTTGATGATTTAGCCAGTGATCCTACCGATGGTACGTTGTACGCTATTGCTAATGATGGTAATGGAGCGAACGGCGCGCTATATACGCTAGACAAATTGACGGGTGTTGCAACATTGGTTGGGGCAAATATCAATGATATTGAAGGCTTAACTTTCACGCCTGATGGCACTTTGCTAGGTTCAACCGGACGCGGTAGTTCATTAGGAGAGGCGGGTGGAACAACTAAAAATCGTCTTTATGAAGTGAATAAAGCCACAGGTCTTGCATCTGAAGTTGGTAGAATGTCTCCACTTGCCGATACTGAAAAATCATTGGTCGATTTTGAAGCGTTGGCTTGTCGTCCAAGCACTTTTGGTGGCATCATTGGTGATGAAAGTAAATGCGTGATGTATGCAGTGCATGATGAAGGTTTAAATAATTCTCAAATTGTTGAAGTTGATCCTTATGCCAACAATGGGGTGGGGATTGTGAGACCGCTTGGCTCTATGCATGCGTTGTTAGATTTGGAAGGATTAGCGATTACACCTGCTACTGTTAATTCTGGCGAATTCATGTCAGGCACTTTGTACGCAAGTTCTGGTGCATCTGGTAATTCAAGTTATACCGGTCCAGCAGGTCCAGATGGTATGTTGTATCAAATCGCCCGCTCTGGTGCTGATGAAGGAACTGTAACCGAAATCGGTTTAACTGGATACAGCGAAGTTTCTGCACTTTCTATCAACCCAATTGATAATACACTATGGGGTTGGGCGCGCGGTGTCAGAAATGCAGCGCATGGTAAAGACGCAGGTGTCATCAAAATCAATCCTACAACGGGTGTAGGTACTATGGTGAAACAATATCGTCATACTGATTTTGTCAGTGGTCATCGTCCTGATATTGAAAGCATTGTATGGAGTAATGATGGCACGTTATTGTACGGTGTTGCAGGTCGTGATTTGTGGGTTTACAATCCTACAGCAGAAACTTTGACTGTGAAATGTCCTAATATGATTGGTGCGGATGTAGAATCCCTAGAAATGCAACCTAACGGTATTGTGTTACTGGGTACTGATGGAAAACAAGAACTTGCAATCGTTGCCTATGATATTGAAGCTTGCGAAGCTGTTGCTAGTCGTTCATTCAAAGGCTTGCCTTATGATGATATTGAATCAATTGAATGGCCTTCTGAAGAATGTCAAGGACGTTCGTGGTTGTATCGTGGTAGTTGGGATGCAGAAGTTGAATTAATTCAATACGATGCAGTTGATCCAGATATTGAAGATGCTTTATTACTTGCTTTACAAGATGCGGGTTTAGTCGGTGCAGGCGTTGAAAATGAAGATGGTCAATTAACTGTTTATACCGGTAATCAATTGATCTTTACCGTACAACCTTCTGTACAAACCACACGTAAATCAACGCGTGACGGTGAAAAGGGTGATGTCAGCAAAGCAAGATTAGTCACTAACCCAGATGGTAGTTTAGTACTTGAAATTCAGTACACTTCTGGTGCTTTGTCTAGTGTGACGTTGAATCCAGTTGCGGCTGATGAAACTTCATTATCAAAAGCATTGTCTAGCTTAGGTAATGCAGAAGTTAGAGATGATGGTACTGTTCGTTTGACATTAGCTGATGGTTCAACGCTTTGCGGTACTTTATCACTTGATATTATACAAGCAACTGTTCCAGAAGGTAGTGCTTTACAAATTGCCTCAACTGATGTAGCGCAATTGTTTGGTTTAGGTGATATTGGTAGTGCAGCCGGTGATGCAGATGGCGTGGACGACTACATGGTTATCACACCAGAAGGCGAATCTCAAAAGATTTTTGGTTCTGTTTGTAAGTAACCTTTTATCACTTTTAAGTAGTTGATTAAGAAGCCGTATTCGATAAGGGTACGGCTTTTTATATGTCCATAAATTTATGCGACCTAAAAGAAGATTTGCAATGATACGAATAATTTTATTATTAACCGCTGCATCTTCAGTTTGTTATGCTGATAATTTGCAACGCTTATTTACAGCACCTGATGAGCGCATTGAACTAGACAGATTGCGCAATCGCATTGAAGTTATCTCGCCAGATATTCCCGAACCTCCCAAAAATATTACTTTTAACGGTATCATTATCCGTAATCAAATGCCTATTGCCGTTTGGGTTAATGGTAGCCCAGAGACCAAGCAAGAAGGTTTTTCGGTACAAGTCAATCAAGCCAAAAACACTGCAATTCCTATTTTTTTGTCGAAATCAGGACGAGAAGCATGGCTGCAACCCGGACAAACAGTCAATACGCAAAATGATAAAATTGTTGAAAATTTCGACGAACAATCCGATGATATTGAAGAGTAGAACAAAATATAAAAATGCACAAGTAGGGGCAGCATTGTTAATCTTTTTAACAATTTTAATTTTAAGTATGGCGACTTTTTTGTTGGCTAAATTGAATCAAACATCTTTAAAATTGGAAGATCAAGCACAAACCGCCTATGCATTAGCAGAAGCCAAAGCTGCTTTATTAGGATTTGCCGCTACTTACTCAGAAAATCATACGGGACAACCGCAAGGTTATTTGCCTTGTCCAGATTTTAACGGTGATGGTAGCAGCCCTTATTCTGGTAGTAGTGATACATCATGTGGTAATGGCGGTAAAAGTGTGATAGGTAGATTCCCTTGGAGAACATTAGGTTTGCCAGTGTTGCGAGATGGTAATGGAGAATGTTTATGGTATGCAGTTTCAGGAACTTACAAAGATAGACCAAAAAGTTTGACTTATATGTTGACTAATGATACTAATGGTTTGTTTAGCATACAAGATATTCGAAATAATACAACTGTAGGAAATACTCCATCAAATCGAGCAATTGCAATTATTTTTTCAGCAGGTAAACTCATTGGTAATCAAAACCGTTCTTTCACCGCCGGTCAAACAACGGAATGCGGCAGTGCGGTGTTGACTGATCCGGTTAATAATCCTAGTAATTACTTAGATGCGATTAATAATATCAGTAATGCGTTAGGAGGTACCGTGACAACGGGAGGCACGTTGAGTTTACACACCAATGTATGGACGACAAATACGGCATTACAAACTTCACAGTTTATACAAAGTCAAGAAATTAGAGATCAAAATAATGAAGCTAACATTTTGTTTAATGACCATTTAGTTGCAATGACACCAGAGGATTTTGTGCCAGTTTATCGACGAATGGACAATTGGGTTGCTCATCGGGTAAAAAGCTGTTTAATCGCGTATACTCAACAATATGCGGAAAATTATTTTACAATCCATGGTATATCGGCGCCAATAAATAAATATCCTTGGGCAACCGCGATTACAGATGAAACTTACACTGACACCGATGGACAACATTTTGGTAGAATACCGCAAGCACCGTTATTACAAACAAATAGTAGTGATAATGATTTTCCTATAAACTGGACCAGAGAACCTCAAATTTCAATGCCTGAAGTTGATTTATTAGGGATTGATTTAAATGCCTTGGATGTTACTGATCCAAGTGATTTACAATTATTACTAAACCAACTGGGTTTAATTGATGAGCAAAGTTTACTTGATGCGCTTGATTTAACTGATGTTAGCTTACTCGCAACCACATTGAATAATACACAATCTGCACAAGAATTAACACGTTGTTTTAACGAAGCCGGTGGTATTATTAATTGGCAATGGGGTTGGTGGACAGCGTGGAAAGATAAAGTTTTTATTGCAATTAACAGCAATAACAGCCCGTTAGTTGATACTACCTTAGATATATTGCTGAATAATATTTCTAAAGAAGCTGTTATTTTAGTGAGCGGGCGCATGTTCAATGGTCAAAGTCGCACTTCTTCCTTTGATAAAGCGACATTGGGCAATTATTTGGAAGACAGCAATAATGATGGCGACCATTATTTTATAACGGATTACAACGCTAATTTTAATGATACTGTAATTGCAATCCCATGAAAATCTCGACCGGTTTTAGTTTAATTGAAATGACAATTGTGCTGCTCATAATTAGCCTGTTAATTGGCGGCTTATTAGCTCCACTTTCTGGGCAAATAACACAACAACAAATTAAATTAACTAACGCCACATTACAAGAAATAAAAGAAGCTTTATTAGGATTTGCAGTTATTAATCAACGACTACCTTGTCCTGATTCTGATAATAATGGTTCAGAAAATATACCTTGTGATGGGAGTGAAGGATTTCTACCTTGGATTGATCTAAGCGTAGGTAAAGAAGATGCGTGGGGGCGTCCATTTCGTTATCGTGTAATTACCAACTATACCACTACAATCAACTTCTTAGGCGCAACGAGTAATTTGAGAGTCAAAGATTTTACTGGCAATTTTCTAACACCACAAACCAGTGATTCTGGCATTGCAGCCATTATTTTTTCTTATGGTAAAGATGGCATACCTTTTGGTGAAAATGATGCCAGCAACTTAATTTATGTCGAAGATGCCTATGTTGATAATCGATTTGACGACATCATGATGCGCATTTCTAGCAATACCTTATATAATCGTCTTATTGCCACTGGTCGTTATTGGTAAATAAATCAGATGTTTACTGAAAATTCTTATAATAATCAACAATTTATTGATTGGTTTCGTCTTGCTTCCCCTTACATTCACGCACACAGAGGACGGACTTTTGTCATCAGTTTTGGTGGCGAAGCACTTCAAAGCACTGATTTTGCTAACTTAACTCATGATATTGCCTTATTAAGCAGTTTAGGTGTTCGTTTAGTATTAGTGCACGGTATTCGACCACAAATTGAACAATATTTACAATTATATAACGCAAGTACCCAATACAAAGAAGATTTACGAATCACCGATGAAACTGCGCTACAATGTGTAAAAGCAGCTTGCGGTGAAGTGAGCACCAATGTTATTGCTCACTTATCAGTTGGCTTGACAAATTCCCCTTCTTTACAAGCACAAATTAATATCGTATCAGGCAATTTTATTACCGCGCGTCCTTTAGGCGTGATTGATGGCACTGATTATTGCTACACTGGGGAAGTGCGTCGTGTCAATGCAGTTGCGATTAAACATCACTTAGATAATGGCGCAATTGTACTGATTTCTCCGATTGGCTATTCTCCCACTGGTGAAGCCTTTAACTTACTAACCGAAAATGTGGCGACTGAAGTAGCGATTGCACTACGAGCAGCGAAATGGATTTGCTTGAGTGAAACCGAATATCTTTTAGATGAACAAGCACAATTAATACGACAATTAACGGTTTTAGAAGCAAAAAAATTACTTACTCAACTTAATATAGCAAAAGAAAACAATCAATCACTTAATGACCAATATCGTCAACTTTCTAATGCCGTTCGCGCCTGTCAAGGTGGAGTACAACGTGTACATTTGATTAATAGAAATATAGGAGGCGGACTGTTATTAGAGCTTTTCAGTCGTGATGGTATTGGTACGTTGGTTAGCGTTGATGCATTTGAACATATTCGTAAAGCGACCATTGAAGACATTGGCGGATTATTAGAATTAATGGAACCCTTAGAAACTGCTGGAATTTTGGTGCGACGTTCCCGCGAAAAGTTAGAAGTAGAAATCGACCATTTTACTTTGCAAGAACGTGATGGCATGATTATTTCCTGTGCTGCACTTTACCCCTTTTTAGCAGAAAAAATGGCAGAACTCGCTTGTTTCATCGTACATTCCCATTATCGCGGTGAAAATAGGGGAGATATTCTATTAGCTTTTTTAGAAAGAGAAGCGCAACAGATGGGTATTCAACAAATTTTTGTGCTGACCACCCATACTGCACATTGGTTTCAAGAAAGAGGTTTTGTGCAAACGAATATTGACGCATTACCCGTGACTCGACGTAATTTGTATAATTATCAACGTAAATCTAAAGTCTTCATTAAAAAACTTCTTTACTAAAAATACCACGCTAATTCCAACTGAATATAATCTTCATGACGCATATTATAAATGATACTATTTGAGGGTAAATTTGTGTAAAAACGCGATTCTAGGCTTATTTTTAAACTATCACCCAAACGACGACTGGCTTCAATACTAAAAAATCGCCCTTGATTATTCAAATCTACAATGACACCCGCCAATAATTCTGTGCTTTGTGTATCATTCAACGCTAAACGCATACCTAACATCACATCATTTTCAAAAGGCGTAGTGGCTTCATCCCCGCGATCATCGTATAAATATTCGGTAATCATGCCCACATCCGCATCACTATCAAGCACACCAACAAAAGTATATTCAAAACCACCAGTAGCTGCAGTATAACGTTCTTTTGAAGTTTTGCGAGAGATAACTTCCAGTTTCCAAAGCCATTCCTCAGCAGTCATTTGTAAATCTAAGCCCGTTTGTTGAATTTGATCATAATAAGGGATTAAAGTTAAATAATGTGCTGTTTTCATGATCGGCACAAAATCAGGATCACGACTTGTACCTACAAAATGAGATAAACCAATATCCCAAGCATCGATATTATGATACCAACGCACCGCCCAATCTACATGACGTTCTTCAGCACTTGATTGATAACGTACTTCATCAGTATCAATAGGAATGCCATTGTATAATCGACCTTTTTCACTTGGAAATGTGCGTTCACGAAAATAAGGCAACATAAATAAATCCACCGTACCCCAATCTTGAATCAAAGCAGCATTCAACATCGGTTGCCCTAATTTATCCTCACCATCAGGATTCTCTACACTATCAGATTGATTAATAATATCAACAAGATGCTGAGATTCCGTCACTCCCCAAAATACTTTACGAATGCCCGCACGTATTTCCCAATCCTGAGCAGCTTTTAACCAAGTCAACTCACGAATATCAACGTGCGTCCGTTCTGAATCGTGCTGATCGATTCGCGCAAAAGGCACAAAAGTAAAGCTCTGATAACCGTCATCCCATTTGTAGTGATACTCAGGTTGTACTGATAAGGATAGATTATTTCCATCATATTGAGTTGAATTTAAAGGAGATTGAGTAAAATAGCGCGTCTCTCCTGCAATATAACCAGACCATTCACCAGCATAACCCGTTGTTATATAACAACATAATAATATAAAGAGGTGAGCTATTTTTGTTGGTGTCATCACTATTAAAACCTTTTTATTAAAAATTGAATTTACATTATTGTGTTTTACTACAATTATTCTCAAACAACGTTAAGATTTAGTTAATTATTTTACTGTAAACTATCATCTTATCCTTTTTAGAATCATATTGGAACAATCATGAAACAGTTTTCCATAAAACGACTTACAATTGCTTTAATCTATTGTTTATTAAGTTTATCCGTCTCAGCCAGTGAATTATACACTGCAAAAGCGGTATTAAATGACGGCGATCAATTGGTTGCTGAAGTTCGATTCGATACCACAGAAAGTGGTGATCTTTATGTGGCAGTTATTTTAGACGATGTCTTATGGTTTTATACTACAGCCGGTTTTACTACGAAAGTCGAACCATTTAAGCGTGGGCAAACTTATCAAGGCAATTACCCCATATTTAATTTTAAAGCAGAAGAAATTCCTGCTGGACAATATACGCTGTATCAAGTAGTGACGTTAGTAGGAACTAATCCACTGGATTTATCTAATTGGCAAGGCGGTTTACATTCTTTAAAATTCACTGTAGGTTTACCGGATAAGCAAAGTGGTGACAACAATGGCGATGGTTTTCCGGACGGTGATGATAATCATAATGGTTTTGTTGATAATACAGAATCAGAAACCTTGCCCGCAACTTTAGAACAATATATTTTGTTAAGTTTCAATGATTTAGGTATGCATTGTATGGATAAAGATTTTTCTGTCTTTTCTATTTTGCCACCTTATAATGTAGTGAATGCGCAAGTACTCAAACAAGGAACTAAACCTTCATTACTCAATAGTGATAAAATAGAAGTTCGTTATTCGCCAATTCCAGATAGTAACGGCTCATTGAATAGTTATAGCGTGGGTAAAACCAATTTTTGGGCGTATGCTAATCAATTATTCAATACAGAATTGCCATTAGGACAAGGGTTAAGCGGTAACTACATGCCAGGTGATAGTGATACAACACCTAATTTTAAATATGATACGGCAGAACAATGGTTTCAAGCGGCAGGCATTCCTATAACATCTATTGACGATAACGGTGCTACCAATCCATATCCCATGTTACGTATTAGTGCGCATGATAAGCAAACCGGAGAATTATTGACAATGCTGGATATTGTAGTGCCAGTCTCGCAAGAAACAGATTGCAAAAATTGTCACGCAACCGGACAAGTGGCTACTCAACAAACCACCGGTATCACATGGTCAAATGAAGCGGATTTAGAAATTCAAGCAAAATGGAATATTTTACATTTACACGATGCCAAACATGCCACTGAATTAGCTGCAAAAACACCAGTATTATGCGCCTCTTGTCATTATTCTGCTGCATTAGACCTCGCAAAAGAAGGACCTCAAGGCTTTCAAAACAACTTCCCTACCATGTCACGCGTAATGCACGGTCATCATGGCAAATTGCAACAAAATGGCACCAGTGTATTTCCTAATGGTGGCAAAAGTAAAGAAGATTGTTACCAATGTCATCCGGGTGCGCAAACCCAATGTCAACGTGGTGCTATGAGTAAAACGGTTGAATGTCAAAATTGTCATGGCGACATGTTATCAGTGGGTGGTGAATATCCGTTATCAGCAGACGGTAGTTTAAATGGACAAAACGATAATAAACAACGCAGACCTTGGATAGATTTACCGCGTTGTCAATCTTGTCATACCGGTGATGCGGTCGATCATTTGAGTGGAGATCGGATGAAAATGCACAGCGATGGCATTCGTTTAACTCAAACTTATTTGGAAGGCGATCAATCTGCTTCACCAATTACGGCACAAAATCAACGCTTTGCTGAAAATCCAGACACACTATTTCGTAATAGCAAAGGACATGGCGGCGTTGCTTGTGAAGGTTGTCATGGCAGCACCCACGCTATTTGGGCAAATCCCATTGCTGATGCCAGTGATAATATAGCAGCAACCCAATTACAAGGACATACGGGTACATTGATCGAATGTCAAACGTGTCACGGCGATAGTTTAGCTGTCACAACCAATGGACCGCACGGAATGCATAACGTCAATGATATGCGTTGGACTAACCATCAACACAGTTACAGTTACAAACGTAACGCGGAAAAATGTCAAGCTTGTCATGGCATTGACTTAAAAGGCACACCATTAGCAAAAATGGCAGAAACTAGAACGTTTCGTATTGAAGGGAAAAATATTACGTTAAATCAAGGCAAACCAGTGGCTTGTAATCATTGCCATTCGTTGCCTCATTAACGATTTATAGATGCGGTAAGCGATTTGGCAAACCGCATCAATCAAAAGTCTCGTTTTACTAAAAATTAAAATGCGGGTAAAGAAACACCCTCATTTAAAATAGTGATTTCAACTCGACGATTCTGTTGTCGTCCGACATCAGTATTATTTTCAGCAACCGGTTTGCTTTTACCATAGCCTTTTGCCAAAATGCGATTAGAAGTAACCCCACGTTCTACCAACGCAAAACGAACAGAATTAGCCCGTCTTTCTGATAATCCCATGTTGTATTCATCACTACCTACGTTATCAGTATGTCCTTCAACTAAGACATTACGATCAACTGCTTGGCTGAGATAAGCTGCAATTTTATCCATTTGTTGCAAGGCACCCGATAACAAATCAGCTTTACCTGTTTCAAATAAGACATCACCTAAAGTCAGTACTAATCCTTTATCAGTTTGTTTGCCTTGTAATTCAGAGAGTTGTTTTTCTAAATCCTGATTTTTTGCTGCCAATTTTTGAGCTTCTTGACGTGCTCTTTCAGCTTCATCCAATGCCATATCGGCTTGACGTTGCTTTTCTAAAATCTCACGTTCACGCGCACTCAAACGGGCTTCATCTTGTTGTTTAGTCAACACTTCCCGCTTAGTTTTAGCCCCCTTTGTTTCTGCCATGGCTGCCGTAATTTCAGCTTGTTTTTCTGCCAAATAAGCTAAATGTTCCATTTCAACCACAGTTCCAGCATTTTCTGCTTTTTTCAACGCTTGCTCGGCATCATATAAAGAAGCCAAACTTTGAGCATTAGGATTTGCTTCAATTTCTGCATAAGCAGCACGGGCATTCTTTAAGATTTCATCTTTTTGCGGCACACCTGCGCAACTGGCTAGTAAAAAACTGATAGTGATAACTGTGGTACATCTTTTCGCGGTTACATAATAATTCATGAATGATTTCCCCCTTGTGATAGATTAATGATAGCGTTACCGATTAATGTCTTGATCAAATTTTTCTACACTTTCACGCATTTGTTCAGTCGCATCATGTTCACCAGAGGCATCTGCTTTTGCTTTTGCCAATTTTGCATCCATCAGTGCTTTTTCAGCAAGACGTTGTGCATCTTCATAATTTTCCTTTTGCACGGCTTCTTTGGCTTGTTGCAATTTGTCTTCTGCACCGCGTAAATCACGTGCGGCGTAATCATATGCATTGCTGTCTTTAGCCAAACTAATGGCAGATTCAGCACTGGCAATAATTTCAGTGGGTGGCTGGCGAGAAGTACCGCAAGCAGTAGTGATTAATATACCTGTAATGACAGGTATTGCTAACCAATAAGTTCTCTTCATCATATATCGGATTCCTTTTTTATTTTTCAAACGAGCATTGAGTATAGTAAAGTACAACGATGATGTGCAAGAGATTTTAACGTAACGAGTTAAACAAGTGCCAACGCAATGATTTTTAATAGATTGAATACATTGGATTATTCTTGGCAGAAAATGATCCCCTCTATTTTTTTAAGAGGGGATAGGGAGATTTTGCTATCTATCTGAAATAATCATGCGCTTTAACAGTGCATCGATTAATTCAATTTAGTGCGTAAACTACTTTTTAACTTCTTAAAAGCTTCGTTTTCGATTTGACGTATCCGTTCAGCTGACACTTGATAACGTCCCGCTAATTCCTGCAAAGTTGCTTTATTTTCGCCCAACCAACGTTGTTGCACAATGTCACGACTACGCGCATCCAATTGACCTAAAGCCTGTTCTAACTGTCCGTGACCATGAATTTCCCATTCATATTTTTCAATTAAATCAGCAGGATCATAACGTCGATCTTCCAAATAAGCGGACGGTGAGAAAAAGCTATCTTCATCGTCATCAGCATCAGAAGGCGCATCGAAGGCAATATCTTGAGAACTCAGACGTTTTTCCATTTCTAACACATC
The DNA here is from genome assembly GCA_020721045.1 of Thiomargarita sp. Taxonomy (GTDB): domain Bacteria; phylum Pseudomonadota; class Gammaproteobacteria; order Beggiatoales; family Beggiatoaceae; genus DYNN01. Next base: position 16,793 of record DYNN01000025.1, on the reverse strand, counting down.
TTTAGTACTCACACCTAAATCCTGAGCAACGCTTTCTACCTCACTTTGCGTCAACCAACTTAACCCTTTCTTCATACTACGTAAATTAAAGAATAACTTACGTTGCGCTTTAGTAGTAACCACTTTCACAATACGCCAATTACGTAAAATATATTCATGAATTTCTGCGCGAATCCAATGAACTGCAAAAGAAACTAACCTCACGCCAACACTGGGATCAAACCGTTTGACCGCTTTCATTAAACCGATGTTACCTTCTTGAATCAAATCAGCTTGAGCCAACCCATATCCGCGATAACCTTGCGCAATATACATCACAAATCGTAAATGAGATAACACTAACTGGCGCGCAGCATTTAAATCACCCTCTTGAAAACGCTCAGCTAACTCTCTTTCTTCCTTGGCTGTAATCATAGGAATTGTTTTAACAGCCTGCATATAACTCTCTGGGCTTTGCCCTAAAACTGCTAACTGCGTGTCAAAAGCCAACGCTAATGCTTTTGCCATAATCGATTTCTCCCTGTTTCATGCTTAAGTTAAACTTTTAGCACTCTCAATGTTTATTTGCTAATAATATAAGGATGTTAAAGTAAAAATCAAGGTATTGAAAAATTATACCCTTCCATAAATAAAAATCAGGTATAAAAACCCAACTGTCATATTGTTGTAAAGTAAGCACGGTAAAATTATTTATGAAAATTGGTATAAGACTTGAATAAATTAATAATTGTTACTATCTCTTCTTTATCAAAGAAATAATAAAAAGATTAAATCGCTTAATAATTATTAATTGTTAAAATTCAAAATGTTAAGTTCATGCCAGCTTCCATCAATAATAACGAATATTAGAAATAACTATTTGAAATATAATCAATATTTATTTGTTAATGTAAAATCTCATAAGTATTATTTTAACTAACAATAAAAATTTTAGCTTGAAAAATCTAGTTTAGTACATTATTATATTATCATATTCTAATATAACTTTATAACTCAATCAGGAGATACTGATATGGAAAATCCAGCAATTTTTGTTCCTTACCTCATTATGGCAGTTAATGTCGTAACTGTTGTCGGTATTGTGACCTATGCCGCATATTGCATGTTTAGCAAGAGTTGCAGAACCTCTATCTAAGCGTGATTTTACAGAGAGAATAAAGTCTTTTTACGGACAATTATGACTTTATTTATATTTCAACTTAATATACTGGGAGTTTAAACATGGAAAATCCAGCCGTATTCATTCCTTACGTACTGATGGCTGCTAATGTCATTACTTTAGCGGGTATTTTTGGTTACGCTATTTATTGCACCATGAGTAAAGGTTGCAAAATTTCCATTTCTGTTGGCAATGAATCCGCTAAATAAACCATTTTAACTAAACGAGGTGTCTAAAATTCAATTTGGCACCTCGTATAATTCTCCAATCCTTTTTTACCCAAACTCACCACAAGCAAGTTTTAGTATTCAATTTTATTTTCAATAAGATATAAACATAAGAATTGCGCTTAGTAATCGTTTAATCTATTGTTATTTAATAAATAAATTCATTTTAAAAATAAGAATGCGTCTTGTACATTTAACGCTAGACGATCGACCTTGTTTACTGCTAAAATGCTTAGCTTAATATTCAAAGATGGAGAGATGTCCGAGTGGCTTAAGGAGCACGCCTGGAAAGTGTGTGTACGTTAATCCGTACCGAGGGTTCGAATCCCTCTCTCTCCGCCAAATCTATGGTGGCTCGTGTCGGTTCCCCCGCATCATGAAATTGTGAACCCCGTCAGGTCCGGAAGGAAGCAGCGGCAGCAATGGGTATGAGTGCCGGGGTGTTGGCTGACATGCGCCGCCACCCATTTCGTGTTCAACACGGTCAAACATAATTCTACCAATAACATGGCTTACCAAGTTCTTGCTCGCAAGTGGCGACCCCATAATTTCCCCGAAATGATTGGACAAACGCACGTTGTACGCGCTCTGACTAATGCTTTAGAAAACAATCGATTACATCATGCTTATCTTTTTACTGGCACGCGCGGTGTAGGCAAAACGACCATTGCGCGAATTTTAGCTAAATCATTGAATTGCGAAACAAAAGGCGTGACAGCGTATCCCTGTGGAGAATGTCACTCTTGTCGAGAAGTTGATGAAGGGCGTTTTGTTGATTTAATTGAAGTAGATGCGGCTTCACGCACAAAAGTCGAAGATACCCGAGATTTACTAGAAAATGTACAATACGCGCCCACTCGCGGACGTTATAAAGTCTATCTCATCGACGAAGTACACATGCTTTCAACCAGTAGTTTCAATGCCTTACTGAAAACATTGGAAGAACCACCTGCTCACGTCAAATTTTTACTAGCCACCACTGATCCGCAAAAATTACCACCCACAGTCCTATCACGTTGTTTGCAATTCAGTCTTAAACGCTTACAACGAGAACAAATTTATCAACATTTAACTAAAATTCTTGACAGCGAACAAATCAACTACGATGAACAAGGACTACGTTTGTTAGCGCAAGCAGCAGATGGAAGTGTACGAGACTCATTAAGTCTATTAGATCAAGCAATTGCATTTAGTGGCGGCAATGTATCGGGTGTTGAAGTCAGTCATATGTTGGGCACATTAGATCAAGATGTAGTGCTAGATTTAGTCACAGCATTGGCAAACAATAATGCAGAAAAATTATTACTAAAAATCAATCAATTAGCAGAAAAAAATCCAGATTTTACCACCGTATTGAGCGATATATTATCCATCTTACAACAGATTGCTTTAGTACAAATATTACCGGCTGCTATCGACAAAAATGACAGCCATGCGGAAGCTATTTTAACCCTGACACAACAGTTATCACCTGAGGATGTACAACTGTTTTATCAAATTGGATTAATTGGACGCCGCGATTTACCGCTTTCTCCTGAACCAAAAGGCGGATTTGAAATGATTATGCTACGTATGCTTGCTTTTCGTCCCGCAGCAATGATACAAAATATCATCCAATCGCCTCAAAATCAAACAATTACACCACCACAAACCCATCAAACTGTTGCACATTCAACGCCATCAATCGCGCCATCTACAACACCTTTACCAACAGATGAATGGACTAATATTATTAGCAAATTACCCACGACTTCCGGCATGGTGAAGCAATTAGCACAAAATTGTAGTTATCAAGGACGACAAAGCAATACGATTTCTTTGATTTTATCACCAAAACACGAAATGTTTCGTCGCTACAAAGGTGACCTAGAAAAAGCACTGAGCCAATTATATAGCGAAGAAATACATTTAGATATTAAAATCACCCAACAAAATACTACAATAGACACACCCGTTGAGCAGCAACGACGTGTTCAAGAAACGCAAAATGAATATCTTGTTAATACAATTAGTAGTGATCCTTTTGTAAAACTGGTAAAAGAAACTTGTGATGCAAAAGTAAAAATTACGCCAAAAGAAGAATAAATTCTGTCACTTATGTCACACACTGCACTCACCTTTTTTGAACAATCACTAATCAATCACGAAAAACAGATTTGTCACACTAAAATTCAACAACTCATTGCAAGAATAAGTACTTATTTAGCTTTTTCTAGTGAATCTATCATTAATTTAGCTAATTATGGCTTAATTCCTATCTATACAGAAAACAGTCAAGAAACTATTCTAAGAGAATTAGAAACTTCCATTCCACTATTAAATTTTAAAACTTTCACTTGGCAAATTCATCTTTCACAAACGATCACACAATTAGCACTAAAAATAGGTACCGGTGATCGTGTTAATCAATGTGATATTATCTTCATTTTACGTCAAAAACGAGAAAATAACCCTATTATAGCCACTTGTCAATTGGAAGGTTGTTTGCTTAAAGATAATCAATGGGCAATTTTTAATTTTGGAAAAACAATTCCAGCAGATGACTATTTTTGTGAATTACAATCGCCTAATGCAGATAATAGAGTCAATACCTTATTTATTTGGCTGACCGTTCCTTACAAAACGCAATTTCACCATTTAGGTCATTATTGTTATAATGAACCGGATAAAGCAAATTTAGAATTTATAGCAGATAATTTAACTTATCATGAGCATATCGATCTAATTTTATACGTATCTGATACTAAATATTTAGCAAATTGTTTAAATAGCATTTTTACCCAAATTTATCCGCATTGGTTTCTTTACATTATTATTAAAAGAAAGCTACTTTTACCTAGTTTTCCACAAAAATATCAAAATCGTATTAAAATCATTATTATTGAAGAAAGCACAGAAACAGCATTTATCTATTGTAATTTATTTAAACAATTGACAAATCAATGGGTTATTTTGCTAGAATCTTCTGATCAATTAACGGTTGATGCGTTGTTGAGTTTTGCAGAATATACAAATAAATTGGATAAACCAATCGCTATGTTATATTCTGATGAAGACAGCGTTGATGAAACTGATCACTACACTCAGCCCTATTTTAAACCAGATTGGTCAAATGAGTTGTTAAAAGGGCAGTTTTACTTAGGTCAATTAATTATATATCACACTGAATTAATTAAACAAATTGATGATTTAGCAACTAATATTCCTTTTTCAACGTTATTGTGGGATATTGCTCTAAAAGCTTCAGAAAAAGCTCAATCAATTCAACATATTCAGAAAATTTTATGTCATAGACGTTCTAATAATCTTTCTACTCAGACTACAGCAGCCTTAACCTGCATTCAAGCGGCTTTGATACGAGAAGATTTGGGTGGCAAAGTGGAATTAAATCCTGTTATTCCAACGAGTTATTTGCTCAGTTATCCAATGATTGCTACGCCTTTAGTCAGTATTATTATTCCGATTAGAGATAAGATTGAGTTGTTAATTGCCTGTATCGACAGCATTTTAGCAATCACAAATTATCATAATTACGAGTTTATTATCGTTGACAATGATAGCAAAGTGGCTGAAACTTTCGCTATATTAACCCATTACCAGCAAAAATTAGCGCAAAAGATGAGTATTGTGCAAGAAAAGGGGGAATTCAATTTTTCTCGTCTTGTTAATGTGGGGGTTAAACAGTCACGTGGCGAAATTATTTTGTTATTAAACAATGATATGCAATTATTAACTTCACCACAATGGTTGCAAACGATGGTAGGTTTTGCGCAACATTCTAAAATCGGTGCTGTGGGTTGTAAGTTATTGTATCCGCAAGATAATACAATTCAACATGCAGGTATTATTTGTGGTATTGGTGGCGTGGCTAATCATCCACATCGCTATTATTCTGTTGAAAGTACTGGTTATTTTAATCGATTGACTGTAGTTGCAAATTATTCAGCAGTAACTGGTGCGTGTTTAATGGTTCAACGTGAATTATGGAACAAGGTTGGCGGATTTGATGAAAATTTAGCCATTGCTTTTAATGATATTGATTTTTGCTTCAAATTATCTGAAAAAGGTTTTAGACATATTGTTGTTCCACAAGTTGTTTTTTATCATTATGAGTCAAAAACGAGAGGTTTAGAGGATTCTCATGAAAAACAGCAGCGTTTACAACAAGAACAGACTTATTTATATCAACGTTGGCAGGATAGAATTCAAGCTGATCCCTTTTATAATCAACATCTTACGCCATATAAAGAAGATTTTAGCTTAAATCCTCATTCTATTTATTATTGTGAAACAGATAATATACTGTTGTAAACCCACTTGGATTACTATGTTTGATTCTTTACTAAAATGGTTTAATATTGTACATATCTCGTTTTTAGAGCGTATTGAGCCAATAAAAGAAAAAATCTTGTTGCTTTTAGAAAAATTACAACATCTTACTTTATCTGAATTAATCGATTTATTGGCTGCTTCTTTGGCGGTCATTATTCTACTTTATATTATATTTAATTTACTGTCTTATTTGGTAAAAATTTCTTCAGAGTTATTCAAATTATTAATTCAAGTACTTATTATTTTTGTTATTTTAGCAACGATTGCGGTGATTATCACTAATAATAATAGAAAATGTTTTTTTGACTTTGAACAATATATGACTCGCTGCAAAACGCCTGATAGCGATGAGCCATTTAGCGAATTGACGGAGGAAAAAGCAGAATCTACTGAAAGCAATGGTGATACGGTTAAATAATTTGAATTTAGCTTAATTAGTTAGCAAAATTGACGTGCCACTCTGAAATCGCAATTTTCACTTTGAACTTGTTATTTTGTAAAGTAATTTTATCAGGTAAATGTAGATTATCGATGTCTTGATAACGTTTATATTCAATTGCCCAACCATCTTGTTGTAAAGTATACAAATAACCTGTTTCATCTAATTGGTAATCGGTTAGTAATTCAATGGGTTTGGGAATGCCACGAATCCAATAGTGTAATCCTTTCACCGGAATAGTTAATTTTAATACTTTTTCAATCAATTCATCAGGGTCTTGGGCGACAAAAGTTTGATTATCACTGGTTCGTAATGTGACTGCACCTGCATTGCCGTTGAGTGTCATAACGCCTTGTCCTGGCGGTATGTGGAATTGTAAACGGTATTGATTATCCTGTTGTTGCCAATAAACATTTGCCACCCAATTTTCATCTGGTGTGGTAATGGCGATACGTCCATTGATTTGCCACTGATGCAGTGCGTTTGGCTGAATTTGGTGAGTTTGCCATAATGCTTGCATTTCGGGTGTGATAGGTTTTGGGGGTAATACTGTGGTACAAGCTGAAACAAGGAATATACTGAGCAGTAGAGTAATTTTTTTCATGGTAAGTAGCGTTGAATCGTTTTTTGTAACTTCTTATTTTCAGGAAAGGTTTTTTGCGCTTTGTACCACACATCCTTTGCTTGTTCCCGCTCACCGTTTGCCCACAAAGCTTCTCCCAAATGGGCGGCTACTTCGGGATCATCGTGAGCCACCAATGCTTTTTCCAAATATTCAATTGCTTGCGTATATTGTCCTTGACGATATAAAACCCAGCCCATGCTATCCAAGACATAAAATGAATTTGAATCTAAATCATAGGCTTGCTTAATAAATTGATAGGCTTCCTCATAACGATCAGTACGATCGACTAAAGTATAGCCTAACGCATTTAATGTATTAAAGTTTTTTGGATCGAGAGTTAAAATTTTCCGGAAATCTTCTTCCATTAAAATTAAATTACCCATTAATTCTGCAGTAATTGCGCGTAGATAAAGTAGATCAATATTGTCTGGATTGGCTTGGATTGCCTTATTATAGATTGCAATTGCCTCAGGATAGCGAGTTTGTTCTGTCAGTAATTCTGCTTCATATTGTATCAATGCTAATTTATCTTTGGGATCAGAGACTTCGATTTTATGCAAGTAGTCAATCGCTTCATTCACTTGATTTTCTTGTACCAAGATGGCGACAATGCGAATCTGCGCTTCAAGGTAGTGATCTCCTTCAATCACATCTTGATACCATACTTTGGCTTGCTTAAAATCTTCTTCTATTTCAGCGATTTGTCCTAATAAATAGCGCGCTGAATCGGGTTGTTCATCTGTTTGTTCCAATTTTTGCAAATAGTGTTTAGCTTGTTCAATATCATCAATTTGCAAAGATAAAACTCCCAGATAATATAAAATATCGGTATTCTCTGGATAGCTGGCTAATAATAGCTTAAACTGTTGAATAGATTCAGTATAATTCTTTTCACTAATGAGCATACGCGCATAAGTAAGTCGCCATTCATCGTTAGGATATTGCGATAAAATCTGTTTTAGCCAACGCAAGGCTTCTTCAGGTTTACCTTGCTGTTCCAGTAAATATGCATAAAGTGGTATGCCTTGTTCATGATTTGGTACCAATTTCAGCACTTTTTGTACGGCGGAAACAGCTTGGGTAAATTTCTTTGCTGTTGTCAATAAACGCGCATATGCAAATAAAATTGTTGCATTATTTGGATATTTTTTAAGCAACTTTTCTGTTATTTTTAAAGCACTTACCTGATCATGTTGTTGCTCCAATAAAGCAATCACGGCTTCAATATGTGGTTCAGGATTATCCTTCAAATAATTCAACATCATTTCTAATTGTTGTATGGCTTCTTCTGTATGACCTTGTTTTAACAAAACACCACCTAAAATTTGTCGTGCATCGGGATCATTGGGTGCAATTTCTATCCATAACTGCGCAGCCTCAATCACTAAATCATATTCTCTAGCGTATAGAGCAATACGGGTGGCTCGCTCTGCAAATTCAGGATTTTGACTACTTTCAGCCACATCTAACAAATATTTGACTGATAAAGTATATTGTTCTCGTTGTCCGGCGAATTCTGCCACCAATATTTTGTATAAAAATTCTTCTTCGGGTGATAAAAAGGGAATAGATTCTGCCGTTGCCGCTTCTTGAATATTTTCTTTTATCGCAATTTGACGGGGTTCTATTTTGTTTGGTTGAACTAATTCATTCGCACAGCCGACTAATAAATTTACTAAAATAGTCAGGGTGATAACTTCCACATGTCGATAAAACAATCTCATTCTCACGCTAAAATACTCCAAAAGTGATGAGTAAACACTCATCTCGTATATCCAATTTATGGATGGTTGTCTAAATTGATGATTATTAAAAGGTTAATATTGCAGCGAATCGTTTTTTAATTAAAATGTCAATTCGTTAAGGTAAATCTCAAAGTAGTTGCTCATTTTTCAGTATATTGATACAGTTGTTTTAATGGGCTAATGGCAAATAATTTGACACTATAACTTAAATACTGTAAATGCTACAAGAGGCAAACTATGAATTCGTTAATTCGTCTACCTGCTGTTGCTGGTGTATTTTATCCTGCACAAGCAGAGGAATTACGTACGGTAGTACAACAATTTTTACAGAGGTGCGAAACGACTCAAATAGCGGTGCCTAAGGCATTTATCGCACCCCATGCCGGCTATGTTTATTCAGGTAATGTAGCGGCAATGGTTTATGCAACGATACAATCTGTCCGTCATTTAATTAAAAAAGTAATTCTACTGGGTCCTTCGCATCGTATTGCACTTAAAGGGTTAGCGGTGCCTATTGCCCAATATTTTGCTACTCCATTAGGAAAAGTAACTGTCGATATTGAAAGTCGAGACATTTGCTTGACATTATCCCAAGTAACTGTTTCAGAACAAGCACACTTATACGAACACAGTTTAGAAGTACAATTACCTTTCTTACAAGAAATTTTAGCAGATTTTACCCTATTACCCTTAGTTGTAGGTCATGCAACGCCTTTAGAAGTCAGTGAAGTGCTTGAAAAAATGTGGGGTAATGATGAAACAATTATTATTGTCAGTTCCGATTTAAGCCACTATCATGATAGCCAAACTGCACAACGACTTGATCAACTCACTTCACAAGCGATTGAAAACTTGCAACCAGAACACATTGCCTATGAACAAGCGTGTGGACGTAATGCTATCAATGGCTTGTTAGTCAGCGCACGTCAGCGTAAAATGCGCGCCCATACAATCCACTTATGTAATTCGGGCGATACCGCTGGCAGCAAAGATCGCGTTGTTGGCTATGGTGCTTACGTATTTCATGAAAACTGACTATTAATTTTGTGTATAGAAACTTTTTACCTTGTTCAATTCGCGTTAAAATATAACACTATTTAGTAATATTTACAGGTTTTATATCGCATTCCGATAACAAAATACGTAAAATTAGACAGTAACACAGCTTTTCTCAATTATTATAATAAATACTACCATCTCAATTTACTTAATAAATTGCCTCAAGGATTATTCAATGCTAGACAAATCAACCAATTATGTAACATCAGCACAAAGCGAAGAAATGCATTCATTTCGAGTATTGGTTGTTGATGACGACACTGTCATTTTAACCATGTTATCTGCTTGGTTAGAACAAGAAGGTTATCAAGTGCTTTGTGTCGAAAGCGGTGCGGACGCTATTGTTCAATTACATGCATTTAATCCGCATGTTGTGATTACCGATTTTAATATGGAAGGGATGGATGGTATTACTTTATTAAAACGCATTCAAGAACATAACTCGATTTTACCCGTTATTATGCTCAGTGGCAGTGCCCAAATTTCAGATGCAATACGTGCAACCCATCAAGGCATTTTTGAATTTATCAGCAAACCCGTTCAACCCGAAAATTTATTTGATATCGTCAAACATGCCCTCAATCGTATGGGTGATATTAACAACGGATATACCCAATTTGCGCCCGAAATTATTCATCAAAGCAGTGTCATGGCAAACTTACTCAAACAAGCAGAACGTGTTGCCAAAAGTCGCAGTAGCGTATTTATCGGTGGTGCAACGGGTACAGGCAAAGAAATGCTAGCCAAGGCTATTCACAAAGCCAGCCCACGTGCACAAGAAGTTTTCTTAGCCATAAACTGCGGTGCTTTATCAGAACAATTACTAGAATCTGAATTATTTGGACACGAAAAAGGTGCGTTTACTGGTGCAGTACGTAAAAATTTAGGCTTATTTCAAGCAGCCAATGGAGGTACCTTATTTTTAGACGAAGTTGGCGATATGCCCCCCACGCTTCAAATCAAATTACTGCGCGTGTTGCAAGAGGGACAAGTTAAACCCGTGGGTGCAGTCGATAGCGTGACGATTAACGTGAGAATTATTTCAGCCACCCATCAAGACCTAGAATTATCAGTGAAACGTGGTGAATTTCGAGAAGATTTATTTTATCGGCTCAATGTAATTCCGCTATATATGCCCGCACTGGCAGAACGTCGCGAAGATATTCCATTATTAATCAACCAATTTCTTTCATTATACGCAGAAAAAGAAGGACTAGAAGAACCCATTCGTTTTTCACCAGAAGCGTTGGATTATCTCGTTTCTATGCCTTGGCCCGGTAACGTGCGACAACTACAAAACGTGGTAGAACAATGTAGCGTATTATCCATCTCACCACTGATTCCCCTAACCTTAGTTAAACGGGCTTTACGAGAAAATGAAAGAAAATTTCAGACCTTAGAAGAAGCCAGATTAGAGTTCGATCACAACTACTTAAATCGCGTATTGCGGATATGGAACGGCGATATCGTACAAGCAGCGGGTATAGCTGGATTTAATACAAAAATAAGCGAATTCAAACAATTACTTGCTCAACATCAGATTGAGCCATCACAATTTCGCCGCTTTCAAGAAGAAGATGCTGCCGATGAAATAGACAGCATCAAACAACTATAAAGTTTACGGCATTACTTTAATATGAGCATTTAAACGGCTTTTGTGTCGTGCAGCTTTATTTTTATGAATCAAACCCTTATCAGCTATTCTATCGATGACAGGCACCGCTGCTCGGTAGGCTACTGTAGCTGTTTCTTTATTACCCGCCTTGATTGCTTTAATCACTTTTTTAATACTAGTCCGAAACATAGAACGTAGACTGGCATTATGTTCGCGGTGTTTTTCAGCTTGAACTGCGCGTTTTTTTGCTTGGGGAGAATTCGCCAATTTTATATTGCTCCTAAAATAAACGATAAAATGTGAAATTTTGTAATGGGTTAAATCATTTGTCAAGCGTTTTAATTATTTGGCTTGCAGTAATATATTTGGTACAAACCTAGAAAATATTTAATACAAACAATATGTTTAAGCTCAAACTAGGACAATCGTAAAATGAAAATATCAGTTTTGTTCAATTGATCCTACACTTATTTGGGCGACCATTGTACTACAAATTTAGCCTTATTTAGCTTCGTGCAGAAAATTTAAATAATAAAACTACTTCATTTTAGTTATTTTACGCTAAACTCATGTTATTGATATAATCACACTCTTCTCATCCTGATAGACAAAATACTTGTGAATATACCCAATATCCTAACGCTAATACGAATTATACTTATCCCTATTCTTGTAATTACTTTCTACATTCCAGTCAGTTGGAACAATATAATCACTACCTTTATTTTTGGTTTAGCTGCTGCTACAGATTGGTTAGATGGTTATCTCGCTAGAAAATGGCAACAAACCACCACTTTTGGCGCATTTCTTGATCCGGTTGCTGATAAATTAATTGTTGCTATAGCGTTAGTTTTATTGGTGCAAGCGCATCCTACACCATGGATGGCTTTACCAGCTGCAATTATTATCGGTAGGGAAATTACAATTTCTGCACTCAGAGAATGGATGGCTGAACTAGGAAAACGGGCAAATGTCGCTGTTTCACAAATCGGCAAAATCAAGACAACCGCCCAAATGTTAGCATTGATGATGTTACTATTTCACGATCCGCTATTTTCATTACCTATTTTCACTATAGGCTATATATTACTATACATTGCCGCCATTTTAACTCTATGGTCTATGTTGATTTATCTCAAAGCTGCATTACCTATTTTATTGAGTGAACATAAAAAATAAGATGTGTTGATTTTCAGCAGTTTTGCGCATTTTCAGCTATAGCAATGCGCATTTTCAGTAAATTTAACACTCTCAAGAGATTCAAGTGCTTCTTTATTATCAATAAATAACATGGAACGGAAAATGCATTTGAGGTAATCAATATCGAACTAATTTAAAGGAATTCAACAATGACAACGCGGCAATTACTTTATATTGTGAGGAATCGTGTCATTGACATGGTACAAATAAAACTGTTTTGCATAAATAATGCGAGGTATATTCGTATTGGTGTTATGACAGCGGTTTTTGTTTTTTGCAGTGCAGTATTGTTGAGCAGCACACAACATAAATCGTTAAATAAAATTGTCGAACAATGTCCTATTGCATCAATCTCTTGCGCTATTAGCATGCCGCAATAATCAATTAATCGTGAGAATTGATACGCAGAAGTGACCAAACCACAAAAATTGACTGGGAAAGTCTCGCACCCTTGCCCAGTCTTCACACTCGTGATAAACCTTAATTTAGGTACTTACAACAAGTGTTAAACACGAGTATAGCATACCGATAACGTCTCCACCATTTGGATTTAGATGTTGCTACGCGATAACCCGCAAAGCACAGCATTTCTAATCTCTTATTTCTTTCCGATTCTTTTTACTTACCAAAACCTACCATGAGCAGATTTTAGCAACTGCGACAGAGCCCTTTGTTTGCGCTTTACCGCCGCGCGGGCGGGCTGTCGGGTGAATCTACCAAAGCACGAGTTTTACCCCGTGCCCTTTGACTGTTGTCAACATAACACGGGCTTGGTTATCGCCATAAGGTAGTGTTATGTCTAAAATGCAACATACTCTTTCATTCTACACAACATCTATTTTCTTTGTCAATGTTTTATATTCAGTATTGTTTAATAGTTAACATGCCATGAGGTTACTATTTTACTTTCGGTTATCAGTCACTATTTTTTTGATAGCTTATACGAGGTTTTGGTAGTAAATGGTTTACTATAAATTAACCTCACGTGATTTTGGCGTATGACATTGCTGAACTCTATGTAGTCATTTCAAGTTAAATTTTTAAATATATTTATTTTTTATGGTATATAGTGCTAAACTCACAAATTAATTAATTGAGGATTTATATATCATTCGTGAGGCACTTTTATGTTTCAAAAAATAGAAGCAATTAAAAAATTCGTTTTTTATTTCAAAATATTATCGCTCAGTTTGTTGTTCTGTTCAAAAAGTTGGGCAGCCGATTTACCTTTCTTATCTTCTGGAAAAGCAATTAATGTAGCTGGTTTCACAACCACTCAAGCAAGCTTTTCAGGTGGAATGCTCACAGCAGATGGAAAAGTATTAACATCTGCGACAATTAATTCAGATGATACTGTTACCGTTCAAACAGCAATTCAAGTAGATACTGCTGATATTGGGAAACAAGCCGATTTACTAGTTGTCATTGCAAGAGAACCTGATTTACCCTACAACGGAGACGTTGATACGATTTACCACGTTGTTTCCAATCAAGGGCAATCTGAATTTGTTGATTTATATGCAACTACTGATATATGGATGCCAGCATTAGCTAAAAATCCATATACAGCTAATGTGACTCTCAAAGATGAAGTGCCTATCAATTTCAAATTGAGTCAAGCAAATGCTCCCGCCATGTTTTATGTTTTTATCGGTTATCGATTGTATGACAACAACACCATTTCCTACGCAGCACGTCCAATATTGTTACAAGCCGAAGGTATTACAACTTCAAATTTACCTTTCGTTGTAGAACCCATCATAAAACCGATAGATGAAATCGCAGAACCATCTACAGTTACGCCTCCTACCTTTGTGAATGATTGGACTGCTTCCTTTGTTGATCAAAATGCTGCCATTATTGGTCAAACAGTCACTTCTAACTCCTTAGTTATGCCTAGTACTGAAACGGCTACTGTAGTCGGTGATGGTCAATTGATGCTAAATGGCATTGTTGTTGGACAGAGTGCCACAGTGAATCCTAATGATATCATTGCATTAACTACCACCGCAACAAGTGGTGACAAAGAATTATCTGTGACTATAGGAAGCAGAACGCTTAAATGGAAAGTACAAGGTGTAGCACCAGCCCAAGAAATACCTGCTTTACCCGGAAAAATGGCTGGTTATACTCCAGTTAATTGTGAAGTCAGTGAATCGGGTGGTGCAGTGTGTCAATTACCTCTGACTGCGCCAGCGGGAACGTCAGGCATGGCTCCAAAATTGTCGTTGGGGTATAACAGTCAAGGAAATAATGGGCCATTGGGAGTGGGCTGGTCTTTGAATGGGTTATCGGCGATTACTCGTTGTCGGGCCACGCAAGCCCAAGATGGGTTAATTGACGCGGTGGATTTTGATGCGCATGACCGTTTTTGTTTGGATGGGGAAAAGTTGATGGCGGTGGAAGGGGAGTATGGGGCAGAAGGAACGATTTATTATACCGAACAACATACTTTCCAGAAAATTGTGTCGTTTCTCAATCCTGAGACCCAGATGCCACGATTTAAAGCGTGGACGAAAACCGGCTTGATTTTGGAATATGGATTCACGCCCGATTCCAGCGTGGAAGCGCAGGGTCGAAAGGACGTGATGATTTGGGCCGTGAATAAAATCCTAGATACCAAAGGCAATTATTTGGCGGTGTCTTATGAGGAGAATAATGACAACGGTGAATATTATCCGAAACGCATTGATTACACAGGCAATGAAGCGGCGGGTTTGAGTCCGTTTGCGTCCGTGCAATTTTTCTATGAAGACCGACCGGATGTGTTGCCGGCGTTTATTGGCGGTTCCATTTCCGCGGTGACGAAGCGTTTGAGTCGTGTGGAAACGTGGGATAGTGAGGAGATTTATCGTAAGTATTCAATGGCTTATGAACAAGCAGGGGCGATTCAACAGTCGCGCTTAGTGAGTGTGCAGGAATGTGGCACGAATAGCGAATGTTTTGCGCCGACCACGTTTAGTTGGTTGTCTGGGGGTGAAAATAGCTTCTCTCAACCTCAGCATTGGTCGCCTCATTATGGTGCGAATGAGTCGTTTAATAATGAAGCCGTTTTTCCACGCCGTTTAGCGGATGTGAATGGTGATGGATTATTGGATATTGTCGCTTTTGCGGGTACTGGTGTGGCAGTGTCTCTCAACACGGGTAGCGGTTTTACAGAATCGACTGCTTGGCTTTCAACTTGGTATGGTTCAAGTGCTGGTATTTGGACCAATGATAATCTGCATCCTCGCTATTTAGCTGATGCTAATGGGGATGGAATGGCCGACATCGTTGGTTTTGCAGGAGGAACTTTTGGAGGGGTTTGGACTGCATTTTCTACCGGTTCTAGTTTTACCACACCTATAAACTTCGGCGTGTATAGTTCAGATTCTTCCCCACCCGGTGGTGAGAAGGTTGCGCCGCGCCGCCTTGCTGAAGTGAATGGGGATGGGATGGCTGACATTGTTGTATTTGGGCTCGCTGGTGTTTACGTATCCCCTTCAGCAGGCAATAATTTTTCATGGATTGAAGTTCCTTGGGTATATGATTACACTCCCGCAGGCGGTTGGCATGAGGACATAAAAATTCGCCGACTGGTAGATGTTAATGGGGATGGAATGGCTGACATTGTTGGATTTGCTACGGACGATGCCGTTTATGTCTCTCTATCTACCGGCAAAAATTTCACTGCGCCTAAAAGATGGCTTCCCGGCGCGTATGTTGCGAGAACCCCTTGGAGTAATGAAAATCTCTATCCACGTATGCTTGCCGACGTGAATGGCGACGGATTAACTGACATTGTAGGTTTTGGCACCGACGGCGTGTATGTTTCCCGTTCAACGGGCAGTAGTTTTACGACTCCTGAATTATGGGTTGCCGATTATTTTGCATTGGGTGGCTGGAATGAAACCAGCAAATCTCGCAAATTAGCTGATGTCAATGGCGATGGACTCACTGACATCGTTGGTTTTGCCGCTGAAGATGCCGTTTATGTTTCTCTCTCTACCGGCAAAAATTTTACCGCGCCGCAAAGATGGTTGCCGGGTTGGCCCGTTGCCGCTAACGGTGGCTGGAATAATGAGAATGCCTATCCGCGTGATGCAGTGGATATGAACGGGGATGGGATAGCCGATGTGATTGGCTTTGCCCATGATGGGCCTTGGGTCGCCCTCTCCAATCAGAAAAACGAACAACTGTTAGCCAGCGTCACCAACGGCCATCAAGCCAAGACGACCTTTACTTATAAATTGCTAACTGATACCAGCGTTTATACCAAAGAATCGAACGCCCAGCATCCAATGATAGATTTTACTGGGGCATTGTCTGTCGTGTCGGCAATCAGTGCCGATGATGGCATCGGAGGTCAACGCACGCTGAGTTATCATTATCAAGGCGGTAAGTTAGATACCA
>DYNN01000113.1:779-9363 GCA_020721045.1 Thiomargarita sp. | reverse complement strand
ATTTACTTGTTTATTATTACATACATTTAAATATATGTAAAGCAATCTAGTTAAGTTCTAATTGCCTGTTCTAATTCTTGCGCTTCTTCTGCTGATTGAAAACGAACATAATGCAATTTAGGTGCGCGTTTAGCTAAAAAATCCATGCCTTGATAAGGACTGGTATGCGCCAAAATCACTAATGCCGATTGTTGAGGATAAATTTCACCAGTCTGTGCCACTGCTTCAATATCGTGTCCATCCACTTCATACACTTCAGCACCAAAAGCGCGTAATTTATCAGCCGCATTGCCCAACGTCAGCACCGAAGACATTGCGCCATCACACTGCTGTTGATTAACATCGATAATAATGGCTAAATTATTTAATTTGTAGTGATTAATGACCTGCAAAGCCTCCCAAGTTTGCCCTTCTTGTAACTCACCATCTGACATAAAAACCCAAACGCGTCCCGATTCCTGACGTAATTTTCTAGCCAATGCCACGCCAGCCGCCATACTCAAGCCTTGTGCTAAAGAACCTGTTGTTACTTCCATGCCGGGAGAATGTTCGGCACCAATCATTTCGACACTACTGCCATCTTGATTAAATTGGGCTAAGCCTTCAGGTGACATGCGTCCGATTTCAATGAGAGCTGCGTAAATGACTAAGGCATAATGTGCAGGACTGATAAAAAATCTATCTAAATCAGGCAGTTTTTCACCATGGTAACCCGCACCGGTAAAACTATGCGGATTGTGCGCACTGGGCACGCCAGCAAAAGGGAGTGGAATCGTCGGTGCAATACCATCACTCAATTTTAAGGTTTTTACATACAAAGTCGCCAAAAAATCAGCCGACGAGCACGCTTGACTTAGGTAGCCACCCTTGTGTTTAATTGTATGTTCAAATACCCGACGACGAATACCTAACGCAACTTGTTTCACTTTATCTTGCCACATTATTTTCACTTTATAGAGTTAGAATTAAAAAGTTAGCCCACGTAGGTCCGATTACGCTACGCTAATCGGGCCTACGGTCTCTATGAATCTCACGAAAAAATAATTATAAAATTAACAGTTTACAAAATCAAAAAGAATTTGACAATCTTTATCATATTATCTTATATTCACTGGCTATATTATTTCAGAGGTGTCTCATGCTCAGCAAATTTATTATTCTGAATTTATTGCTTATTTTTGTCACTACAGTATTAGGAGAAACGCAATTATCTGACGAAGTTGCGCAAATATCGTTTGAAAAAGGACGATTTGAACAGGCGGTGCAGCAATGGCAGACGATATTATCGACAACTGAGGCAAATACGTCAAAATATGTTGAGATTTTAATCAAAATAGCCGCAACTTATCAAGAACTGGGCTTATCACAAAAAGGTTATCATACTTTATTGCGCGCTTTGCCTTTGGCTAAAAATGATGCACTGCAAAAAGTGACGATTCTGGCAAATTTGAGTGATCTGGCACTGGCAACCCAACAAAATAGCTTGGCTAGACAATACATTGATGAAAGTATCGCCTTATTACCCAAGGATGCGCCTGCCTTATTAAAAGCCAAAGTATTGAATTATTTAGGTAATGTATTGACTGTAGAAGCTTATTATGACCAAGCCATTGATACTTATGCACAAGCTTTATCATTGGCTAAACAAACAGATGTCCCGATTTTAATTGCACGTTTATTACTGAATATGACGCAAGTGCACTTCAAACAAGGACAATTCCAAGCAGCGACTACGACTTTACAACAAACTTGGCAAATATTGGATAAATTACCACTCAGTTATGCCAAAGTGTTTAATTTACTCAGCATCGGTGATATGGCAGAAAATATTCAATACGATGCAAATCCCTTATTATCCGAGACTTCGCCATCAACCGAATTGACCTTATTGGCTTATCAAGTTTTGGATGATGCATTAAAAGGTGCAATTGCACTGGCAGATCAACGATTGATGTCATATAGCTACGGTTATTTGGGACATTTATATGAACATCAGCGACGATATTCTGAAGCATTACGCCTAACCCGACAAGCGATTTTTTCAGCTCAACAGATTGATGCTAAAGATATTTTATTTCGTTGGCAATGGCAACTAGGGCGTATTTTGAGCGCGTTGGCTAAACTCCCCGATGCACCACCTCGCGAAACAGCGATTAATGCCTATCGACGGGCTGTAGACACATTGCAACCGATTCGTCACGAATTAACCATTGGTTTTCGCAACGATTCACAATCTTTTCGAGAAACAATGGGCACCGTCTATTTTGAATTAGCTGATTTATTATTGCAACAAGCACAAAAGGAGCAAAATAACGCTCATTGGTTATTGGAAGCGCAGCAAACAATAGAACGCTTTAAAACGGCTGAATTACAAGATTATTTTCGTGATGATTGCGTTACCGCCGCCCAAACTAGACAAACTATTTTAGAAAATAATATTGCGCATACCGCTATTTTATATCCAATTTTATTACCTGATCGTAGTGAAATTTTACTCACTTTACCTGATCAACAGATTAAACAATTTTCCGTACCGATAACCGCTTCTCGCTTAAAAAATGAAGTTAATGAGTTTCGTTTTGAGCTAGAAACTGAAGAAACCAACGATTATTTACCTTATGCACAACGTTTATACACTTGGCTCATTCAGCCCTTAGAAACCACTTTGCAAGCACAACAAATCGACACATTGATCATTGCACCCGATGGCGTTTTGCGTACCGTTCCGTTTGCTGCACTACATGATGGTAATCAGTTTTTAATTAACAAATACGCCTTTGTCACTGTACCTAGTTTGACTTTGACTGAACCTAGAGCCAACAAAAATAATTATGATTCAACGATATTAATCAGTGGCTTATCAAAAAGTGTTCGTGGTTATACAGAACTTACCAATGTAGCTAATGAAGTTAATACTATCAATCAATTATACCAAAATAATGCAACACTACTATTAGATGAAAATTTTACCGAAAACAATTTTGCCAATGCTTTACGAAGTAAAAATTATTCCATTGTGCATATCGCTTCACATGGACAATTTGAAAGCAATCCAGAAAATACTTTTTTGTTGACTTACGATGATAAGATTACGATGAACCGTTTAGAACAATTGATTCGTTTGAGTGAATTACGTAATGAACCTATGGATTTACTCACATTAAGTGCTTGTCAAACTGCGGTGGGCGATGATCAAGCTGCATTGGGTGTAGCGGGAATTGCAATTAAAGCCGGCGCGCGTAGTGCGTTAGCCACTTTATGGTTTATTGATGATCGCGCAACGACGCAGCTAATTACCGAATTTTATCACCAGTTGAGAAATAATAAATTGTCAAAAACCAAAGCCTTACAAAGTGCTCAGAAAAATTTACTTAAAAATTCTAACTATCGCCATCCAATTTACTGGGCACCTTTTTTATTGATTGGTAATTGATTTAGGAGTGATGTTTTATCTGACTTTATTGTTGACATAATAGTATAAAAACAGTAATAATCCCCATTACCCTATCAAGTATCTATGTATTGAAGCAAAATTAATTTAATGGGAGATGGATAGCAGTGATAAAAGTTTATATTATATTAATTAGTAACTTAATGTTGTTCACATACACGACAATGGCTTCATCACCGGATGCATGGATATCACACTATAAGGGTCAAAGTATTGGACAACTTAGAATTGGGTATCAAAACACTATTTTGAACTATTCTTGTATCGAACTCACGTTATGCCAAAGAAAGGTATACAACTTCCTACAAAATCCATTGAATCTATTAAAAATTACTTAACAATTCATCATATTACTCACGATGAACTTGCTCACCAACTAAAAGTCACTCCTAAAACAATCAACAACTGGTTATCAGGTAGAACAACAATAGAATTCAAGAAGTTAGATGAAATAGTCAAACTATTAGGAATCGGACTAGAAGAATTGTTTGATGGTGAAATTCCACAAGAATATATCTTTCATCAAGAAACTGCACATGTTGCTTGGTGGCTTTATAAAACAGGTTTAGCCAATTTATTTCACAAAGCCTATCGTAAAGTCGCTGAATTATTTATGAAACGAGTCAGTTTTGTGCTTCTGCCCAAAAAAGGTTTTTTTCAAGTTTTTGAACATGATATTAAAGAAGGGTAAAAATTATTATTTTGAATTTTGGATAGTATTAGACGAACCTATAGAAGAAGCAAAATTTACTATCAGTTTCACTATCAATAACCTAGTACGAATTGATTATGGTGAAATCATTATTAAACTGGATTGCATCGAGATAAAACAATATTATCAACCACCTGATTATCAAGTAAACAGACCTGCTGGTTGTGTTGCTAAAGTTGCGACTTGGTTTGATGAATTGCCACACACTTTTATTGTTGTCAGTGACGTGAAATTTAAGATTATAGAAAAAGGACAAGTATCTGAAAAGACATTAAAATCATCTAACGACATTGCTGTATTTTGGAAACATTTTTTCTTTCATGCAGATAACTAGATAGATTCCCTATTATATTGACCAGAAATTTAAACATAAAATTGTGTTTAGATTTCCGATCTTGATGTGGTGTGGAGTGATAGAATTATTATGGTATTAATTTTCACTGTATGATAAATTCTTGATCACTGGAGTCATATCTTTATGTTATTTATAAAGTTTTCTAAAAATTCTATCTATTTGAGATGGCTTATTTCACTAATTAGCTATCTGTTGCTGTTATTAAGTTGGCAAAGTATTTATGCTGAGACTGGCTACATGAACACGACAGACGGGAAAACTATTTATTATGAGGTGGTCGGTTCTGGTTCGCCTTTGGTGATGATACATGGTGGTGATTGTTCTTATTGTGCATCTCAATATTCTGCTAGTACGTTCAAGGCTAGTGCTTCATGGGACAGTCAAATGGATGATTTTACTAAGAAGTTCAAAGTCATCCGGTTTGATATACGGGGTTTTGGGCAATCTAGCAAAGTAACCCCTCATCCAATTGATTCATGGTCATGGGGTAAAGCAGATAGAACTACCTTAGATGTTGTGGAATTAATGAATTATCTAGGAATTTCCAAAGCAGATATTCTTGGATTATCAATTGGTAGTGGTATTGCAGCACAATTAGCAGTTTATTATCCACAAATGGTTGATCGACTCGTATTGGCTAGTCCATGGTTTGAACACAGTTTTACCTTTACATATAAAGAAGAAGCAGACATCTTAAAAGGTTTTTTAGATAGGACATTACTGATTTTAGGGAGTAAAGACGAATATGCGATTACAGAAGCTGATAATGCTGTAAAAAAATTCAGCTATGCTCCAAATCGTATATTGATTAATACACCTGATGCAACGTGGGCTCACTTTTGTAATAGTGAAAATCCATCTGCTTTTAACCAAGCCGTTTTAAATTTCTTACCTGTCGTAGTTAAAGTAGAACAAGTGAATCCCATCGTATCACAACCTATTTACTCTACAGGTAATATAGTCAAAATCGCAATTCCTCAGATGCTATCTTCAGGATTTTCTCAATATTTCGGTATTAGTTTACCAAATAACATGGGATTGTTTGTCGCAGGAAACATCAATGAATTTCAACAGTTTAATGGAACAACCTTACCAGAATGGCAAGGGGGTGAAATTGCCGTAGATATTCCTGTCACATCAAGTCTTCCTAGAGGTAGTTATACTGTTTATTTACTACGTTCTTTAAGTGGTATCAATCCATTAGTTGCAAGCCCTGATCAAACTGCATTAGGGACAGCTAATTTTGTTATTACAGATTAAGGAAACACGCTAACTTTGTGAATCTAGCAACATATGTAAAATTTACGTATGCTTGCTAGATTCATTTTAGGAGAATATTTTTATGAATCAAACTTATAATTTACATCCAAAGTTTTGGAGTATTGCCACGGTGCGATGGCTGTTCATGTTTCAAGTCTTGTTGCTGTTGTTATTCAGCACGCTTAGCCATGCGGAGGAATCTTATACTTTTGTGACTAAATGGGGTTCAGAGGGGTTCGATAGTGGACAATTTAACACTCCACGCGGTATAGCAGTGGATAGCAATGACTTTGTCTATGTGACAGATCAAAACCACCGTGTTCAAAAATTCGATGCCGATGGCAAGTTCGTCACTAAATGGGGTTCGCAAGGTAACGGTGACGGGCAATTTAGTTATCCAGAGGGTGTTGCAGTAGATAGCAGCGGCTTTGTTTATGTAGCAGATACGGGTAACGATCGTATCCAGAAATTCGATGCCAGCGGCAAATTTATTGCGAAATGGGGTTCAGAGGGGTTCGATAGCGAACAATTTGATACTCCACGCGGTATAACAGTGGATAGCAGTGACTTTATCTATGTGACAGATCAAAACCACCGGGTTCAAAAATTTGATGCCAATGGCAAGTTCGTCACTAAATGGGGTTCACAGGGCATCAGTGATGGGCAATTTGATTATCCATGGGGTATTGTGGTAGACGGTAGTGGCTTTGTTTATGTAGCAGATATGAGTAATCAACGTATCCAGAAATTTGATGCCACTGGTAAGTTTGTTGCTGAATGGAATTCGTTGGGTAGCGGTAAATGGCAATTTAACCTTCCATACAGTGTTACGATAGACAGCAACGGCTTCGTCTATGTGGCGGATACCGGTCTCAACCGCATCCAAAAATTTGATGCCAGTGGTAACGTTGTCATTAAATGGGGTTCAAAAGGTAGCGGTGACGGGCAATTTAGTTTCCCAATAGCTGTTGCGGTAGACCATAGCGGTTTTGTCTATGTGGTGGATCATAATAACAATCGCATCCAAAAATTTGCGCCCGCTTCCGGGATCGTGGCTGATAAAGTCGAAGCTGTCAATCCCATTGTTTCTCAACCCACTTATCAAGATGGTGATACGATAAAAATCACCATTCCGGCAACTGCTCCTGCGGGTCAATCGCAATATTTTGGCGTGGGCTTGCCTGATAATTTAGGACTGTTTCTTGCTGATGATCTCAATCAATTTCATCCTTTCGATGGTATTAGCTTACTAGAATGGCGTGGTGGTAAAACGGCTGTGAATATTCCTGTAACTCAAGATCTTCCTAGAGGAACATACAATGCTTATCTGTTACGTTCCTTAAAAGGTGTGAATCCGCTTACCGCGAATGCCGGCCAAACGGCATTAGGGATAGCCAATTTTGTGGTCAGAGATGAAGTCAAACCGCATTTTGGTGGCAGTCGTCAACCGCTCAACGACACTGGCATTATTTGGGGCGGTGGATACCCATCAGGCAATAACAGCATTTGTGAGGGAGAGATCATCGAGCAGCAAGACTGTGCACAAGGACGCGATGCGACGCATAATGACGACTCAGACGGACATGCCGGTTTCAGCTTCACCAAAATTGATGGTGGCAAGTGTGTGCAGGATAACGTCACCGGCTTGATGTGGGAAGTGAAAACCAATGACGGAGGTTTGCATGACAAGGATGATCGCTATACTTGGTACAACACTGATTCGACAATTAATGGCGGTTCAAATGGTTTTGGCGGTAGCGAGTATGACTCCGATGCGACTTGTTATGGTTATCAATCTTATAATCCTAGCACCTACTGTAACACGCAAGAGTTTGTGGCGCGTGTCAATGTAGCAGGCTGGTGTGGTTATCATGATTGGCGGATGCCTAACCTTGAGGAATTGCGCTCAATTGTTGACTATGGCCGCTCTGGTCCCTCTATAGACACTGTGTTTTTTCCTAATACACAATCACGGTTCTGGTCAGGTTCGCCTCACCCCGGTGATTCGTTCGAGGCTGCGTATATACACTTCTACTATGGTGACGACGGCTACGACACCCGTGACAGCCACAACTATGTTCAGCTCGTGCATGGCGGACAATGACCTTTATAAACCCAACAGTTTCGACCTGTTTAGGTTTAAATTCCATAACTTTTTAGGAGTACTAATGATCTTATCACGTTTAATGTTGCTCACCTTTAACCTCACCATTAGTCTAAACCTTACTGCTGCGCAAATTTGCAATGATAATATGCAGGCCAGCACCCCAGATAATCGCTTTACTTTGAATGGTGATAGTACGGTTACGGATAATCAAACAGGTTTGATCTGGAAACGCTGTTCAGAAGGACAAAGTGGTACAGATTGCTCTTCCGGCATGGCTAAACTTTTCACTTGGCAACAAGCTTTGCAACAGGCTCAAATCCAAGGCGATGGCTGGCGTTTGCCCAACATCAAAGAGTTAGCCTCCATTGTTGAACTGCGGTGTTACGTTCCTGCGATTAACTTAAGCATCTTTCCCAATACGCCTGGTTCATCTTTCTGGTCAAGCTCACCTCTTTCCTATTATCCATACGATGCTTGGTACGTGAGTTTCAGTGGTAGCGGAGCCAACTACGATCGTCGTCACTACGATAATAGTTTTGTTCGTCTTGTGCGCGGCGGACAGTGACCCACATGTTTTTTGATTTAGCTTGTAGAGTGTATAGCTCGTAGGATGTATAAGCAAAGCATCATACACCTTTGTTGTTTCGACATTTTTGGTGCATGATGCTGCGTTTTGCCTCCTGCGATGATGCGGTCTGA
>DYNN01000113.1:0-741 GCA_020721045.1 Thiomargarita sp. | reverse complement strand
ATTTAAACAAAATCGTGGTCATCCAAAAATCCTGAGAATCTTGGTTCAGACATCCTTTTGGTTGCATTTGACGTAAAATAACACTACCTACTGACCTTCCCTATTTACAACAAACGAAGTAACAATGCCAGAAATAACTTTGTGGAGTCAACGTCTTAACAAATCCATTCAACTCACCCGCCATGCCAGAGCCAGAATGTTAGAACGAAATTTAACGGAAGCTCGTAGGGTGTATAAGCAAAGCGTCATACCCCTTTGTAATATCGATGTTTTTGGTGCATGACACTGCGTTTATGCGCCCTACAAGCTAACTTACGAATCTCTTCATTATGATTAACAATCACAACTCATAAGCCAAGTAAGGTATACAACTTCTTTGTTTGTAAACTATTTCCACATGCAAAGCTAGAGCTATAGGGCGCAATAGCGTTAGCGTATTGCGCCGTATGTTTAATGTTTATCACACGATGTTACCCAACCTATAGAATAAACGCCCTATTCAACCTAGCGATGATAGCTCGTAGGGTGTATAAGCAAAGCGTCATACACCTTTGTAATATCGATGTTTTTAGTGCATGACACTGCGTTTATGCACCCTACAAGCTAATAAGGTTTTTGGGAATTATATCGATGTTGTTGCGCTTTATTTAAGATTGCTCTATCTCAGCGTCTAATTGTTGTAGAATGAGATAACAATTCTATTGACATCTATTAACATGTCAACAAATGAGTTAACACTTT
>DYNN01000112.1 GCA_020721045.1 Thiomargarita sp. | reverse complement strand
CTTGATCGTATAATCTTGCTAAAACGTTTCGTGCTGCGTTTAGGTCAGCTTGCAATACCTCCCCGTTTTCACAGTAAAATTTATCCCCGCATCGAATCCCTGAAAGAGTCCCGTTACGCGAATCCATTTGTGAGGTATATGCCGCATTAACGTAAACGACCGTAGAACCTCTACGGCGAGATACGTTTTCAATTTACTTATTCATTGTTACATACATTTAAATATATGTAAAGCAATCTAGTTAAGCTCCTAAGCTACATTTTTAGAGATAATAATTGTCCCTACCTACAAAATCGATTACTGTACACCTTTTGTATTACGTTGGTTATTGATAATAATCGTAAAAATATGCAAAATTTACACCGATTTATCTTAAATTGCATTTACACAAAATAGCACAATAATTCAATTCATCTGTCAGTCTACTGTAAATTGTATTGATTCACCACTATAAATTAGATCAGCGTTACTTTTTAAACGATAACCAATATAAACGTCGTAATTACCGTGCATTTGAGCAAAATTTCCCGTAAAAATAGGCACTTCTACTTTATCAGTTAATGTAATTTCTGCTTGGGCAGCGGTCAATTGAGCAATATTCCAATCGTACCAAACTTCCCACACAATATTATTGCGCATATAAATATCTAATGATGAATCTGTTTGATAAATACCAACTGTTAAAATATCGGCTGTTTGCCCAATATGTTGTGGATCGACCGTAATTTCACCCATAATAAATACATCGTCTTGTTGGGTAATTGTTGATAAAGCTATCGGTTGTTCCAATGATTTTGTTACTAAACCAGTAAAATTAGCAGTTGTTGGTATTTCTTGATAATTGCTATCAATACCAACCCCATTATGTGGTATTTCTACAGGTATATCCGGTGGTAACGGCGTATCTCCTACCATGACTGCTGCTGCAATACTGTTGACTTGACCAGTAGAATTGGCTATTTGTACCCAATAACGCGTACTGTTATTTAAAATGGGCGTGACTAATGTAGAATGATTTGTACCCACTGGCGTTGTGACGTCGCCCACATTTCCTTGATGCCATTGGAATATCAAAGGCGATGCAGTGGCATATCCCCATAAATCTCCCATTGGATCAGTGATTAACGTATTTTGACTATCCGCTAATATGATACTGAGTGTAGCCGTTTGTCCAATTATAATATTTTGATTAGCGGGTTGAGTTGCAATAGAAAAATCTGCTTTACCTTCAGTAACTTTGAACCGAAGATTACCACTTTCTTCATAAGCACTGCTCACATTAATCAAATAAGTGATATTTGCAGACAGCGGCAAACTGACTTGTGAAGCACGGCTTTGTTCCTCAGTTGTCACTACATCATCATTGCACGCAACTTCAGTGTCTTTGATCCATATTGATATCACAGTATCATAACTTGATTTAATCGTAGAAAAAGTCACATTAGCGTAATCTTTTTCAGGCGTAAATTGATACCATACACCCGTATTTTTAGGTGCGCAACTTGGGGAAATATCATCTACGGTAGCACCACCGGTATTTTGTTGATTTTCATAAGGTAAAGTTGTAATTTCCAAAGCTTGTGCCATATGATCATTACTTGGCGGCGTTGTCATTCTTAAAGTAGCCACACCGCTCGCTTTAGATAAGGGCGTTGCTTTACCGGCAATACTGATAAAATATTCTCTATCCTTACTCAACGATAAAGCCAACTGCGATTGTCCTCCATTACTGTCATCATTACAGGCAGTTTCAAGTAAAGGATGCTGATTTCTGCCTGCCCATACTGCTAGCACCGTATCATAATCTGATAAAAAAGTATCAAAAACAACCCGTTGATCTTCTTTAGGAATATAAGAATACCAAATACTTGCAGTACTATTGGATGCACAACTTGCAACAATTTCATTCATTTCTAATGTAGCAGTTTGCGTATCAATCGGTTCGCTGACAAAATTTAAATTTTCATCGGGAACAACTTTTATTGCATTTAACAAAGCATCATTTGTCATCGTTTGAGCGGCTTGCATATGCAACACTAAATGACCGGTTTCACCCCGATATCCGCTGATATTAATCCAATAAAGCGTGTTTGCTTTTACCGCTATAACCACTTGTGATTGCGAAAAATTATTACTATCATCATTACATATTTCAGGGATAAAACTAGGATAACTACTACCAGTCCAAATGGACAATGCCGTATCATAGTCAGAACCAAATGTATCAATGATAAGTGTTTCATTTTGTTGGGGTAAATAGGTATACCACACACTATTTTGGGCTTCAGTCATACATGGTGGAGTTAATTCGCGCGCTTGATTAGAGGCTTCATACGTATCTTGTTGATTAACATAAGGTAAAGCTTTAATTCTAATAGCTGTATGATTGTTATCATTAATGGGAACAGCTGCCATACCAATTCTAAACACGCCAAGCAATAAAATACTTATTAAAATACGCAAAGGGAGGAGAGGAGAATTCATATCATTTTCCTTTCAATAAATAATATTCAAATACACGTATAAAAAAAACGCCGGATTACGACTGGCGCATCCGGCGTTTCTTTTAACTACAAGCTAGCAAATATCAAAAAAGAGGCATAATTTGCTAATAATTCACTATTACACAGTAAAACCGAGACTAGTTACAAGCACTTGTTGTCGCAAGTGGCAAACGATTCACAATGGCAGTACTGTCATTAATACATTCTGTAAATACATAAGCAACGAAATCACCTTGCATATCAGCTTGTTTCTTGAATGAAAAACCGAAAGTATATTCACCCAATTTGTTTGCTTGCATCGTCAAACCCTTAGCAAAATCTAACTTCATCGCTTTCAACTCTTCTGGTGACAACAAACGGAAACCATCATCAGCAACTTTAGTACCCGTCGCAATTGACATTGGAACACTGCGTGATTTACTATAAATAGATGAAAAATAACTATTTAGTTTGGGTAAATTACCTAAATCGCCACGATTATAACTAGACATACTTCCCCAACCATAATTTTCCTGCGTCACATCTTTCAAAGTAATATTTTCATAGAGTCCCAATTCAGTGACTCCGGAATCACTACCTGGTGAAAAATGCACTGCGTACTTAGCATTAGAACCAGTAAAATTGCCAGTGGCGTCTTTGGTAACCATATCAAATACAAAATCTGACCAAGCAATATTACCGTCCACAGCTTGTGGAGAGTTCAAATCTTCACCACGCAAACCCATCCGTGCATTCATCGCAACAGTGATACGATCACCATCTTCACGAATTGCAACGCCATAAATTTCATAACTCACACCCGTAGCTACTTGCACGCCGTCCAAATTCAAAATAGGACCTGTGCCAGTACCGTCACTCGCGTTATCTTTAACATAAACCCATTGATTAGCCGCACAATCACGCACTTCGCCTAAAGAACATGACCAAGTCAACGCTTCAGTATCATTGTAAGGACTTGGTACGAGTGCATGTGATACTTCATCGCTCACTGCCGTAGATTTATTGATAGATGGGGCTAATTTCAATTCAAGCAAACTGTGCGAACCATGTAAACCCACCAACAAATTACCATTAGGCAACATTTCAGTCGCTTCTACATTGCGATCCAAAGTTGCAATTTCTAATGTTTTCTTAGTACTTGGATCATAAGAGAAAATCTTATTATCTAACGGATAGTAAATCACTCTACCCGTCATATCCCAAGTCATATCTTCCACATAAGAAGTATAAGCCGCTGGGTCTGGAGTTAAACAAGTGGCATCGTCTGCATATTGCAATTCTAACGTCGAATTACCTGTTGCTGGATCAATTCTAACTAATCCGCACTCTTCAGCCCAACCCCATAATGTACCGTCTTGACGACAAGAAATCGCTGAAACTTCACGACCAGATACCTTGGTTCCTTTCAAATTGAAGGTAATATCACCAACGGAGGTTAAATCACCGGTCGCGGTATTCATTTCATATAAATGACCAGTTGGGTTACCATCCGTAGAATCATCACCTGACGAAAGGTACAATTTACCGTTTGGACATAAATCCATACCTTCAAGATCATGAGCCGCATACATCGTGCCCAACGTCGCTGCACTCAACGGCGTACCACCCACTGTCACCACTTGTGAATCATTTAAGCCGGCATCATTGACACCATATAGTGTACAATCGTCGGGTAAAATTTCATTGGCTTGTGCTACACCTATTGTAAATGCAGCACCGACACTAACGACCATTAAGCGTTTAATTAACAACTGCAATGGCGTATGAGAATATTTGTTACACATTTTATTTACCCCCTAAAAATTAACTTAAATTACCCTACCTAACCTTTTATAATACCTACATTATTTTATTATTTGTACTACAGATACTGTCAGATAACAATTCTATTGACATCTATTAACATGTGAACAAATGAGTTAACACTTTAATGATGTGAATAAGGGAGTATCAACCCTTTATCCCCTCGCCTTATGAAAGCTTAGGGTTACTTTAAGGCTCGACCCATTTTTTTGAATGTGGAAGGCTAACCACATTGAGCCTGTGAGGCATTTTATTTTCTTTTTTTAGTCAGGTCAAATTTTTTTCGGTCTTGTGCTGAGCGTATCGAAGCAGAGGTAATTTTTTCTCTCTAGTTTAAATAGCTAAACTGTATATATATAATATTAACATATCGATGGTTATCAATATTTTTATAGACTATATCCGATAGCACATGACACATTTAAAATAAAATTCCGCTTATTCTGAAGTTTATAAAAACCAAACAAACAAGTAAACTGAGTTGTGATGAATGGTAAGATTTAAACAACCTAACGGTATTTGGGTTTATGTTTAAACGGTTTTTTTATATCTAATTGATTATTAATCTATTTTCTGATAAAAATGATACAATTGTTTGAAAAAGGAAGGCAGCAAATTTTTTGGGGTGATGCAATTGAGGTACTGTCACAAAAGATTCCAGATCAATCTATCAACCTTATTTTTGCTGATCCGCCTTATAATATTGGCAAAAATTTTCATGGACACAAAGATAAATGGCAGTCTGAACATGACTATTTACAATGGTGTTATCAATGGTTAAATTTATGCGTGAATAAACTTACTGATAATGGTAGTTTATATCTGATGGCTGCTACTCAAAACATGCCCTACTTTGACCTCTATCTTCGCGATAAATTAACCGTTTTATCCAGAATAATTTGGTATTATGACAGCTCTGGCGTACAAGCTAAAAACCATTATGGTTCTCTTTATGAACCCATTCTCTTTTGTGTCAAAGATAAACAACATTACACTTTCAACGCACATGATATTTTAGTTGAAGCAAAAACTGGCGCGCAACGAAAATTAATTGACTACCGAAAGGCGACCCCAGCAATTTACAATGCACAAAAAGTACCAGGTAATGTTTGGCAAATTCCCAGAGTACGCTACCGCATGGCAGAATACGAAACGCATCCTACTCAAAAACCCACAACATTATTAAAACGCATTATTTTAGCAAGCTCTAATCCCGGTGACCTAGTGCTAGACCCATTTTCAGGCACCTTTACCACCTCTTTTGTCGCAAAACAATTAGGACGTTACTCGATTGGAATAGAAATTGAGGAACCGTATATTAAAATTGGGCTACGACGTTTACAATTACACATTTAGGTAAAAAATATGCTTTATATTCAAAATAGTAACGATTTAGAAAAACTAGCACAAGCTTTAGCAGAGGTAGTCAAACAACCGCTTGCACGCCCATTGGATACTGAAATTATCGTTATCCAACACTTAGGCGTTAAACACTGGTTATCATTGCAATTAGCAGAAAAATTAGGCATTTGGACCAATTGCCATTTTCCCTTTCTACACAATCTATTACGAAAAATATTCCGAGCAACATTAGCAGCTCAATTTAATGATCCATTTACACAGGAAACAATGGAATGGACAATTATGAGAATTCTACCCCATTTTTTAGAAAAAAAAGAATTTGAACCAATAAAAAATTATTTACAAGATGATTCTCAAGGATTAAAACGCTTTCAATTGGCTAATCATATCGCCAATCTATTTGATAATTATATGATATTTCGTCAAGAAGAAATGATGACTTGGAAAACTAATCAACAACCTGATTGTTGGCAAAATAACGCTGCTGCAAATTGGCAGAAAACACTCTGGCAAGCCCTGAAAAATGAGCATCATACACAAGATCGTATCGAATTACAAGAACAGCTATTACGACAAATTAAAGATAATATGCTCACAAAAGCACAATTAAAACAACTTTTACATCGAGAAGGTATTCAACGGCTCTCTATTTTTGGCACACCGGCGTTACTATCTTCCTACCTAAATATTATCGAATTACTCAGCCAAGCAATTGATATTCATATTTTTTTATTCAATCCTTGCCAAGAATATTGGGCAGACATCATTTCGGAAAGTGAACAAGCACGAAAAATTAAATATGCCAATCGGATTAAAATACCCTCTGAATTATTACATTTCGATATTGGTAACAATTTACTCGCATCAATAGGTAAATTTGGTAAAAATTTCATTGAGATACTAAATACATATTCAGAACATTCACAAATTATCGAAAATTTTATTGATCCTGGAAGAAATACCTTATTACATTGTATTCAACAAGATATTCTATTATTAAGACAAGCACCCTTAGATCACGCTAAGAAAATAATTGCAAAAAATGATGATTCCATTCAAATTCACATCTGTCATAGTCCCATGCGAGAAATTGAAGTATTGCATAATCAATTGCTGATGCTGTTTGAAAAAAATCCTCAATTAAAACCAAAAGATATTGTCGTTGCCATGCCTGTAGTGGAAACGTATACACCGCTGATTGAAGCCATTTTTGCGACTACTTTGGAAAAAAACAAAAAAATTCCCTTTACCATTGCTGATTGCAACTTGCGACATCAAAACATTTTAATTGATGCTTTTCTAACTATTTTAGAATTGAAAAATAGCCGATTTACCAGCAACGACGTGATGAAAATTTTGGAATTTGAAGTGATTCAACAATGTTTTGATCTAACTACCGCTGATTTACAATTAATTCGTCACTGGATTCACCAAACAAATATTCGCTGGGGCATGGATAAAAATAGCCATCCTGATTTACAACAAGCTGATTTTAAAGAAAATACTTGGAAACATGGTTTAGATCGATTGTTACTAGGTTATATTCTCCCACGAATGCCGTTACATCAACCTGAACACAAAGAACAACTATTTGCCCAAATTTTACCTTTTGATGAAATTGAAGGTAAAGATACTCTGATATTGGGACAGTTAATTGAATTTATCCAGCGTTTATTTGCAATTGTTCAATATATGAGCCAAAATCATACATTAATAGAATGGCAGCAATTTTTACGCAAAGTCACAGAAGATTTTCTAGTAACTAATCATGAAACAGAAGAACAATTACAAAAGATTTATAAGATATTAAATCAGTTAGCTGAATATCAACGAATGGCAAAAGTCACGGAAAATATCAGTAGTGTTGTTATTTTAAGTTATTTGCAACGTTATTTAGAACAAGAACCACAAAATATTCCTTTTCTGACTGGACAAATCACTTTTTGTAGTGTGCATTCTCTTAACAGTATTCCTTTTAAAGTCATCTACTTAATTGGAATGAATGATCAAATATTTCCTCGTCTTTACAAACCTATTAGTTTTGATTTAATGGCTCAATATCCTAGATTTACCGACCGTTCGCAGCGTGAAAGTGATCGTTATCTTTTTTTAACTGCTTTATTAGCTGCTCGAGACTATTTTTATATCAGTTATGTTGGACATGATATTCATGATAATAGTGAAATTTCACCTTCTGTATTAGTCAGTGAGTTAGTTGATTATATTAATAAAAGTTGTGAACATGAATTACGAATTCAGGAAAAAAACTTAAATTCAGCCAATTTATCAAAAAAACCTGCCGATTATTTAATGATTACTCATCCTTTACAAGCGTTTAGTTACCGTTATTTTAGTCAACATCCTGACGATGAACAATTGGTAAGCTATACAAACCAATATTATCAAGCATATATGGATGAAAATCTTCGATCATTACCTATTTTTCTAACCACACCACTTTCTGAACCTGAACCTAAATTAGAATGGCAAATAATTGAGTTAGATAGATTTATTCGCTTTTTTGTCAATCCGGCTGAATTTTTTCTCAAACATCGTTTAGGCATTATTTTATCTAATCAAGTAGATTTTTTAGAAGAAAATGAACCATTTGTTTTAACCGGTTTAGAAAAATATCAATTAACGCAAGAAATGGTAACTAAATGCGTTAATGGGCAAGATTTGCAAAATTATTACGAAATTATCAAAGCCAGTGGAAAATTGCCTTTTGGCCATATCGGTAAGCAAACATATCAACAATATCAAGAAGATGTCAAACGATTCGTGGCTCAAGTAAAGCAAAAAAGTGGTGAACATACACATTTAGCTTCACATCCCTTTCAACTTCGGATTGGTCAAATGACATTGGTAGGACATTTAAAACCTTTGTATCCTCAAGGCTTAATTCACTACCGTTACACCACATTAAAAGCCAAAGATCATCTCAGCACTTGGTTGTACCATTTGATTTTAAACGCGATTATGCCAG
The DNA here is from genome assembly GCA_020721045.1 of Thiomargarita sp. GTDB lineage: Bacteria > Pseudomonadota > Gammaproteobacteria > Beggiatoales > Beggiatoaceae > DYNN01. Next base: position 736 of record DYNN01000112.1, on the reverse strand, counting down.
ATAATATTGCTCATCATAGCATTTTAATTGGACGTAGTGATGAAATATTAATTGATAGTAAACGGGATATACCTCATATTACTTGGCATTATAAACCTGTGACAGAAAGTGTGATTATTTTGGAAAAGTTATTACAACTGTACTGGCAAGGTTTGCGGCAACCGTTGCATTTTTTCCCAAAAACCGGATTAACCTTTGTACATGCGCTTCAACAAAAAGGAAAATCATCTGATGAAGCTTTATATCAAGCATTGAAAGTATGGCAAGGTCAAGCCAATCGAACATACGGTCGAGTTGAAAGCGATAATCCTTATTATCAACTTTGTTTTAAGGAAATAGACAGTAGTGTGCTATTGGGGGAAACATTTCAGACAATGGCATTGAGTGTTTTTTCTCCTCTATTACATACAATTCAACAACTTGATGGCTGAAAATAAAATAGTATAGAGACCTTTGCATTTGTGCTGTAAGTCGTCTTCTGGCGACGGTTATTTTTTGTTTGTACCACACGCTGGCATCGATAATACTGGCTAATCAACAAACCGCGACCAGATAATTGTTTATTAATCTCCTTAAATAACTTTTCAATCAGTTCTAATTATTGTAAATGATTTCTAACAAGCGTCATTCGATTCGATTGTTTCCATTGTAATTTTTTAAAATATAAATTTTAAGCGATATAGAGCTTAACTAGATTGCTTTACATATATTTAAATGTATGTAATAGTGGATAAGT
>DYNN01000193.1 GCA_020721045.1 Thiomargarita sp. | reverse complement strand
TGGATCAACTCAAGAATAAACTGGGTTCTGCTGCGATTGTGTTGGCAACCGTGCAGGATAATAAAGTTTCCCTGATTGCTGGAGTGACTAACGATTTGACTGCCAAGGTGAAAGCAGGGGATTTGGTAAATCACGTTGCAAAACAAGTGGGTGGCAAGGGTGGCGGGCGGGCGGACATGGCGCAAGCGGGGGGAACGGAACCGGAACATTTGACGAGTGCATTGGCAAGTGTGCCGGCGTGGGTGGCTGAAAAGTTGTAGTGAGTTAATGGAAATAAACGTAGCATCCATTTGAAAAACTAGATATTTATATTTAGGATACTTCGTTTATTTACCATAAATTCTGTTAAAATTGCTTAGTCATTTCGCTAACCAACTCGTCGATATAGCCCTGTACTTCAGAACTCTTCGCAATGTTGGTAGCGATATTCTCGACCTCCCCTAATAACTGCTTGAACATGTGTTCGATAATATCGTGATTTGTTTTATCAAAGTTTTGATCAAGTTCTTGACGCACTTTCTCTGAAACTTTTTCTCCCAGTTGCGATGGAAAAGTCCTAATTTCATAATAAATAAACGCCGCAATCAGTGGGAGCAAAATAATGAAGTATGCAGTACCTACGGCAATTCCCAGCTTAACTGCTATCATCTTGATAATAAAAGCAAGTAATACCACAGCTAAGAACTTTTTGACTGCAGTGGCAACAACAATTTTGAAAGCAGTAGAAGCAAGCAATTTTACGACTAAAGCTCCCATGTGTAAAGAAATTAACTTGACAATAACAAGAGCAATGGTTTTCACCAAAGGTACTGCCACTCCAGAAGCTACGGCATGTTGGATTGTGTGTATTGTGGCTTCACCTGCTTGAGAATGAACAATATCGTGAATTTCAGCTACAATTAGGGAAACTATTTTGGTCGTCACTGCTGATGTAACGTGTCCAGCAATCTGTTTAGTACCCTTGTTTGTTAGGGCTTTTTCAACAATTTTGTCCACAATACTGCCAATAATAACCTTGTTTTTTAGTAATGATTTCAATGCAGCTTGATTTAGAGCCTGTTCATTCTTTTGGTAGAAGGTGGCGAATTTAGATGAAACCAATTCAACCACTGGTTCTGTAAGACCTGAGTCTAATTCACATCCACGAAAAGGCTTACGTTGGCAAAAAGCGGCTAAACATTTGGCATAATCGATATCGGCACTCAATTCCCACCGATATCGAATAGAACCATCTTTGTTCAATTGGTTGATCGTAAGGCACTTCTTCCCTTGAGAAGAGATATAGTCTCTCACAGAAGATTCCACTTGGTTTAGAAAATCGTGTTTTTGCTTGCCTAACGAAGTTACTAGTTCTTGAATAATTTCTTTGTTGTCCATAGCAAAGTTACTACAGTTGGGTTTGGTGATAGGTCTCTCATTTTTTGAGCTACAATATGCCAACTTTGAATGAATATCTACCGCTAATGTAGTTATTTTACCGATAGGAACGTTTTCTTATGCAACTCCATGAAAAGATAAAAGTATTACGTGAGTTAAACAAATGGACTCAAGAAGAAATGGCACATCGTTTAAACATGTCCATTAGTGGTTATGGGAGTATTGAACGGGGAGAGAGCAATGTAAATTTTTCTCGGCTTGGGAGAATTGTTGAAGCATTTGGAATGAACATGTTTGAGTTCCTAAGTTTTGGTGAGGGAACTTCTGTATCTCAAACAAATAGCAGTAGAAATTTCAACCATCACTTTGGTCAATTTTATAACTCAAAATTTAAGGGAAACTCGGGAGAAAGAGTTGAACAGTTAGAATTACTAGTTCAACAGAAAGATCATGAGATTGAATATCTTAAACAACATTTGATTGATTTAAAGCAACAAATACTAGATTTGCGAGAAATGAATTCTCTACTAAAGAAAGAAAAATAAAATTGCTGTAATCAGCGATTCGGGTAAAATACAATTTGGTCAGAACCTTGCGGCTAACCTCACCACGAATATTGCATCCCATTGATAGCTATGCTACTGTTGAACAATTAAAAATCTTTATCTCAACGCACAGCATGAGCAAAAATCAAGCAGAATTCATTACCCAACTTTTTGCTGAAGCTCAGAAAAACCATTTTAAAATTATTATCGAACATGGAGTATCCGTTTGATAAAAAGCCCATTGCGTTATCCCGGCGGCAAGAGTCGGGCGATTAAAGTGATTTTACCGTTAATTACCGAGTTTGATGAAGAAGGAGAGAAAGTGACTCTCTCAGATGGTAGCAAGGTCAAAGGAATGCTCAAAGTTTATCATCAAACTCCCAGTGGTAATATCCTAGTGGATGTGAAGGGTGTTACGCTGATAAATGGTCTCTATAAAGTTGGGACAACAGATGATGATGCGACACCCAACAAAAAAACCACTTCTCTGGTTAAACAATAAGTAAACAATCCCCACTATTTTATGAGTAGTGGGGTTTT
>DYNN01000024.1 GCA_020721045.1 Thiomargarita sp. | reverse complement strand
GACCATTGTGGATTATGACTACATCATGGATTTAACCAGTCATTATTCAAGTGGCAGCACAGAAATGACCCGCGAACAATTAATTGCCTTAATTCGTTCCGAAGCCAAATTTATTGACAGCAGCGAAGAAATTATTTCCTATATCAATAGCTTAAAAGTCGGTGAAGGCTTAACTAAGCAAGAAATTTTTGAAGGGTTTGCCCGTTTTAAAGAAGAATATTATGCGCGTGAATTAGCTAGCATAGCTGAAAAACATCAATTAGATATCACTGCATTGCGCTCTTTTGTAAATGAGACTGCAACCCGTTTTATTTTAGACAACGATGCATTCAGTCAGTTATTTACTCCGTTGGCGTTGGGTTGGAAGGCGCGCGGGAAGGCAGAACAGGATTTAATGCGAGATTTAATTCCCTTATTCCACAAAATCACTCAAGGGCGAGAAATTTCTGGATTAAAAATTTATGAACCTTAATTTATTGTTTCATTCCTACCATGCTTTACGTCAATAGCATTAAATTAAGGAAATTTTGCTTCCCCCTTTACCAAAGGGAGATTGAGGGGGATTTTTTATATTTCAATTACTTAAATCCCCCTACCCCCTTTAAAAAAGGGGGGAAACACTTAACTTAATGGTATTGATGCTTTACATAACTCCATTTTTTAACCACGGTATAACGTAAATCCCACACTAAATGCCCCAAACCCTGTCCACCGTATGATAGCGAATCCAACATAAACAGTGTTCATTTCTCTCTCTCTTAGCAATGTGCTATGATTTCTTATATTACATCTTTTATATCATCAATAAATACCCGATGGATAAAAGCGATCATCAAATTATGGAGAGAACTGTGTGAATGTTAACAAACGTTTGATCTGGTTTTTGAGTTTACTGATTATAAATTCAACCAGTTATGCTATTACTTTTGTCGACGCTAAAATCGATGGAGTGGCGGGTATTGATGGATTAGCCGGTGCTAGCGCAGTTGTTGCCAGTCCTGATGGACAAAATGTTTATGCAACCGGCTTTAACGATAATGCTTTGGTGGTGTTTAAACGTAATCCCACCGATGGTTTATTGACTTTTATGCAATCGATCAATAATACCACTTTAGGAGTCAATGGCTTAAGCGGTGCTAATGGCGTTGTGGTTAGCCCTGATAATAAACATGTGTATGTTGCCAGCTATAAAGACAGTGCAGTCGTTGTTTTCAATCGCGATATGGCAAATGGTACTTTGTCTTTAGTCGAAATTCAACAAAATGGTATTTCTAATAATACGGGTTTATCTGGTGCTAATGCCATTGCTTTCAGTCCAGATAATTTAAGAGTGTATGTCACTGGTGCTATTGATGATGCATTGACTGCTTATTCTCGCGATCCACAAACCGGTGCACTCACATTATTAGCCATGCACAAAGATGGGCTTAATAATGTTGATGGTTTAGATGGTCCAACAGGTGTCACAGTGAGTTCTGATGGATATATTTACGTAACCAGCCCATTAGATAATTCAGTCGCCGTTTTTTCTCGTAGTCCAAGTGTAGGAGAACTCGCATTTATCGCAGTTTACAAAAACAATGTAGGCGGTGTTACGGGATTACGCGGTGCATATAGTGCTGCTTTAAGTCCAGATAACAATGCGCTCTATGTTGCCAGTAATACTGATAATGCGATAATTGCTTTTCAACGTGTTACAGGAGGCGGACTGACATATTTAGCCTCATATTCCAATGGCAAAGAAAGCATATCTGGATTAAGTGGCGTACGTGGTGTGGCAGTGACTAATAATCAAGTTTATGCAATCAGTACCAGTGACAGCGCAATTGTGGTGTTTAATCGTGAGTTAAATACCCATTTATTGACATTTAATAGCGTGTTAAAAAATGGTTCTCAAAATATAACAACGCTCAATGGTGCATCTGCGCTTACTATCAGTCCAGATAACGCTCATATATATACAACAGCCTTATTGAGCCATGCGGTGAGCTTATTTAGCGTAGTTTCTTCAGACTTAAGTTTAACCATGACAGAATATCCAATAGTCGCGATTAATACCGAACTGAATTACGCCCTGACAATAACTAACAATGGACCTAGCCAAGCAACTGACGTGACTGTGGTTGATAATTTACCAAGCGGCGTGACAAATGTTATAGCAACGAGCAGTTCTGGCAATTGTAATCACGACACTGTAACTCATAATATAACGTGTCTATTGAATAGCTTAGATGTTAATGCAAACGCAAAAATAACACTCACCATGACTTCGCCTAGCTCTGTGGGAAATGGCAGTTTAGTTAATAAAGCCACAGCAAGTAGTGGTCAACCAGATGGTAATGCCGCCAATAATACAATTACACAAACCACCTCATTACAAGCCTCTGTTCCAACTGCTGATTTACAACTGAAAATTGATTCCATAGCTGATCCAGTGGGCGTTAATAATGAGGTTACTTATAAAATCACAACAAACAATAATGGACCCGATAACGCAACATCTGTTAAAGTGGTGCATACCTTACCTACTTCAATGACTTATGTATCTTCCAATGACGCACAATGTAATTATCAACTGGCTACACACAAACTAACCTGTAATTACGCCACCCTTGCAACAGAATCATTGAACAACACAGAAATTATCGTAGATACGCCCAGTGTGACCAGTACTGAAGAAATTATATTGACCAGCACCGTCACCAGTAGCGAATTTGATCCAGTTCAAACCAACAACAACGCAATGGTTAGCACGCATGTCAGTGAATTAAATATAGATTTAGCGATTACAAATGCTTATGCAGAACCCGATTCTATATCAGTAGGAAATTATTTGACCTACCATGTCACAATTGTCAATCAAAGTGAAACAGCCGCAACAGGTAGTTTATTAACCGCTACATTACCTTCACAAGTCCGTTATATCAGCGATACGGGACATTGTAATCAAGCACTCAGCAAACTCAGTTGTGCATTAGGTACTTTAGATGCAGTAGGAAATCCCAGTACAATTGTTCATATACGCGCACAAGCCATTCAATCTATTCCAAATGCAAATGCAACATTCATCGTAACAGGCAATGGCACAGATACAAACAACACCAATAATGCTGATTCTGCAAATGTTACAATTACAGGAGACATGGCAGACATTGTTGTCACCATCACAGACAGCGGAAATCCAGCCGTATTAAACAAACCCTTTACTTTTACCATCAAAGTCGCCAACAATGGACCCAATATCGCCGCAGTTAAATTAACAGGAATTTTAGAAAGTGCAGCCAATGCAATCATCAACAACCCCTGCGGTTTAGCCACCAAAATTGACTGTGTGCTTGATCCATTAGAATCCGGTGCAGAAGACAGCGTAGTGATAGAAATCACACCCACAGAATTAGGCACACTTTCCCTAGTAGTCGAAGCTGTTCCCCCCCTTGATGAAAGGGGGCAGGGGGGATTTTACTACGATCCAACGATACCCAATATTGCGACAAGAGAAGTCACAGTTTCCAATGCAATTGCAGATTTAGAAGTCACATTAGAAACAAATCCACCCGTACCATTTATAGAAAAAAACTTCAGTTACACCGTCACAGTTTTGAACAAAGGACCCAGCGACGCTACAGGAGTAGTTTTACAACAGACATTGCCATTGACTGATATTGAATTTATTTCGACAGAAAGCAGTCAAGGCACAACATGTACGCAAACTGAAAATGTTATTACTTGTCAATTGGGCACGATTAATAAAGACGATACTGCGACATTAGTGACTAAAATCAGACCCTTAATTGTCGGTAAATACAATACAGCAGTCGCTGCCAACAGTCCTATTTTTGATCCAGTACAAAGCAATAATAAACTTGAAGTGGAAACAATAGTTAGCGAATACAACAGTGATTTGAGCTTAACAGTCAATTCCGATCCTAATCCGGTTTTAGTAGCAAATCCATTGACTTACACTATGACTATTAAAAATGTTGGACCTGATGTTGCAACTGGTATTGTCTTAACTAATACATTGTCTGAAAATGTGACGTTTTTAGCAGCAACAGTTGAGCCGGCTGGTAGTTGCATACCGCTTGATAAAGAGGGTACTGGCGGCATTGTGACATGTAGCATAGAAAACTTGGCTTTAGATAAAACGGCGTCAGTTACACTTATCACACAACCAGATATTGCCGGAACCGTGACCAACGTAGCACAAATACAAAGTTTAGAATCTGATCCCGTATTAGAAAATAACACCGTGACATCTGAAAATCGCGTCGTCATGCCTGCTAGTTTATTTTTTGTAGAAGCCCAGAAAAACGGCATCGCCGGTGTGAACGGATTAAATCGAGTGAACGATATAACGCTTAGCCCTGATGGATTACACCTCTATGCCGTTGGTTTTAATGATAATTCTTTAGTCGTATTTAGTCGTGACATTAAAACAGGAACTCTTAGTTTTGCCCAAGTATTACTAGACGGTAGTAACGGCGTTGACGGATTAGCCGCAGCCAGTAGTGTTGCAGTAAGTCCAGACGGCACTTTCGTATATGCAACAGGTTTTAGCGATAATGCAATCAGCGTACACGCCGTAAATCCCACAACCGGTGCGCTTGAATTTAAAAAAGTTTATAAAGATGGTTTAGAGGGAATTGACGGAATAGCCGGTGCATTTTCTGTTATAGTCACTGCCAATCATGTTTATGTAGCGGGAGTCACAGACGATGCGATTGCCGTATTCAGTCGTGACCAGTCTGGCGAACTCACTTTTGTAGAAAAAATTGCTAGTAGTGATACTGTACTTTTAGATGGTGTCAGTCACTTAACTATCAGTCAAGATGGTACCAATGTTTTAGCAACCAGTACCAATAGCGGTAATTTGACTGTATTTAGCCGTGATTTAAGTACCGGTCAATTAACTTATTTGCAAACTTTGACTGAAGGAATAGAAAGCGTTGAAGGCTTAAAATCAGTTAATTCAGTGATTATTAGCTCAGAGGGTAAACATGTTTATACGACTGGCGGTGGCTCAAATAGCGGCATAGCCATATTTGAACGCGCACAGACGGGACTTTTAACTTATAAAACGATTATTCGTAATGGTGATGCGCAAAATTTAACCGGTGCCTTTGGAATTGCGTTGACTCCCATGGGTAATTACCTCTATGTCGCTTCTACTGGAGACAGTGCGCTCGTTGTCTTTAAACGAGATGCAACGACTGGATTGTTGACATACACTGATAGTTTGACCGATGGGCAAAACGGTGTTGATGGTTTGGGTGGTGCGCGTGCTGTGGCTATTGATCCAACAGGAATTCATATTTACGTAGCTGGCTTTACAGATAATGGCGTTGGTGTACTTCGTATTGCCAGTGCAGATGTTGCTGTTTTTATTACAGAAAGTGAAGACCCAGTCAGCGTAGGCAGAAACTTAACTTATACTGTGACTGTAGAGAACCATGGACCCGATCAAGCAACCAATGTGCGTTTATTTGATACTTTACCAGATAGTGTTGATTTAGTTTCTTATACGCCTTCACAAGGCATATGTCACATAGAAGCGCAAAATATGTTGAACTGTGTATTAGGTACGTTAAACAAAGACGGTAAATTGACAGTAACAATCGTTGTCACACCCACGAAAACAGCTAAATTGATTAATTCAGTGAACGTGTCTGCCAGTCAGTTTGATCCAATTTCTCCCAGTTCAGCTACGGTTGAAACAGAAGCGGCAGCAACGGCTGATTTAACTGTGACTGTGGCGACTACGCCTAATCCCGTTGTGGTTGCCTCACCGATGAGTTATCAATTTACTATTGTGAATCAAGGACCAGATGCTGCGTCAACTGTGGTTTTGGTACATACATTACCGGCTAGTTTGGAATTTATTTCTGCTCAAATAGATGGAAATGCTGAAGCGTGTTTTTATTTTGCCGATAAGGTGACTTGTAATTTAGCAAGCTTGAGTAAAGACGCTAGCAGTATCGTGACGATTACGGCTAAACCCAATCAAAAAGGTGTAGTAACCAGTAGTACACAGATTACCAGCCAATCTTTTGATCCAGACGCTCCCACCATTATTAATAAAGAAATCAACGTATTATTGAATATAATAGAAGGTGCTTATGACAATACCGGTAAGACATTGACTAATTATATCATCGATGTTGCTGGTTGGGTAAAAGGCGGCAATTTAGCTGGTCACATTACTAATTTTGGATTGTTATCTGATGTGCATATTTTGAAAGATACCCTTGTTACAGGTGGTGGTGAATTATGGCATACGATTACGAATGATGGCATTATTGACGGTGCAAAATTGCAGGCTGATACAACTATTAATGGTGGTATTTTACAAGGCAAAATTATCGGTAAAGATGCTAATAATCCCGCGACTCTCAATGGTGTACAAGTAGCGGCTGGTGCTGAATTGAGTCATGTGATTCTCGGTGTTGGGTGTAGTTTGGATCCTTCTGTGAAATTGGTGACTAATGTGAAATTTGCTAGCAATGCCAATATTCCAGCGGGTATCGATTTAACGGCTGCTTTACCTTATATTTATGATGCAATTAGTCATCGTGGCTTGGTCAATTTATATACAGATGTGCTCGTTGGCACTGAAAATACTTTATTAAACGAAATTAATGCCTTACCTGATCTAAAAAATAATAGTTTAGCTTTTACCCAATCGCCAGAAACGGGCGTATTATTCTTGGTATTAGGAGAAGAACACATTATTTTAGCACCTATTGCCGTGACCCAATCAACACAAATTGCGGGCATTACTGTAAATCCTGATGGTAGTGTTTTATTTGTCACAGCAACGGGTAGAGCAGTTTTAACGCAACCGGCATTGGAAAATCCGCTGGCATTAGAAACAATGTTGAACAATTGGGGAATCGCCGGTTTTACCGCTTATGCCGACGGCAATATTAAAACTGCAACATTGGGTCAGTATTATTATTTGGCACGTCCGGATAAAACTGCAACAAAAACAGAAATCGGTGAAGGAATTACAATGTTTCCGGCGACTTTGTCCACGCAATTGAATCTAACCGCCTTACACTACACTGATAATATGGGCGTTTTTCGTCAACAATTGCTTTATCCATCCGCTGCTCATCCCGCTGAATTAAAAGCGGCTTTAACTGAATTACCAGGTGCAAAGAATCTTTTGTTTTATAATAATGGCAGTTTATCGGTGACGCTCAATGAAGTAACTTATACGGCTATGTACGATTATAAAGTGGAAACTGGATCGGCTAACGGATTTACCCAATTCTTGTCGATCGCGGATCAAAATGGTGATGGCAGTGAAGATATTAAAGTCATTTACAGTAATGGTGATCAGCAAATTTTGTATTTATTACCTCTACCTTCGATTATCTCTGAATTACAAGCGATTCCGGATATTTATTATGGTGGCTATTTAGTGAGTCAAGAAGTAACAGGTGATTTGCTGTTTTATCAAGGTAGTACGCGGATTTTATTACGCACTAATTACGTTGATCAGTTGCCAGCCGGCACGCTGCCCAAAGTCATGTTACATTCTGATGGGTCAGTTGAATTTATTACCCAATCTGCGCGACAACTTTTTGCCCAACCAATGGTACAAGATTGGCGTGGTTTAGAACGTGCGGTACAACAACGTGGTTTTCAATCACTTAGCTGGCAAGAAGACGGCAATTTGCGTTTGGTACAAAATGAGTTTTTAACTTTTGAAGCACGTCCAGATTTGAGTGCACCATTGACAACGATGGAAACACCGATTGGTTTAGCAGAACAGCCCAGTCAAGTGTTGAATCAACCCAACTTAAGCTTGGTATTTATTGATCCATTAGGCAACAAGCGACAACAAACGCTATATCCGGCAATTAAAAATAGAGCTGATTTATACACATTTTTCAGCCAAATGCCCAATATAACCGGTGTACGTTTTGAACATTCAGGTTATGTTGAATTAGCAGAAAATGATAAATTAATCAAAGGGATTGCTGCTTATCAAATTGAATCGACAGAATTAGCAACCGGCGGAATTCAATTTACCCAAGTAGCTGACATTAACGGTGATTTTATTCCAGATTTCATGCTAGTACATGCTAACGGTGATAAACAGATCATTTACCAATTACCCTAACTTATATTGAGGGCATTTTTCATGTCAGATAAAGTCAAAGTACGTTATGAAGAAACCAAAGCATTATATGCTTCTCAATTTGTGATTAATGCGACAGAGGAAGAGCTTATCATTAACTTTTCCTCAGGTAGTTTGCCCGATCCAATGACAGGTGAAAATCATTTACCTGTTCACAGTCGAGTTGCGATTTCAATTTCAGGGGCTAAACGCTTAGTCATGCTACTTAATCAGGCTTTATCTGCAAGTCAAGCCAATAGTGACGTGACCGCAAAATTGCCCTCTTTATTTGAATCGGTTTCTAAATGAACATCCGTCTTGCGTAGAATAATCAAACGTAGCATACTTAATACAGATTTTTACTTTTTTACGGATTTATTATGCAACAAACAATTATAATTGATGGAAAAACCATACCCTTTGAATCGGGTCAAACCATTATGGATGCGGCAAAAGCAGCTGATGTTTACATTCCGCACTTATGTTATCACCCTGAATTAAAACCGCACGGCAGTTGTCGTTTATGTACCGTATTAGTTAATGGTCGTCCCACTTCAGCGTGCACCACACCTGCACAAACAGGTCAAGAAATATTAAACAATACCAAAGAATTAAACGAAGATCGAAAAACATTGACGCAAATGCTATTTATCGAAGGTAATCACATCTGCCCAGGTTGTCCTAAAACGGGTAATTGTCAATTACAAGCAGTGGGTTATTATGTGGGAATGTTGTCTTCTCACTTTCAACATTTTTACCCTTATCGCGAATTGGACGCATCACATCCAGACTACATCATAGACTTTAATCGTTGTATTTTATGCGAAATGTGTGTGCGTGCCAGTCGCGATCTGGATAAGAAAAATGTATTTGGCATCAGCGGACGTGGGATTGACGCGCATCTTGTGATTAATTCAACTTCCGGTCAATTGAAAGATACTGATTTTGCGGTCAGTGATAAAGCAGCATTTATTTGTCCGGTGGGGGCTATTTTAAGAAAACGGTTACGCTACACTACCCCAATTGGTGAACGTCTATATGATCAACAACCGATTAATATTGCTGGAGACGCACAACAAATACATGCAGGAGCGAAAAAACATGAATCCAAATAAAATTAAGGTTGCCACAACTTCTCTAGCCGGTTGTTTTGGCTGTCACATGTCTTTTTTGGATATTGATGAACGTTTAGTGGAATTGGTTAAACACGTAGAATTTGATCGATCGCCAATTACTGATATTAAAACTTGCGGACCTTGTGATGTAGGCTTAATAGAAGGCGGCGTGTGTAATGCTGAAAATGTACATGTACTCAAAGCTTTTCGCTCACAATGCAAAATATTAGTTGCTGTGGGAGCCTGTGCATTCAATGGTGGCGTACCGGCTTTGCGTAATCATTACGAATTAAAAGAATGTTTAGACGAAGCCTATCTAAATGGTATTGGCATAGAAAATCCTCATATTCCTAACGATCCAGAAATTCCCCTACTATTAAACAAAGTACATCCTATTCATGAAGTCGTTAAAGTTGACTATTTTCTACCCGGTTGTCCCCCTTCAGCCGATACTTTTTGGACATTTTTAACCCAATTATTGAAAGGGGAAGAAATTACCTTTTCCTACAACCAAATTCACTACGATTGATTAATATTTATGCCAAAAGAATTTAGTCGTACTCAACGCGTTGGCGAAGTGATTCAACGCCAATTAGCTGAAATCATTCGTCGAGAGATGACGCGACGAGATGTTGGAATGATTACGATTTCCACGGTATCTTTGTCACCTGATTTAAAATCCGCCCGTATTTATATTACATTATTAGGCGGACAATTAACACCAAAAGAAACAGTCAATTATTTAAATGAATCAGCTAACCAATTACGTCATCATTTATCTCAGCGTTTAACCACGCGTACCACTCCCCGTTTACAATTTGTCTATGATAGCTCAATCGAATACGGCAACCATTTAACAACATTAATTAATTTAGCGAATAAACCAAAAGATGAGTAACAAACGACGCGCCATAGATGGTATTTTATTACTAGATAAACCAATCGGATGCTCTTCCAATGCGGCATTACAACGTGCAAAACGTTTCTTTCGTGCTAATAAAGCCGGACATACAGGCAGTTTAGATAATCTTGCCAGCGGATTATTGCCGGTGTGTTTTGGAGAAGCCACTAAAATTTCCGGATTTCTACTCAATGCTGACAAAATATATACCACTGTTTGTACATTAGGAATTACCACAACAACAGGTGATGCAGAAGGTGAAGTAATAGAAACTCGTCCAATAGAGGACTTAACGCCAGAAAAAATCGAAACCGTCATTCAAAGCTTTATTGGTGAAATTCAACAAGTGCCACCCATGTATTCTGCACTTAAACATCAAGGAAAACCGTTATATGAATTGGCGCGGCGTGGAGAAACTGTTGAACGTCAAGCACGGAACATCACAATTTACGCTATTACAGTGCAAGCCATTGGCGAAGAAACGATTACCCTAAAAGTGCACTGTTCCAAAGGCACTTATATTCGCACATTGGTTGAAGAAATTGGACAAGCTTTAGGATGTGGTGCCCATGTCAGTGCCCTGCGCCGATTGCAAGTGGGTAATTATCAAGAAATGTTTGACTTTGCGCGCTTAGAAGCAGCATCTAGGCATGGATTAACCGAACTCGATAGTTTACTGGTACCGATGGATACCGCTTTAGCGCACTTGCCAGAAGTGATTTTAACACAAGAGGACGCGCAAGCCATCCAACACGGACAATTCATTGCAATGGAAGACGTGCCAGAATCCGGTTTAGTACGTTTAGCGACTTACGTGCCACAACAAACGCAATTTTTAGGCATAGGACATATTTTAGAAGACGGACGCATTGCCCCTAAACGTTTAATTAATTCAACCTCTTAGAGACCTTTGCACATTCTCTTTATATCGCGTAAAATTTGTATATTAAATAAAGTCACAGGAAATTCAAAATGGCGTGGAAACAACTGAATCAAATGACGTTAATTCTCGTTCCCATGCGCCGCGTGGGAATGCAGGATCGTCCCTTCACCCAATGTGTTGGCAAATTAAACTTGAGGTGTAAAATGTTACGATATTCACTCCTTCTAATGCTGACTTTCTGGTTTGTAAATGTGGTGGCTAATGACATCATAATCGTTGCCAGCACTTCACCCTTATACCAAGAAGGTCAACGACTTACACCAAAAACCACACTCCAATTAAAAAAAGGAGAAACTATCAGTTTTCGTGCGCACCAAAATGAAGAGATTTACACACAAACGGGACCTTATATTGAAGAACCAAATGTAGATACCAGCACATTATTGGAAAAAATCATCACCTTGGTTTCCTTACGTTCTACCGAAAAATCTAATGCGCAACTTAATGAAATTGACGTATTACAAGATAACGCCTTTTGTTTTGACATGGAAGAAAAAATTGTACTATGGCGATCTCACACCACGCAAACCCAAACATTATCACTAAAAAATAAACAAACTGGTCAAATTGCAACTCAAAATTGGTTGGCAGAAGAAGCCACTTTAACTTGGCCAAGCGAACTTTCTATAACAGATGGCGGACAATATCTAATCAAACTAGAAGAACAATTTACTAAACTGTCATTCTATCAATTGCCCGATGATCTAGCACCTACTTATCAAGCGAATTGGATGTTAGACAGAAAATGTGTACGTCAAGCTAAGTTATTGTTAAACTAAGTAAACGTACACAAGAGATCGTAGGTCCGATTACGCGTCGCTAATCGGACTTACGCGGGCTTTTCATTAACATCGTTTCATAAGGCTCTGCCAACGTTTTGAGATGTAAATCATATTGTGGATAAGGAATTTCAATACCCGCTTTCTGTAAATCATCCCAAACTTGTAGTAAAATTGCAGTTCGCACTTCCAAACCATCTGCATTTACCAAATTAATATAATAATCTATTCTAAATTTAATCGAAGAATCTGCAAAATCCCACACAGTCACAAATGGATAGGGGTCTTTTAGCACGTTTGGCGTTTTTTTCATCGCTTTTAATAAAATTTCTATCGTATCATGCGGATTATTATTATAACTGGTATTAACGTACAACGTAGTTCGCAAAACCTGATCAGAATGCGTCCAATTGGTAAAGGTATTAGAAATAATTTCAGAATTAGGCACAATAAATTCCTTGTGATCCCACGACTGAATCGTTAACGAGCGAATCCCAATTCTGGTGACACGCCCTTCGTAAGTACCAGCTATATTAACAATATCATCTGTTCGCAAAGGACGTTCAATCAATAGCAAAATGCCGCTGATAAAGTTATTCGCAATATTTTGTAAACCAAACCCAATCCCCACACCCAACGCCCCCGCAAAGATAGTTAATGTCGTTAAATCAATGCCAATAATTCGTAAAGTGATTAATAATCCAATCAACACGACTGCATATTGTGTAAATACAGAAAGGCTGTGTCTAATTCCTAAATCATTGATTCCAATGTAAATCCAACGATAGGTAATTTGTCGACACCAACTACCAAACCAAAAAACCATCCACAAGGTAGCTATAGCGAGCAGTAGGGTACCAATGCTAACTTGACTATTTCCTATATCAAATAGTTGATAATCAAAGAAATATTTAATACTTTCTAATACTGCAATGTCAGTATACCAGCCATTAATCCAAAATAATCCCACCGTTGCAAAAATGAATAATGCCAGCCCTAACATTTTGTGAACTAAAGGAATAATATCTTGTGTCCATAATAATCCATAATGACTGTGTTTAATGGCAAAATTTTTAAAGAAAATGATCACATCTCGTAATAAACCACGCGCAATTAGCCAACCTGTTAAAATTAATAAGAACAAACTCAAATGTTTAGCGACGTTCCATCCTAAATTGATATAACCTATCACGCCTAAAATCGAAACGGTTAAGATGGAGAGCGGTATCAATAAACTCGTGAGTTGAATGACTAATAACCAATAACCTTTAATTGCTTTTTCTGCTAAAAAATTCAATGTCATATGACGAATTTGAGCAACAGGAAAAACCGTCAGTGATAAAAACAACATGAAGAGGCTATCAAATAATTCACGTAATGTTTGTGATACATTAGACAATAAATGCGCTAATACAGTGATCGCAGTTAAAATGCTAGTAAAAGTGATAATCCAAACGATTTGCTTGTACAACTTAGGATTATATCTTTTCTCACTCAGTTCTTTATCGACCAGAAGTAACCAAGCTATATCAATCAACAACTTAGTGCCTAGACCAATGAATAGCAAACTCAGCACAAGAAAACTATCTGCCTGATTTGGACGCGCAATCCAAATGATTAACAATAAAACAAGTGTAATTGCAATAATTACCAAGTTATGAAACAATAATTTTATACTAATCAATAAATTATTTGCTACAAATGTACGTATTGCCACTTTGCGTATCGCATCTCCAGCTCGTAATAATAATGTTCTACTCCAGATTACTAATCCAATAATAACTAGGTTAATAATTCCAATTAATGACCACGCTTGGACAGAAGTTTGCTGAAATGTTTGAATAAAAGCGCGTCCAGTTAAATATAATTGTCCTAAAAAAGTAGCGGGTATCGCAAACACCTCTTGTAACAACAACGTCCACCCAGCAGTTGTGGTAGGTAATTGCCGCTGTTTGAGTAAATCACGCCGTAACTCTTGTTTATACTGTTCTGCAAGAATTATTTGCAATTGTTGATTCTGGGTTAATAAAATTGGCAATTTATCCGCTTGATTTTTCAGCATATTAATTAATCCTTCCAATAACAAACTGATTTGCGTATTATCTACCAATTCTTGATCTGAAAGCATATCTTTGCGTCGTTCACTCACCGTTTGTTGTTGTTGTAAAACAGAAATTTTGTTACCTAATAATGTTTGTAATTCGCTTAATTCTTGGTCTATTTCAACAGTTTTATCTAACATATTAGGTAATATGTCAACATGCGCATCTTCCGCCGTTAAAGTTAAATAATTCAATTCTTCCCGAATAGAGAATACTTTAAGTTTACGGGCAACATGTTGTGATTTTTCATCAGCATCTTGGATTTGCGTTTCCAATAAATAGGCTGCCATCGACTGCTTGGGTGTTTTTTCCAATTCTTGACGTAAATAAGTAGCACGCGCCATATGCACCTGCTGTTCTTGTTGTAAACGTGATTCTAAATCTTGCTTTTCACGTGCTTGGTAAGTATTTTGCAAATATTCATACCATGTTGTTAATAAACGTAATTTTTTGCTAGCCAGATCAACTTGTCCTTTAGCTAAACTGACAGCTTGTTTTTCTAAAATAATCGCTTCTTCTTGCAAAACGATGGTATCTTTTAATTCATCAATTGCCTTACTTTGTTCACTTTGTTGTTCGGGTGTTGTTACCGGTGTTTTTTGTAGCGTTTCTAATACTGTTTGCTGCTCTTTAAGAGCAATTGATTGTTTATCTAAATTAGCTTCTGCAGTTTGTTGTTCTAATAATAATTTTTCTATTTCAATATTGGCAGAATCCTGAGTTAATTTAGCATCTTCTACCATTTTCAATGTCACTTCAGTCAAAGGTAAATTTGCGATATTTTTAGTCAATTCTTTTTGCTCATTGACTAAACCATGAATTCCACGTTTTAATACCACTTGTGTTTCATTTAATGCCTGCTGTTTCTGGTGCAAAAATGATAAAGTTAATTGAGTTTTAGGAATAACCAACGGAGCCGTTGTACTTTTAACCGACATAATTTCCAATGGGGTAGAAGCTGATTTTTCCTCCATTGCATCACTAGGTAGAGAATGAAAGGTGACAAAGAGAGAGATAAAAATTATTATTAATCGATTCATATTGTTACGATATTAAATTTAAATTGATAAGTGAACTTAAAAAAACTGCTATTTATTTGAAATAAATAAAATTTTATTACAAAATTGGCAATCGTTAATGGTATTATTGCATTCTAAATATTCGATGAGATATTGAGAAAATTAAACTATTAAAGTTTTGCGTAATTCTGATAAATTATATCTTATTTAGTAAAAATCAAAATAACTGAGATTGGTAGGCTTTTATGCAAAAAAATAATAGTATTCATAATGTTATTCTGGCTAGTTTGTTAATTATTACTCTAATTTCTATTACGCTAATGGGATTTTTATTGATGTGGAGTCAATATTCCCAATTGGATGATGATATTCAACAACTACAAATTGATTATACCACTTCACAAAAACAGAATATCCAACATGAAGTTGAGGATGCCATTCGTTATATACAATATAAAAAATCAGAAGTTACCGATTCTATTGATAAAAAAATTCAAGCGCAAGTTGAACAAGCACTTGCTATTGCGTGGAATATTTATAACAGAAATCAAAAAAATGTATCTGATGCGACGATTAAGACAATGATTTTAGATGCGTTACGCCCCATACGATTTTTTGAACAGCGATCTTATTTCTTTATATTTGATATACAAGGCAATATGTTGCTTAACCCGCTTGATCCTCTGTTGGAAGGCAAAAATGTAATCAATTGGCGTGATGTAAAAGGCGGTTGGGTAATACGCGATATGTTACAACTGGTTGAAAAACAAAATGAAGGTTTTACATTTTATTATCGGAATAAAGTAGGAGATACCACCAGTGAATATCCAAAATATGCCTTTGTAAAACGTTTTGAGCCTTATCAATGGGTGATTGGTACGGGGGAATATTTGGATGATATTGAACGTGACGTGCAACAAGAAATTTTTACCGTATTATCTGAACGGCGTTTTGGTAAAGACAATCAACGTTATTTATTTGCATTTACAAGCAATGGTATTATGTTAATGCACGCACAAGCTAGATTAGTTGGATCATCTATGTGGGATATGACAGACAGTCAAGGTAATAAATTCATGCAATCTGCCGCTAACATCGTCAATCAAAAACCAGAAGGTGATTTCATTCAATACGATTGGTTGAAACAAAGTGGTGAAAGAAGTTCTCCAAGACTTTCATTTATCAAGAAAATTCCCAATACCAATATTATTATGGGCGCTGGTTTTCATATAGATGAAATTGATAAAATTATTGATCAAAAGAAACAATTATTGCTGACAAGAATGGAAAGAGATGTTTTTAAAACAGTTATCATACTATTTTTCCTAATTTTATTAGTCGCCGTTTTGGCAAAAAACATTACAAACCGCATTAAAGATAGTTTTGATAGTTTTCTGCACTCATTCCAAAAAGCGATTGATCATTCACTCGCCATAGAAACTGAGCAATTATATTTTTTAGAATTCAAAAAATTGGCAATAGCCACGAATCAAATGTTAGACAATCTTACTCATGTTCAAAGAGAATTAGTTGAATCTGAAAGAAAATTACTGTTACATTTACAACAAACACCTTTGGCTTATATCGAGTGGGATATTTTGCATAAACCGTTTGAAAAAGCGTTACGCTGGAATCCGGCAGCTGAAAAAATTTTTGGTTACTCGGAAGAAGAAGCACTGAATGCTAGCATTTGTGAACTTATTGTACCTAAAGAATATCACCCACATATTGCAACCATTTGGCAAGCGATGTTAGCAGGCAAATATCAATCACAAAATATTAATGAGAATGTAACTAAATCGGGCAAAATAATTACCTGCGAATGGCACAATACGCTGTTAAAAGATGAAAACGATCAAGTGATTGGTTTGGTATCTTCGGGACAAGATATTACAAAACGTCAACAAGCAGAAATTGCATTGCGTGAAAGTGAAGAAATTTTTAGAGCGATTGGGTCAGCGGCACAAGATGCCATTATTATGATGGACGATCAGGGCAATATTTCTTATTGGAATAACGCAGCAGAAAGAATTTTTGGTTATTCAAAAGAGGAAGCGGTTGGACAGCATTTACACCGACTCATTATACCACAACAATATCAAAGTTCTTATGCACAAGGTTTTATTAATTTTGTGAAAACAGGGTGTGGCGGAGCGATTGGCAAAACACTTGAAGTTTCAACTATTCATAAAAGCGGGCTTGAATTTCCCGTCGAAATTTCCCTCTCTTCTGCCAAACTAAGAGAACATTGGGCAGCCATTGGCATTGCAAGAGATATTACAGAGCGCAAACAAACTGAAGCACAGTTAAAACGGCAAAATGAAACCTTGGTTAAATTAAATCAAGACAAGAATGAATTTTTAGCCATTGCCGCTCACGATTTAAAAAATCCATTATCTGCTATCTTAGGATTAGCCGAAGAAATTCAAGAATCATTTGATGAACTAAGCAAAGCCGAATTGTTAGAATTTTCCGGTATTATTCAAGACAGTGCTGAACGCATGTTTCAACTCATTACTAATTTGTTAGATGTCAACATTATTGAATCTGGAAAAGTTAATATTTCATTGAAAAGTATTGATATTTTACCCATTTTATGCAAACTAGTGACCGATTATCATAAGAAAGCGCAAGCAAAGCAAATTATTCTTCAAGCACAAGAACTATTTGAAACACAAGAAACTTTTATTGCTGTTGTTGATGAAAATACTGTACATCAAATTTTAGACAATTTAATCTCTAATGCAGTGAAATATTCGCCACAAAACAAGCAAATTTACATCCGTATTGATAAAAAAGCACACAGTATTCGTTGTGAAATTCAAGATGAAGGACCGGGTTTAAGCAAATTAGATCAACAAAAATTATTCGGAAAATTTACCCGATTAACCACTAAACCCACCGCCGGCGAACATTCAACTGGTTTGGGTTTGTTCATTGTGAAAAAGCTCGTTGATGCGATGAATGGACAAGTATGGTGTGAAAGCGAATTGGAGCAAGGCGCGACCTTTATCGTAGAATTTCCAATCAGTTGAAGTCAAATTCACAAGTGCATGAAGTTAGAGAATTTCATGGATTTTTAGGA
Source organism: Thiomargarita sp. (assembly GCA_020721045.1). Lineage (GTDB taxonomy): Bacteria > Pseudomonadota > Gammaproteobacteria > Beggiatoales > Beggiatoaceae > DYNN01. The sequence goes on along the minus strand of DYNN01000024.1, from coordinate 15,069 downwards.
ACGGTGGTGACCATTCAAACGTCCCCACAACATAAAATCCAAGTAACGCATTCATTAATGCCATTTTTGAAAACCTTGGTAAATCAGTTACTTTAATCTCTTTCTCAACTATTGCACCCCGTTCTAATAAGCGTTGTCGTGTTGTGCCTGCCAACAAAGGCGTGTTTGACGTAATCCACTGATTATCATCAAAAAAAGCAATATTCGCAATACTTGTATCCGTCACCCAACCTTGTTTGATAACAACAACATCATCAGCACTTTGCTTTAATTGCACTAATCTATTTATTTGTTCTCTTTGTACGTATTTAAATTCATATTGAATATAATCATCTTTAACTACTTTAAAATATTTAAATAAACGTTCTTGATAAGGTAAATACTCAATTTGTTCAATTTCAGTAGAGTAAACAATGCGACATCGATAAATACCAATTTGATCAGGTGGTTGAATAGTTTTTTGTAAATCGATTGATTTTTGGTTATGAAATAATAATTGTCTTGTTTTATCAAAACGGGCTTGATGAAAAGCGAGAAATGGTGTTTTTCCATTAACTATTTTGATAGTTTCAAATAATTTCATTAATTATCCGATTGATATAATTTTGCCAAAGGAATTGGCATTACTGCGTCAATATTTTGATAAAGTGATTTTAAAATATCAGCCAATGCCCTATCCCATAAATTTTCTAATCGCAATTGTTGTATTTTTGGTAATACAAAAGGTTGTGCTTGGTATAATTCTAGCAAAGTTAAATGAGACAAATCACGCGATAATGCCCAATTACCTGCTTCAGTCGTATGAATAAATTTGACTTTTTCTAATTGATAAAGTATTTGCTCTAAGCCTTCTAATCGCATGGTGGATTCTAATCGTAATAATTGTTCTGTCGATGTGATTGAACCTGTTTGTTGAGCTTGCCACAAATGTCCTAATATTCTGAAAGAAAAGTAAAATTCGTCTTCTGGTGGCAAAGCATTTAAATTACCATCATCTCGAAATGCGCCTAAACCATGCGTTAATTCTGCACCTAATAAAGCAATGACCCATGAAATATAAATCCATACTAAAAAAAATGGAATTATTGCCAGCGTGCCGTAAATGGTTTCATAAGTCGGAAAATGTTTTACGTATAATGCAAAGCCTTTCTTAGCAATTTCAAAGAGTAATGCTGCAAATAATCCGCCCGCAATTCCATGTTTGATAATCACTGTATGATTAGGTGCAATGATGTACAGTAAGGAAAAGGCAAATACTGATAACAAAAAAGGCATGATTAACAATAAACTGGTGCTAGAAGTTGCGTAGGAAATTAGGGGTAAGGAAACCAAGTAGGAAGTGGCGGCAAGACTGGCACCAATGAATAATGGACCCAATGTAAGTAGTGACCAGTAAACTAAGAATGACATTAATAGTCCACGTGTTTTCGGGGTGCGCCAAATGGTGTTTAAAGCGCGGTCTATGGTTGCGATTAACATGAGTGATACGATAATTAACCCCCAAATTCCAGCGGCAGTCAGTTGGGAGGTTTTTTTTACGAAGTCTTGGATGTAATTTTGAACGACAATACTAGAAGTTGGTACGAAATTTTCAAATATAATTTCTTGAAATTGCTCATTAAAATGTTCAAAAATAGGAAAAGCGGTGGCGACTGCAAAAACAACAGCTAATAGCGGTACCAGTGATAATAAAGTGGTATAAGCCAGTGCGGCAGCATGTTGAAAACAGCGATCTTCTGAAAATCGATGCAATAAGAATAGGATGAAGCGGAATAGATAAATTTGTTTAAATCTATGTAACATATTATTTTTATAGTAAATTTGCCAACACATTGGGTGAAGGGACGATTGAAGAAAACCTGCATTCCCACGCGGCGCATGGGAACGAGAAAATTTGTTTAAATCTATGTAACATATTATTTTTATAGTAAATTTGCCAACACATTGGGTGAAGGGACGATTGAAGAAAACCTGCATTCCCACGCGGCGCATGGGAACGAGAAAATTTGTTTAAATCTATGTAACATATTATTTTTATAGTAAATTTGCCAACACATTGGGTGAAGGGACGATTGAAGAAAACCAGCTTTCCCACGCGGTGCATGGGAACGAGAAAAATAAGTAAATTTGTTTAAATCTATGTAACATATTTTTTATAGTAAATTTGCCAACACATTGGGTAATAAGGGACGATAGAAGAAATAACCTTGTACTATGTCGCAGCGATGTTCATGCAAAAAGATAAGTTGTTCTTCTGTTTCAACACCTTCAGCTACAATGGTCATTTGTAAGCTGTGTGCCATGTTAATAATAGCAACGACTAAAGCTGCCCCGTTAGTAGTGGTAATATCTTTGATAAAAGATGAGTCTATTTTTAAAGTATCTACAGTAAAATATTTTAAATAATTCAGTGATGAATAACCAGTACCAAAATCATCTATTGCTAATAAAATACCAAGATTTTTCAATGCTTTTAACATGTTAATTGTTTTGTCAGCGCCGCTCATGGCAATAGTTTCAGTAATTTCTAATTCTAACCAATCAGCTGACAGGTCGTATTTTTTTAATGTACTGATAATATTTGGAATTAAACCATCATAATGAAATTGACGTGCGGATAAATTCACAGCAATACGAATTGATTTTAATCCTTGTTGTTGAAAAGCTTGACGTTGTTCGCATACCTTGGCTAATATCCATTCACTAATTGGAATAATTAAGCCGCTGTCTTCTGCAATCGGAATAAATTCAGAAGGTGCTATCATTCCGTATTTAGGGTGATCCCAACGCAATAATACTTCTGCACCAACGACTTCTTGGGTATATACGTCAATTTGTGGTTGATAATAAAGAAGTAATTCGTCTCGTTCCAATGCACGTCGTAAACAATTTTGTAAAGTCAATCGTCTATGTGCAACTACGTTCATTGTATTAGTAAAAAATTGATAATTATTGCGCCCTAACTCTTTGGCTTCATAAAGTGCAGAATCCGCATTTTTTAACAGTGCGGCAACAGTTTGACCGTCTTGGGGAAATATCGTAATGCCAATACTCGCGGTAATAAAAATTTCTTGTTCTTCATGTCCGTCTAAAATAAAAAGTTGTTGTAAATTGGTCAAAATTTTATCAGCTAAATCGGAAATGACTTGTAATGCTTGCTGATTAGGTTGTAAATCGCTTAGTAAAATGACAAACTCATCACCGCCCAAACGGGCAATCGCATCTTTTTCATCGTGTAAACAACTGACTAAACGTTTCGCTGTCATGCGCACAAGTTGGTCACCTGATGTATGTCCAAAAGCTTCATTAATTGCTTTAAAATGGTCTAAATCAATCAGTAGTAAGGCGACCCAATGTTGATCGCGTTGCGCCCATTTAAGTACTTGTTGTAAGCGATCTTGAAATAAAATTCGATTGGATAAATCGGTCAAGGCATCAAAATTTGCCAGATAATAAGCACGTTCTTCAGAGAGTTTTTGGTAGGTATTGTCTGTAAAAATACCAATGTAGTAAATTACGTCATTTTGATCGTTTTTCACTGCATTCATGCTGAGCCAACTGGGAAAATCTTCGCTGTTTTTGCGCTGATGCCATATTTCACCACTCCAATAACCGACAATCGTTAATGCTTGCCACATTTTTCTATAAAAATCATCATGATGTCGTTTTGATCGGAGTATATCTAAAGTTTTCCCTAAACTTTCTTGTTCGGTATAACCGGTTAAATTAGTATAGGAGGGATTGATTTTAATGATTTTATATTGGGCATCGGTAATAAAAATGCCTTCGTTACTCGCTTGAAAAACGGTTGCGGCTAATCGCAAGTCATTTTCAATTCGTTGACGCTCTCTAATTTCTGTTTGTAATAAAGTATTTTTTTCAGCCAGTTCTTGAGTTCGCTTAAAAACTTCTTGTTCCAATTTAGCGTGTGCAATCAACATTTTCTTTTCAGAATCATCTGTATATAAAGAAATCGCTTTTAAAATGTAATCTAATTGCGCCCGTTCTTGTTGCAACTCTGTTAATTTTTGCGTCAATGTTATTAATCTATCGCGTATTTCTATTTCAATAGTGGAAAGCGAATTTTCACGAAGATTCAGCGCATACTCTAAATTCATTTTTTCTGAAGTTAAATTGTCAAGTTTTTGGCAAAAGCTTTGTAATTTGGAAAGCAGTTGATCTTGAGGTAACTGTTCTGCCTGCATGATTTTATTAGATTTTCAGAAAATAACACATATTAATTTGGAATTTAACACGCGTTGGTAGAAAAGTAAGTATATTAACCTAAATGATTAAACAAAATTTAGTGACTATTAAAATAATTAATTGGGTAACCGCTTTAAATGCGGATCAAAATTTTCAAAGCGATAAAGTGACAAACTAACCATGTCATTTCATATGGGTGTAAATGACATGGTACGTATTAGCGAGGTAATTTAATTCGTGAGATCTTTCCACGTGCCATCAGGTTGGCGGCAGGCTTTACCATAGATGGTTTCACGTTTACCGTTAATGATGGCTTCTGTCGTATATTCGCGACAATTAGCATTGCTTGCTGTTTGATAAGTGGACGTTGGGGTGACAGTAAATTGATTACCATTATTAGGATTTTGCCAGCTAACTGGTTGATTATCTGGTGCAGTATCTAAAGCACTTAAAGCCTTTGCTTGATCTGCGTTATCCAAAGAGGAACCGATTGAGCCGCCGATGAAATAACCTGCTGCTGCACCCGCTACTGCGCATAATGCAGTCATTGCGGTATTACCATCTCCTCTACCCATATTTCTACAAGCCGCAGCACCAGCTGCACCTCCTAACACGGCACCACCGGCACCACCCGCTTGTTCTTTGGTGACACACGCTGATAAGAGTAATGTGGTGATGATAATTGTACTCGTTACTTTAAGGTTCATTCTGAATTCTCCATAAATAAGTTTGTTGATACGGACAACACTAAACTTCTCATAATATGCAGTATGTTACAATTTTTTGGAAATTTATACAAAAGTTTTAATTTTTACAATGTTTGCCAAACACCATATTGATAATATTCAAGTGGTTGATAATCAGTTTTATAAGACATTTTTTGACACTCTTCAATCCAATAACCCAAATATAACCATTTTAAATTCAATTGTTTAGCTAATTCAATTTGCCATAAAATAGCATAAACACCCAAGCTGCGTTGTTCATATTCTGGTGAGAAAAATGTGTAAACTGCTGATAAAGCGTGTTCAAATTTATCCACCACTGCAACAGCAATTAACTGTTTTTCTAGTAAAAATTCATAGAATACTGTTTCAGACCATTGGCTAGATAAGAATTGAATATAGCTCTCTGGTGTTGGATTATCCATGCCGCCACCCTGATGACGCAATGCAATATAATCGCAATACAAATCAAATTGTTCTTGTTTAAAAACAGCGGTTTGTGGCACAATAACCAAATCTTGATTTCTTTTCCAAATACGCTTTTGCACCCGTCGTGGTCGAAAATCAGCAATAGGTATGCGAACTGGAATACACGCATGACAGTCATGACAATCTGGGCGATATAAATGTTCGCCGCTGCGCCTAAAACCGTGTTGTGATAAATTTTCGTACAGTTCCATATCTTTAGGAAAATGCGGGTCAATAAACGCCGTCGTTGCTTTCCTCTGGGCTAAGTAACTACAATTATGTGGTGGCGTGGCATACAAATAAAATTGCGTGCGTCTATTCATAATAATTCAGTTTCCGTGAGATCAAAATGCCATTCTCTCTTGTCCACTCGTATATCACACAAATGATCCAAGAGTTGGCAAAATTGGGTACGTGGAATTTCAATAGCACCTAAACTGGCTAGATGATCAGTATATACCTGACAATCAATCAGTTCAAAACCCCATTTTTGTAATTGGCGGACTAAATACACAAAAGCAACTTTAGAAGCATCTGTTACGTGGCTAAACATTGATTCACCATAAAACACCTTGCCTAAAGCAACTCCATATAATCCACCAACCAGTTGATTATCTTGCCATGTCTCAATTGAATGTGCAAAATCATAACTATGCAATTGTTGGTAACTGGCTAATATTTCTTGAGTAATCCAAGTACCATTTTGACCGTGACGTGGTGTTATAGCACAGTTTGATATCACCTGCTGAAAAGCGCGATCAATCGTGACAATAAATGTATGATGACGAATCGTTTTACGCAAACTACGAGACACTTTTAATTGCTCAGGAAACAATACCATACGCCGACTTGGAGACCACCATAAAATCGGTTGTCGTTCATCGTACCAAGGAAAAATACCGCGACGATAGGCAACCATAATACGACTAGAACTCAAATCGCCTCCCACGGCTAACAAACCATCGGGATAAGTAAGAGCATGTTCCAGTGGTGGAAAATCATAAGGACTTGCGTGTTTAGGAATCCAATAAGGACGACGCATAGAAAAATTTAATCACTAAGTTACAATGTTGTTTGCAAAAAATGCGTACGATAATATTTAAGTTCATTAATAGAATCATAAATATCATCTAAGGCACGATGATTCGACTCTTTTTTAAATCCTTCCGCCACTTTGGGTGCCCAATGTTTGCTCAGTTCTTTCAATGAACTTACATCAATGTGACGATAATGAAAATATTTTTCTAATTCATTCATATAATGCCACAAAAATCGTCGATCTTGACAAATACTATTACCACACATAGGAGAAGTATTTTCAGGCACATGCTGTCGTAAAAAATCTAGGGTTAAATTTTCGGCAACAGCCATAGTGATTGTGCTTTGTCGAACTCGCTCTGTTAAACCTGAGCTACCATGTTGATGAGTATTCCATTCATCCATTGTTGCTAATATTTCATCGGTTTGATGAATTGCTAATACGGGTCCTTCAGCAATTACTTCTAAATTGGCATTAGTAATTACTGTAGCAATTTCTATAATGACATCAACATCAGGGTTCAAACCCGTCATTTCTAAATCTATCCAAATCAAATGATTGACATCTTGTGGCATAACTATTTGTTTAGTCCTTTGTGATTTTATGATCTTGTCAAGTAAACTGATATTGTCCTAGTTGTCACTCAAAATACAGTCAAATCGATTTTATATGACCAAAACGGCGTTTCAAATTTCTAAGCACTTCAGCTATCATATCTTCTTCCTGCATTTGCCATTGCTGATTGCTCATAGCATCTTTTGCCATAATGAGTTGTGAAATGTTGTGCACGATAATATCAACCACTTTAGGATACTGCATTAATACGCTTTCAAGCAAATGAAAATCAATTTCAAACAACAAACAAGCCGTTTTACTCAATACGGTTGCCTCATAAACATCGTTCATCAACATCGCTGTACCACCAATCAAACTGCCTGGACCTAAAATTGTTGGTGAAGACGGTTTTGCACCAATACGATGCCGGTTTTCTGCAGTTAATAAGCCCTCAATCACTAAAAAAATCACCTCTGCAATTTCACCACGTTGCGTGATTGATTTATTAGCATCAACTTTCTTTAAGTGGGCGTGTTTAGCCATCCAATGAACACTGATTTCGTCCATACCGCTAAATAGGTCTGTTAATGCAATCAATGTTACCAAATGTTCCGTATTCGGTAATTCTTGTTGTGCGGCTCTAATTCCAGCAAAACTTAAATGTTTAAGTACTTGTTGTTGAATTAAATTTCGACTACGTGCGCGTTTTTCAAAAGGTACAAAAATATAAATACCGTACTTTACCGCACGTGGCGTATGGAGAATCTCAGAAACCAAAATAGTCGGTTCAAGCACCTCAGATAAAGGGGAAATAATTGCTAATGCCTCAATCGTTGCTGCTTTTAAAATACGCATCGCCCGATCAACGGGCACTTTGCTATCTAATATGACAGGAATAATTGTTCCTAATAGTGGCTTAGGAGATGAAAAATTAGTAATCGTCGCTGATGAAACTGAACGATTAGGTATTACAACCGTATTTTGATAAACATCAACGATTTGCATCGTACGCCAACTAATTTCTACCACTTTACCCTCAATCGTTTGATCGCCAATTTTATGCAACTGTACGTTATCACCCAATTTAATAATGCGATCAAGATTCAGTGCTAATCCGGCGAAAATATCTAAAATCAAGCTTTGCAATGCAAGACCGACCACGATACCCATTGCCCCCGATGCCGCCAATACGACGGTTAAATCTTGTTTAAATACAACACCGACAATGGCGGTAAATGCTAACAGGTAAACAAAAAAAGCGGATAATTGACTGAGTAAACGTGGCGGTTGCGAACCAATGGCTGATGCAATAATCCAATCTAAAAAAACATATTGTACTAAGCGTTGCAACAACACAGCTAATGTTAAAAAGGTACCGATACCCAGTAAATAACCTAATACCATACGGGCAGTTCCAATACCCGCTAAACCAATGGCTTGGTAAGCATCTCCGCCGTAATAGATTAAACCCCCAAATAGGGTGCTTAAAAGAAGGGGAATGATAATCCCCCTTAAAACCCTCTTCGGTTGATTCGGTGTTTCCATTTATGCCAATTTAAAGCGTTGTACCTGCGTATGTGTTTCTTGAATAGTTTCTGACAATTTTGACATGGTTGCACCAATTTCTTCGGCGGCTGCCGCATTTTCTTGCCCGCCACCTTGGATTTTACTCACTTGTTCAGAAATCCAATCAGTTGCAGACGATTGTTGAGTAATTGCAGCAGAAATAGATTCAACAGCACTACCACTTTCTTGTGCAGCTTTGGCAATATTTTCCACTGCCATGCGCGTTTGTTGAGCAGTATTGACGCTTAAGGAAACACTTTGCGATGAATTAGCGATAAGCGTTCCAATATCACGCGCTGAAAGTGAAGCTTCTTCTGCTAATTTACCAATTTGTTGTGCCACAAAGCCAAATCCTAAACCATGTTCACCTGCACGCACTGCTTCTAAACCGGCATTTAATGAAAGTAAATGAGTTTTATCAGCAATACGATTGATTTTAGTGGTAATTTGTTCAATTCGTTTGTATTCTTCTGAAATTTTCTCAATAATTTCAGTGAGTTTAATGAGTTGAGTACGACCGTTTGCTGCCAACTCTGCAGTTGACACAGCTAATTCACCACTTCTCTTTGTATTATCCGCAATTTGTCCAATAGCGGCTGACGTTTCTACCACTGCTGCAGCGACTTCGTCTAAGGCGGATAATTGTTTGGCAGATTGTTCAGAAACATGTTCGGCGGCTGACACCGTTTGAGTCGATGCTAAAGCAATGTGTTCGGTATTAGCCACAACAATAGAAAGTATCTCTTTCATTTGTTTAAGCGATTGATTTGTATTTAATTTTAAAGCAGAAAAATCGCCTTGATAATTACCTTCAATTACATGAGTTAAATCACCTACTGCCATATTTTTCGTGATGTCACCCAATTCTGTCAATAGAACAACCAACGAATCTAAACTACGATTAACATTGGCTTTTAAAGTACGTAAATCACCTTCATAAGTTCCTTCAACCCGTTTATTGAGATTACCTAATGCTAATTGTTGCATCACTTCTGCCACTTCTACTAAGGGTTTGCTCAAGATGGCAAGTAATTGATTCATACCAGAAATAATGACACCAAATTCCCCAGGATGACGCGCAGCATCAATCCGTGTAGATAAAACACCCATTTGTGCGGCATTAATTAATTCAGCAGAATCTTTAAGCAAGGTATCTAAAGTTTGAGTAATACCTCTCACCGCTTTAGCAATATAACCCACTTCATCATATCGATCAGCGTATTCTTCGGTAATAACGACTTTACCCTCAGCAACTTCCTTTACAATTGTTGCCAAACGCGTCAATGGACGTGAAACTGTTTTTTCAAATAATACCATTAAAAATATTGCTAAAATTAAAACACAAGTGCTAGCACCCATTAAAACTGTGAGACTCAATTCATAAAGTCGATTACCTTCATGGCTCGAATCTTTAGCACCCTTATTATTAAATGCAACTAATTTCAATAAATCGATAGACATATCATCAAACAGTATATCGACTCGCTGTAACTGTGCACTCAGTATGTCGTCTTGTTGTGCGGGTGAAAGTTCAACAGATTCAACCACAGTTGTTTCTATGGGTTTGTTATCCTCATTTGCTTGAGTGTCAGTTGTCACTTCCAAAGGTTTATCATTAAATTTGTTCGTCTTTCGAGAAAGTTCCAATGCTTCGTTAATAGCCGCTAAATATTCACTATATTTTCTGTTAAATTCACGATGAATATTGCGTTCTTCATCAGTCTCAATCGTTGGTTCATATGTGCGCAACTGTTCAGCAATCATGGTTTGTATTGCCTGCATTGATTTTTCTTGCTGCATCTTTTCATTCTCATCTTTTGATGAAATCGTCTTAAATAAAGCGGTATTTAAATCGCTAGTTGCTGTATTTACTGCATTAATTGAGACAACTGCGGGTAGCCAAGAGACTTCTATCTCTGTCGATTGTTGATTAACCAAATTCATACGATTGAGAGACAACCAAGTAAATAACATAAATAAAGTAGCCAATCCTAAAAAAGCAGCACGCAATTTCGCCCTGATACTTAATCGATTAATGAAACTGGCTTGTGCATATTTTGCATCATTTTCAATAACAACACTGGTTTCAGTACGAGAAGCCCATCCTTCTACTAAGAACATAATGATGAAAATAGCAATTATGACCACAATATTGACAATAATTATAACAGTTTGTGCTTCTGCAAAAATTTCATTCCCTCCACGACTCGCTTCTTCACCACCGACTTGATTTAATTCAACTAATTTAGCTAATTCGATTCTAAAAGCATTAAACAAAATATTGCTTTTCTTCAACTGTGACACCGCTTGATCGTTTTCACTTTTTCGAGAATAGTCAAGTGTTTCTTTACTAGATTCTAAGTATTCATCAGTCTTGATCAAAAAATTCTGATAGATAGCACGCTCATTCTCCGAAGTAATGAGCAACTCATATTCTTTCTTCAGCGTTGCTAATTCTTGAATCAGACGATCCATTTCTCTCTCTTGTTGCTCCATTTCCTGCGGAACAAGTGAAAATACATGAAGTAGTTCGGCAATTCTGTAGTTACCCATTGTGGTAGCAACTGCATTAATTTTAACAATGCTGGGTAACCAATTGACCTCCATCTCCGTCGATTTTTGATTTAACGCATCCATACGATTAAACGCAAATAGACTGGTTATGATGAAAAATAACACAATAACGAGAAAAACAAGACGCGTTTTAATAAGAGCGGCTGAATTCATAAAAATCCTTTGTTAATTTTGTTCAAGATTAATGGACTTATTTTCGGAAAAATAGACCCATTTTAATAAAGATGACACAAATAACCGTTTAATATTCCAAGGAAAAGTAGAGAAATTAAGTTGAGATTTTACTCGAAATATCCACCGATTCTCGGTGTCACTAAAAGTTGCCATATCAAACAAAAATGTAGCGATAGGCGGCATAAAAGCGAGTGGAAACCACTGATTATCAGGCAAAGTAGGCTGTAATTCTGCTTGATGTACAGCAATCAGCACATAACCACATGGCAAAGAAAGCAACACATAACTATCAACAGCATTAGAACAATGTTTTTGACCAAATAACGTAACACAATCAATCACTGGAATTTTATCAGTCGCACATTTTTGCATGACAGAATCTACATTTAAGTCTGTTTCTTCCATCTCATTAGAATCTACTAATGCCAAATCTTCCTTTTCTAAATCACCTAAAATACGATCGACGATTGTCAAGGGTAAAACACAAATCACATCACCACACCGTACACGCACCCCTTCAGTACTCAACTTAGCAGCCAATTGTGGCAAATTATCCCAACGAGACTGAGGATTAACGATTGATAACTTATTGTATTCCTGTGGTTTACAAAAAAACTCTCTCGCATTCACGACTTCAATTGATTTTTTATCCTCAGTTAAATGCCACAAACTTTTATGACCAACAGGAGAAATAGTCAAATGAAAATGCTCGATTTTTTCTAAACGCGATACCCGTTCAACCGCCAATACCGAAGCCTTATCCATACCACGGATTAAAATTGCCTGACGTTCTTCCTTACTTTTCACGCTCAATAAAGTACTTAAAGAACGTGCCGGTAATAAAACATCTTCAATCCGAACCAACAAATCGGCATCAGTATCAAACTTCCTTAATGGCAACGATTCATCAATTCCTTCAATGCGATCAACACTATCAGCTAACAAACCAATTGTATAATCTCCTGAAGAAACAAGTAAAATATAATTGTTAAGTTCCTTATTTTGTTTGATTTTTTTGCTAATTTCAGGAGAAAAATCCATTAAAAGCGCATAATGATTATCTTTAATCCAAGGAAATATTTCTGTTAATTTAAGCAAAGGTATTTGTTGAGTTGGCTCCATTTCATCAGCTTTTCCTTGTGAATGCACAAATCCAAGAACTTCATCAACTCTCAATGCTAAATAACCTTGTGGCAATCTAACAATGACCAATTTCCCCTCATTTTTACTTTCAAACCCCAAGGCTTGTGCAACACTGAGTTGGATTAATGGCAAATTATTAAATCGTACTAAACCTTCAATAGGCGATGAAGTTAATGGAAACGGCGTTAAATCACCGACATGATCCACATATTGCACCTGATTCAATGGGATACCAAAAGTAATATCGTTGATAACAACTGGCAATATTGGCTCCGTGATCTCTTTCATCGACGGCAATGCAAGATGCCAATGTGTGGCTTGTTCTGAAGAAATTGTCATAAATACATGATTCCAAATAATGGTAAAGTTAGAATTAAAATTGGTAACAGACTGCCGATCTACCTATGATTAGTTGCACTTTCCAACTCAATCATCAACTGCCCGCACACATCATGAATTGCTTCAATATCTTCTGTGGTCAATAAATTGCGTTTTTGACGTACAACTGAAGCAGTTATTTTTTCCGTAGGATATAGGGTGGGAATATTGGGAACTTTATTTAAAATTTCTCTTAATATTTGAGTAGGTTGTGTCACTAAAGTTTCATAAGGTAGCAGAATAATATCATTTTGATAAATAAGCAAGATTTCTGCCAAATAAGCCCATAACAATGCGCGTTTTAATGCCAACTTAGGCGTCATTGCAATTTGTTGTAATCTTTGACGTTGCCAAGAAGTTAAAAATGGATCAGCAACATGCCCAATTGGAAAATGCGCTACATCGGCTTGTTGTAAATGAGAAAAAGTCGATTTCCATGAAGCAATCGTATCAAAAGGATTACGAAAACAAGCAATAATCGGCATATGCGGTAATACCTGCCTCAACTGCGGAATCCTTGCCATATAAGCCAAGGTATTTTTAGTGCATAACATAAAATGACGATGACTTACTTGAGGATAATATAAATTTCTTTCATCAATAATTGCTGTATCTTCAATTAGTTGTCCATCCTTAATTTTATTTTCTATAGGATAACCTTCTAAAATATGACGACGCAAATCTTGATAAAAAATTGCCAATTGCCACGGTATAGCATCATTTTCCAAAGGTTTAAAAATCGCAGTAGGTTCATTAATCACTACACAATTTTGTAAACTATGCAATAACCGACATAAATAACTCGTACCGCTACGTGGCATCCCTGTAATAATCGCACCCGGCGCATCAGACATTGGTTTTTTAGCACTAATCAATGGGCGAATAAACCATTTTCTGGGCAATTTTTGCAATACCGGCGGTCGCAACAAAGTTGCCCATTGCGCATCAGTTTCTAACAATGTTTTTAAAGCTGGATAACGGTCAACCAATTGATTCACCAATTTATTTAAAACAGGCTCTCGCCTAATGACAACCGGATAATGATAATGACAAAAGAAGGTGTTTTTTGATAAAGGTTTTAGATGAGCGGGATAATTAAATCGTTCATCTAAGCAATAATGGGTTAAATTTAAACGTGTTATTACAACGGGCAACGCAATTTGATCTAACCAAGGGCGTTTATGCGAAATACTGGTATCAGCATCAATAATTCGACAACATTCTTCCCAAGTATTGGCAAACTTTGGATTATTTTTGATCGCAATCACACCCGCATTAAAATAAGGCAACATTAACTCACGTGAAACTGTTGAAAGTGTCTGCCAAGCCGGAAGCGGTAATTGAAACAATTGATAAACTTTTTGCCACAATTGCGGATTTTTGCCAAAAGTGGCTAAATCAGCTGGTTTTGCGTTAAAATCAGCAGAAAAGTAATTATTGAGTATAATAGGTTGTAAACAAAGAATATCGCTGTCTAAAAAAATAATTTTTTCTGCTGGCGTGGCAATTCCCAAACAAGCGATCTTATTAGCAATAGGATAGTTTTCATCAATATTATTGGTAATTGGAACAGTACGAATATCAAGTTGTTGCAGTAAAGCGGTAGTCGTTGTTGATAATGTGCCCCAACGTGCAACTGGTTGTGGCAATGCGGCGACTAATTCATAATCTCCTTGGACATATTGCCGTAATGAAGCGGCTAACAACAAAGATTTAATTTCTAGTTCGCCCGCTTGGCAAACAAAGACAAAGCAGAATTTCATCATTTTTCTTGGTATTAACAGATGATAAAATACTGTATTCTATAGACTGTTACTTGAATGTCAACGATGCAAAAATAATCTTTGTCACTTATTATGAATTTTGGTTATTTTTAATTACACTAACGTGAGTTCGACGTAAATATTCCAATAAGAGTCAGATTATTATAGAATAATCACCGTTGTTGGTGACAACAAAGAGAGATTGTCCGTTGGAAGTTCTGATGTTCAAAGAGGGCTTTTTGGGTTGCCAAGAATAGGCGATAAGCGCACACAATACGTTGACCATAAAACCAACCACACTACGATGACGCGAATGCTCAAGTTGAGAGATGTTTTTAAGTTGGTCGTTGACCGTTTCGATAAGTGTGCGTTTTCTCAGAAGAATTCTGTCCATGTCGCCCATCCGCCGATTTTGGCGCACCTTCAACGCGGTTGAATCAACAAATGCAATGCCGCGAGAAGTCACTCTTCGCGTATG
>DYNN01000192.1 GCA_020721045.1 Thiomargarita sp. | reverse complement strand
TATTACCTATTATTACATATATTTAAATATATGTAAAGCAATCTAGTTAAGCTCTTCATACTCAATAAAGACTTCTTCAGCCAAAGCCCCAGCTTCATAATCACCAAAAAGTACGCCATATACTACATTTTCGTGACTATTCAAAAAATCATAACTGGCTAATTTATCTAAAGTCACGCCGGCGTGTGCCAACATATATTGAGGCACTTGCGTACTCAGCGTAGAATTTTTATCTCCAAATGCCATGCGTTTACCTACTAACTCTTTTAAATCTTTCAAAGGACTGGATTTAGCCACGACAATGAAACCATGAAAAGTAGGTTTACCACGAATTTCATAACGCGCCAATAGCGGTTTTTTACCATATTTTTCAACAACTTTAATATAAGGACTGCCACCCATAAAAGCGATATCAATTTTATCTTCACCAACTTGTTGCAAATGTTCGTCGTAATTTTTAGCGATTTTAAGTGACACAGGAATACCGACTTTTTCGCCCAAATAATCAGCTAAAGGCGTGTATTTTTCCGTTAATTGACTTGCGGTTAGATAGGGCATAAAGCCCAATATCATGGATTGAGGTAATTCGTCTTGAGCATACGATAACGTTGAAAATAAAAGTAAAGTAATACCCAGAAGCGAACTAACTAATCGACGGACTAACATAGTGATTCCTTTTTAATAGGTTCTACAATCAGAAGGTAAAATGAAGATGCCTAGTTGGCATTGACGTAAGTTCAAATAAAAAGTAACTACACGTCAGCTATTTTATACGCAAATAAGTGATCATGATAACTTTAATTGAAAAACAAGTCTACTTGGTGTTACGGGTAAACATATTAAAAATTAAACCTAAATATAGGGTTAGTGCGATAAGCATCGTTCCAAACGATAAAAATGACAAAGATTGTGCTAAACTATCAAACAATTTATTGGGTGTTAATACCACGACTATTATAAAAAAAGAGTATTTATCGCTTAAGATTCAATTGATTCGCCCATACCCAAAATATTTCACTGACCACGAAAAAGAATGAAATGATGTCGCGTAAAAAGATAGTTTTGCTAATAGATGACAGTATGGTAAATCTAGCAATGTTGAAAAAAGTATTGCAAAAACATGGATTTCACGTATTATTAGCAAATAATGGAGAGCGTGGTTTAACCTTAGCAAAACAGTATTTGCCTGATATTATTTTATTAGATGTGATCATGGCGGGTTGGGATGGCTATGAAACTTGTCAACAAATTAAACAACATCCTGAATTACTTCAAATTCCTATCTTATTTTTGTCCGCTTTAGAAGACACAAAAAACAAAGTTCGCGCTTTTCAAACGGGTGCAGTAGATTACATCAGCAAACCTTTTCAAGAACAAGAACTATTAGCCCGCGTTCGCACTCATATAGAATTATCGCATTTACGTAAAAATTTAGAAGGTGAAGTTGCGCATAAGACTGAAAAGATTCGTACTTTGTTAGAAAGTTTACAACTCTCTTATCAAAAAGAACATCACCTGTCAGAATTAAAATCTCAATTTCTACGCAATATCAGTCATGAATTTCGTACCCCAATGAATATCATTATGGGTATGACGGATATTTTACTCGAAGACACTCCGTTAGATGATGAGCAATTGCATTGTGCACAATCGATAAAAAACTCATCACATCAACTATTTACGATATTAACCGACATGCTGAATTTTTCACAACAATTTAGTGGAGAATTAAAGCACGAAATCTGTGAATTTAAATTAAATCAATTAGTTAATGAAGTTTTAGACAACTATCTTGCAAAAGCCCAAGCCAAATCACTACTATTAACAACAGACATTGCTGCAACAATAATGGGAAAATTTAAAGGCAATCGCCGCGGCATTACTGAAACATTGAGCAAATTTATTGACAATGCCATCAAATTTTCCGAGCAAGGTTATGTGACGCTTATCATACAACCAATTGAATATAAAGAAAATAAATATTGGTTACATTTTGAAGTCAAAGACACTGGCATCGGAATTCCCGTAAAAAAACAAGCTACCTTATTTGAAATATTTTCCCAAGCAGACGGTTCTGCCACACGTGAAAACGATGGAATGGGCATGGGATTAGCGGTTGCTAAAATATTTGTAGAAAATATGAGTGGTCAAATTGGCATAAATAGCGTTTTAAATGAAGGTAGTAGCTTTTGGTTTGAGATTCCCCTAGAAGTGATTGACGATACAGTTATTATTGATTCAATCGTCGCTTAAATAGTTTCTCAAATCGTAATTATGAAGTGATTTGGGGCGATGCGAGCGAAATTCGTAGTTTTTGAACTGTAGAAGTCTTATGTTACTTTCCGTCATAAAAGTAAAATAAGAAAATCTATATGTTACTTTCGGAACACATACGAGCTAACTGATGGATATTAAAGATTTTATTGCAGGACAATGGAAGACCGGTTATCAGTATAAATATTTTTCTCCTTCTCT
>DYNN01000111.1 GCA_020721045.1 Thiomargarita sp. | reverse complement strand
ACAGAAAGCGAATTATCAAATACATACATTTAAATATGTTTTTTGAAGCAGTTAGAAGCCCAAACAAATCTGCGTTATGGGCAAATCGAGAAAATATTGAAATTTCTAAATATAGAAAATCCAGCCCCTGTTATAAAAATAAACAGCAAATGGTATAGAACAACTGTTGCATTTAACTTGAACCAAAACAGAATTAATCATCTAACCCAGCAACGTGAGCAAGAATGGCAACAAATGCAAGCTTATCTAAATACAAAGACTTGCTTGATGAGTTATTTGCGTCATGCTTTAGATGATTCTAATTTAGAACCTTGTGGTCGATGCATAAACTGCAAAGCAAGGCTATTCTTGATACCAAGATTAATTCTTCAATAGCACACCGTGCTGCAAGTTTCTTAAAACAAGCTGAAATACCGATTAAACCTAAAAAACAAGTTGCAGCCAACGCATTTATTAAATATGGCTTCAGCGGTAATTTTAGACCCGAATTACAAGCTAAAGAAGGTCGAGTTTTAAGTCGCTGGGGCGATGCAGGTTGGGGAACAATGGTGGCGAATGATAAACATCGTAATTATTTTAGAGACGAATTAGTTGATGCGATGGCTGAAATGATTACTCAACGATGGCAACTTGTTGAATTTCCAACGTGGGTATGTTGTGTACCTTCACAAAAACATCCTGATTTAGTGCCTGATTTTGCTAAACGTCTTGCTAAAAAACTCAATTTGCCCTTTATTGAGGCGATTCAAAAAGTCAAGTCAAACCAAGCGCAAAAACTCCAGCAAAATCGTTTTCATCAATGTCATAATCTTGATGGCGTATTTGCTATTTCATCCTCAATACCTAATAAACCTGTTTTCTTAGTGGACGACATTGTTGATTCGGGTTGGACATTAGCTGTTCTTGCAGCTTTATTACGGCAATCAGGTAGTGGTCAGGTTTATCCTATTGCACTTGCTTCAACTTCGGTAAAAGACACATGAATTTATCTATCACCGCACAAGCTATTCTATTGCTGACAAGCTATTTTTCTAAACCTGCTAAAGATGACGTTAAACCATTAACCATCTTAGAATGGGGGCATTTTGCACTTTGGTTGAAAAATAATGAATATACACCTGCTGACTTGCTCAATGAAAATGCTCATGAAATTATCAATAAGTGGCATGATAAGAAAATACCCTCAGAACGTATTGAATCATTACTACAACGTGGGCATAGCTTGGCGTTAGCGTATGAAAAATGGAGCCGTGCTGGTTTATGGACATTAACCCGTTCAGATGCAACTTATCCTCAACGATTTAAACAAAGATTAAAAAATGAAGCACCGCCTGTATTATTTGGCTGTGGAAATCAGACATTGTTAAATAATGGTGGTATTGCCATTATTGGTTCTCGTCATGTTGGTGAACAAGACCTATTGTTTGCAAAAGAATTGGCTAAACATACTGTTTCTTCAGGTATTGGAATTATTTCAGGTGGTGCGAAAGGTATTGATGAAACAGCTATGTTAGCAGCAGTTCAAGAAGGTGGTCAGGTGGTTGGTGTTATGGCAGATAGTTTATTGCAAGCTGCAATTTCGGCTAAATGGCGAGAAGGTATTATGCGGGGAAATGTTGTTTTAATTTCACCTTTTTATCCAGAAGCAGGATTTAATATAGGTAATGCTATGTCGCGCAATAAATATATTTATTGTTTAGCAGATACTGCTGTTGTTGTACATTCTGGTACTAAAGGAGGTACTTGGACGGGGGCATTAGAAAACCTGAAAAAAGGTTGGGTTTCTTTATGGGTAAAACCAACTACCGATACGACTGCAGGAAACAATGAATTAATTAAAAAAGGTGGGATAGCTTGTGTAGAAAAGGTTGATGAGATTAATGTGAAGGAATTAATCAAGGGATGTCCTGAGCCTTCTGTTGTGATAGATGATTTATTTGCTATTTCTAAAACAGATAAACCAGTTTCTGAAAAAAAACACCACCTTTACTGAAAACTCCGAAAAGCTTTTTTCATATATAAATTTCTCGTTCCCATGCGCCGCGTGGGAATGCAGGTTGTGTCGCTCTAGCGACACGGGACGCAGAGCGTCCTTGTCTGCATTCCAACGGTGACCGTTGGAACGAGGATAATTTTATAAAATAAAGTTTCTTATTCGCGTCGATTTAACTTCGAATCTTTCTTAATCGATTAATTGCTTGTAATTGTGCCATCGCTTCAGCCAGTTCAGCTTGGGCTCTGGCATAATCAATCGCTACTTGTTTATCTGCTAATAATTTTTCAGCTCTTTGTTTAGCTTCCATTGCCGCTGCTTCATCAAGGTCTTTGGCACGTCGAGCTGTGTCGGCTAATACTGTAACAACATGAGGTTGTATTTCTAACATACCGCCTGATACATAGAAAGATTCTTCTTCTCCACCTTGTTTCCTGACACGCACTTCTCCATGTTTTAAGGGTGTTAGTAAGGGGGCATGACGTGGTAGAATGCCTATTTCACCTTTTTGTGCCGGCGCAAATATAATTTCCGCTAATCCAGAAAAAATGTCGGCTTCTGCACTCACGATATCGACATGAATGGTCATTGCCATTTCAATTTCCTTTCCGTTTTAGGTGGGCTGAACCCACCTGCTTTATAAGTAGTTAATTAGAGTTTTCTAGCTTTTTCAACGGCTTCTTCAATACCACCCACCATATAAAAGGCTTGTTCTGGCAGATGATCGTATTCTCCATTGACAATGGCTTTAAAACCAGCAATGGATTCTTTTAATGGTACGTATTTACCAGGTGAGCCGGTGAATACTTCAGCCACAAAGAAGGGTTGTGATAGGAAACGTTGAATTTTACGCGCTCTGGATACGGTTAATTTGTCTTCTTCAGAGAGTTCATCCATACCCAAAATGGCGATGATGTCTTTTAATTCTTTGTAACGTTGTAAAGTTCCTTGAACCGCACGTGCTGTGTCGTAATGTTCTTGTCCGACAATTAAAGGGTCTAATTGGCGTGAGGTGGAATCCAGTGGATCAACTGCGGGGTAAATCCCTAATTCTGCGACTTGACGGGATAATACGACGGTTGCATCTAAGTGAGCAAAAGTGGTGGCAGGTGATGGGTCGGTTAAATCGTCAGCAGGCACGTAAACCGCTTGAATTGAGGTAATAGAACCGGTTTTAGTAGAGGTAATACGTTCTTGTAATGCACCCATTTCTTCTGCTAGAGTTGGTTGATAACCTACGGCAGATGGCATCCGTCCTAATAGTGCAGAAACTTCTACCCCAGCCAACGTGTAACGGTAAATGTTGTCAATAAATAGTAATACATCACGCCCTTCATCACGGAAATATTCCGCCATGGTTAAGCCAGATAAGGCAACACGTAAGCGATTTCCGGGTGGTTCGTTCATTTGTCCATAAACTAAGCCGACTTTGTCTAAAACACCGCCGTCGGTCATTTCGTGATAAAAGTCATTTCCTTCACGAGTTCGTTCACCAACACCGGCAAATACGGAGTAACCGCTGTGTTCAATGGCGATGTTACGAATAAGTTCCATCATGTTGACGGTTTTACCTACACCTGCGCCACCAAATAGACCAATTTTACCGCCTTTAGCAAACGGGCAAATTAAGTCAATCACTTTAATACCGGTTTCTAACAAGTCGTTGTTAACCGATAAGTCTTCAAAAGAAGGTGCTTTACGATGAATAGGGGAACGGACTTCTTCACCAATCGGACCTTTTTCATCAATCGGTCGTCCTAAAACATCCATAATGCGTCCTAAGGTTTTTTTACCCACAGGCATAGTGATTGGTTGTCCGGTATTGGTAACGGCTAATTCTCGTCGCATACCGTCTGTGCTACCCATGGCAATTGTGCGCACCACGCCGTCACCTAGTTGTTGTTGCACTTCTAAAGTTAAATCTTTCCCGTCAACGAGTAAAGCGTCATAAATTTTAGGAATTGCATCGCGCGGAAATTCAACGTCAACTACCGCCCCAATGATTTGTACAATTTTACCTGAACTCATGTGTTTAAGTTCCCTTTTACTAAGATATTTAGAAATATTGGCTATTCGCCATCGTTTTTATGAAAAAGTTGTATTTAAAAAATTGCATTAAACTGCTGCAGCACCACTGACAATTTCAGACAATTCTTGTGTAATAGAGGCTTGACGCGCTTTATTGTAAGCTAATTGTAATTCATCAATTAGGTTACTTGCATTGTCTGAAGCGGCTTTCATGGCAACCATACGCGCAGCTTGTTCACAGGCAAGATTTTCGACTACACCTTGATATGCTAAAGATTCTAGGTAGCGCGTTAATAATTGATCTAATACTTCTTGTGATTCAGGTTCGTAGATATAATCCCAATGATGTTGTAATTGTTGGTGTTCTGTGTCGGCAATAATAGGGAGTAATTGCTGTACGGTTGGGGTTTGCGTCATGGTATTGACAAAACGGTTAAAAACAAGAAAAAGCTGATCAATCTTGCCGTCATCATAATCATCTAACATCACTTTGACGGTGCCGATTAAATCTTCTAAAGTGGGATTATCGCCTAAATGGGGTGCTTGAGCGATAATTCTACCACCAACTCGCTTAAAAAAACCATTTGCTTTGTTACCAATCGTGCACATATCGACTTGAATATTGTCTTTATGCCACGCTTT
Source organism: Thiomargarita sp. (assembly GCA_020721045.1). GTDB lineage: Bacteria > Pseudomonadota > Gammaproteobacteria > Beggiatoales > Beggiatoaceae > DYNN01. The sequence goes on along the minus strand of DYNN01000111.1, from coordinate 4,826 downwards.
CAGGGTTATTAACGCTTTTTTAAACAAGTTAGTATTTAAACCGCCGCATAAACCACGATCAGAGGAAATCACAATAACCCCGACGCGTTTTACTTCGCGCTGAATCATATAGGAATGTTTATATTCAGGATGGGCATGAGCTAAATGTCCAATTACTGCACGAATTTTTTCTGCATAAGGACGAGATTTGCGCATTCTATCTTGGGCTTTACGCATTTTACTAGCAGCCACCATTTCCATGGCGCGCGTAATTTTCTGAGTACTTTTAATGCTTGATATTTTAGTGCGAATTTCTTTTCCACTAGCCATATGAGTTCCTAATTTATGTCGATTTTTCAGTATTCAATATAAAAATAAGGTATTTATTATGCTTATTGCCTTAATTTATCATATTTACGGATTCATTTATACCAAAATTGTGCGGTGTAACAAAATTTTTACTTCAATGACTGTAATCTGCGTTTAATGTCGGTAAAATGCCTATTAAAATTCAAAACAACGTTGCACGATGCTATGTACATTTATTTAATTTGCATTGGGCAAAAAATGCCCGCTTGGGTCAATACGGGTTTTCAAGAATATCAAAAGCGTATACCCGCTTGCTGTACCTTAGAATTAATTGAAATTCCTTTACAAAAACGTACTAAAAACGCTGATCTTACACGTATTCAACAAGAAGAAGGTAAGCAGATATTAGCCGCTATTCCAACGGGTAGCCATGTGATCGCGCTTGATGAAAGAGGAAAAATGTGGGATAGTCTGTCATTATCTCAACAATTGGCACGATGGATGCTTGATTTTTCTACAGTCTCGCTGTTAATTGGCGGTCCAGAAGGGTTGGCACCGGCTTGTTTACAACGGGCGCAACAACATTGGTCATTATCACCTTTAACTTTGCCTCATGCCATTGTACGTGTCGTTGTTGCAGAACAATTATACCGAGCTTGGAGCATTTTACATCATCATCCTTACCATCGTGCTTAAATGATTTATTTAGCTTCCCTTTCACCGCGACGATGCCAATTACTCGACCAAATTAAAGTTTGTTATCAACAAGTAGAAGTTTTCGTTGATGAAACGCCTTATATACAAGAAAATTCAGAAAGTTACGTTAAACGTGTTGCATTAGCCAAAGCGCAAGCAGGTTATTCGGTATTACCGTTAGCTCATGTAGAAAAAATCGTATTAGGCGCAGATACCGCTGTGGTACATAATAAAATTATTTTTGGTAAACCACGTGATGCAGATGATGCGATTAATACATTACGACAATTATCAGGGCAACGTCATCAAGTAATGACCGCTGTGGCACTGGTGACATCTACTCAACAGTTTGTCGATTTGCATATCAGTCAAGTATATTTTCGCAAATTGACAATAGCAGAAATAGAAACCTATGTTGCCACTCAAGAACCTTTTGATAAAGCAGGCAGTTACGCTATTCAAGGTATGGCGAGCGTATTTATTGAACGGATTGAAGGTAGTTATTCCGGTATCATGGGATTACCACTTTACGAAACAAGTAATTTACTGCAGCAAATAGGCATTAATGTGATAAAAGGAAATACCGCATGATACCTGATGTGTCAATTGAATCCCACTCTATTCGTGTGATTAAGCAAGCACCTAATCGAGTTCGCTTCGTTTTATGGCATAGTGTTAAAAATTTACTGGCTTTTATAGGGTTAGTAACTATATTATTCGCTATTTTCTTATATTATAAAGGACAGCAGGTTGTTTATCGCCTTGACCCACAATTTCCTATGGTTTTTGGCAAATTTATTGAAACTATTATAAAAAATGATGTAGCCAATGCAATGATCACTAAAATGCCACTTACAGAAGGCGTAACGGTAAAGCAAGCAATTGAATCAATGAAATTACGAGCAAATTTAATGAATGTAAAATTGCTGGGCAGTTATCCACTGAGTGAGAATATCAGGAAATCAACCGGTAACAAATTGAATTTTATTGAAATATTTGAATTTTGTGATACTTCAATGATTGCTTCAATCCTACAACATAATCCTGCTTTTGCGCCTCAAATTCCGTGTAGAATTGCTGTTTATGAAGATATACATGAAAAAATTTGGTTTGCGACCGTTAATTTAGAATTATTTATCTATGGCAGCCGTCACTTATCGCCTGAATTAAAAATGCAACTATTGAAAATTCAAGATAATTTACTCAAGATTATGGGAGCGGGTGTGACCGGTGCATTGTGATAACTTCTCTTAAAACGAGTGTGTTATCACTGATGTACAAAAGTTAAAGTGTTCACGCACCCATCACAACTTTCCAATTTTGTATTCAGCACAGCCGTCATATCTTGTTGTTCTTCTTGCCACTGTAATGTAACTAAATGATTATCTTCTATAATATCACTAAACCCTTTTGTTTGTTCAAACAGTGCAACAGTCGCTTCTTTAGTTTTAGGCAACGTTAAAGTGGTAGGCAGATTTTCTAACACTGCATCTTGATAACGTGAAGCAATAAAATAAATTTTTTCTGTCCCAGTCGTATTATCTAAACGAAATGACTTAGTTTTAGCAGGTAAGATATACTGTTTATTTGCTGCTACAGGATTGTGATTATTCACTTGTACCCCTTTGAATTCAGTCATTGGGAAAATGCGTTGTATTTGATTACTAGCATCTTTTTGAAAAATATAAACATATAACGTTTCATTAGGGGTAAAAATCACTTTATAAGTATCGCCAGACTGTAAAATTGAACCATTGCTTAAAGTCTGAAATTGTCCAGTTTTATCTTTAGCGGGGCGAAATTGATAAGAAATCGGAAATTGTACTGATTTTTCACTACTTGTTGTAGTTTCTAATTGTTGCTGAACTTCACGAATACTGGCAAGGTGATCTTCCATTTGTTGTTGACGTTGTGTAAATGTTTGATCCATCTCTTGATACATCTGGTTTAAAGTATCAGTTAATTGTTTAAATTCTGTTTGTAATTGCGGCGAACTTCCATTTTGCTCTTTTAAGCCATCAATTTTCTTATTTAATTCTGCAAGTTGTTGTTCAGTTTTGGTCAACGTTTCTTGTGACGTATCCGTTGGTTTTAAATACTCTGCTACAATATCTGCGGTCACTGAAATCGCAAAATCTTTTGCTACTTGCCAAGTCGTAGAGCCTAATGTGGTCATAACTAAATTCACTGTTATGGAATATACAAGCAAAGAAGCACCAGCCAATAATCCAATTATTTTACCTAATGGTTTCATATCTTATTTTCCTTGTAGATCGACGAAGATAGCATTAATATAGCACAACCTAAAAACAAAAGGAAATTATAATGCTGTATAAACAACTACTTGTTTTATTTATTTTATCTTCTTTGAGTCAAGTCAATGCAGCAGAGTTAGCCATGCCAAAAACGGCAAGTGAGATCAGTCGCGCACTTAGTCAACCTAAGGTTGTAGTAGAAGAATTTGAAAGTAAAGGTTTTTCTCAAGAAACTAAAGGATTTGATGATATTATTAATGATTTACCCTCTGATTTACCTAAAATTGGTGCATTAATTCAATTTGATTTTGATTCTACTGCAATTAAAGCTGAATCCAAGCCATTATTACGAGAATACGGAAGATCATTACAAACTGATTTGAAAGAGGCTACTTTGTTGATTGCTGGTCATACAGATGATGTAGGATCAGCTAAATATAACTTGGGTTTGTCTTTGCAACGTGCGCAAGCAATCAGGGAATTTTTAGTCTCTATTAATGGTGTTGATAATACTCATTTATTAATCAAAGGATTTGGCGAAGAACAACCGATTGACACGAATACAACTGAAGAAGGACGTGCTTTAAATCGATGAGTCGAGTTTATTCGATTGAAGTAAAATTTATTTTTAAATAGTTTGTCTGAATCAGGATTATCAAGATTTTAGAATTTACAGGATGAAGCACAAATTAAACTATCATCATTATATTCTGAGAATCCTGATAATTTTGTAAACCCTGATTCAGAAATTAAATTTAAGGAAGAAAACATGAAAGTTATTTTGGAATTAACACCTGAAGATAGTTTGTTGATTCAACAAGCTGCACTGTTATCACAATTATCAGTGAATGATTTTCTACTAAAAACAGCATATCGAGCTGCCAAAGAACTTACAAATTCTCCTGAGAAAACAGAACAGTCTGTAAAAAAGTTTCCTAGTTTGGTTACTTTTAGAAAAAATTTACCTACTTGTCAAATGAGTGCAGCGGAATTAGTGAGTCAGATGCGAGATCAAGATGATAGGGAATAAAATGCCATTGTATTTTGATACTTCTGCACTAATGACAATGATTTGATTTGTTACTCATCCTGTAAATTCTGTAAATCCTGATTCTGACAAAATAAACCGGAGCAACCTATGTATCGATATATCATATTGTTTTTATTAATTAATATCACTTCTGTTCAAGCTTTTGAAAAGCGGGCATTGGTGTTTGGTAATGGCGATTATTATGGCAGATGGGCATTAACTAATCCTGCTAATGATGCAGAAGATGTAGCGGCTGCTTTACGTGATTTAGGTTTTAAAGTCACTTTGTTAGTCAATCGAAATAATCGCGGTATGAGTGATGCTGTGCAACATTTTACAAGAGAATTAGAAAATGGAGATGTCGCTTTATTTTACTTTTCAGGTCATGGGTTTAGTGGTAAAGACGTGAATAATTGGGATACCAATTATTTAGTCGGTCGTTTTGATGAAATTATTTTTACCAAAGCGGCTTTAGAAAAGGAATCAATTGATGCCAATTTCGTGCAGCAATTCTCAATTTAAACCCTCTCAAACGAGTCAAGAATTACGCCTGAGGA
>DYNN01000023.1 GCA_020721045.1 Thiomargarita sp. | reverse complement strand
TAAAGATTATCTCAATCCACAATTTCGGACTGCCGTCAATGCGTAAGTCCTAATACTATATTAAAAAATAAGATAAAAAATTATATTCAAGAAGCTGAAACACTGAATTTATTCAATAAAATCATAGACACTTCGCCTGTGATTTCTACCGATCCTCAATGGTACCTTGGAGATGATTTATTAACACCGATTGAGCGTCGCAAAGGCATTCCGATTGGCAATCTCACCAGTCAATTTCTTGCGAATTTATATTTAGATGATTTTGATTATTATATGACAGAAACGCTAAAAATTGATGCTTATATACGTTATGTTGATGATTTCGTGGTACTGAGTGACGATAAAAAAGAATTACACCTGATTCGAGAAAAAATTCGAGATTGCCTTGCTTCTCAGCGTTTACGATTACATCCTCGTAAAGCTCATATTACACCTACTAGTCAAGGTTTAGATTTTCTTGGCTACCGAGTCTTTCCTACCTTCCGACGTTTACGTAATGACAATAGACATCGTTTTGCCCGTCGATTACGTTATCTTTCTCATGCTTATCAACAAAATAAAGTAACTTGGAAAACTGTGAATTCAAGTATCCAAAGTTGGATAGGTCATGCAAAACATGCTGATACTGAAGGTTTGTGTAAAAAAATCTTTTCTGCTAACATGTTAGTTGAGGAATTCACCTAAAAGCGCATCTCCTTCGTGGTGGTTCTTGGAACAACAATGATAATAACTTGCGTTGTGCCAACCGTAATAGGAACGATACAACTAACAGGAACAACAACAGGGGTTTTCGTCTTTCCAGTCTGGCTGTTTGTCTCAGAATTGCGGCATTTAAGGATGTAGCAAGCGTAGCATACAGTTATCCATGAGTGAATTTCCATGCCTTTTAAGGAGTAAATAGCAAAATAGCTTGTCATGGATGACATTCTAAAAGGTGTTGATCTCGTTCCCAAGTGCTGAGTCTGTAAAAGACGCACCCTACTCAGCCTCTACCGAGTTTAATTAGCCTCATTTCTGGCTTTCTATCACATCTTGATGCTCCCAGCGATAGAGTTGTTTTTCTCCGCTTGCTTCTAAGAGTTAATTCTCAGTTTTTTGCCACACAGAAAAATACTCAAAACCACTTTGCTGACTGTTGATTTCTAAAACACATTTGACGGGTAAATTGAGTAAAGTAAATGTTTTTTGCAAAAAATCCTTGAAACTGCGAGAATTCCAAACATGGGCATGTTCACGCCGTTGTTTAATACTGTTAAAATGCGCTTGAATTTCAGCAGGTTCTAAACGTAATAATTCTGGATGCACAACTGTTAAAAAATCCATATAATGTTCATTAGAAACTTCCATGACATTATTATTGTATTCAGCTTGTAAATGTTCAAAACTAGTCAAAGCCCGCTTTTTATCAAACGTGAAATCTTTATCAGGTGCTGACAATATAACCAATCCATTGGGTTTCACGACACGAAATAATTCACTGATTGTTTTAATTGGATTTGCTACATGCTCAATGACATGATTTAAAATCACAAAATCGTAACTGTCTTTAGCAAAAATTGACAAGCCTTGCTTATCCAAATCACAAATATGATCCACCTCTACGAGTGTTTTTCCTTGCAATTCTGGAAAATTTTGCGTCAACTCTTCTTTAGTTTGTGCATCGCAATATTCAATGGAACACTCTTTGGGAATTTGTGCCGGCTCGTGCAAGGCTCCAATTTCTAACCCTTTTCCTTTCAACAATTTATATCCTTGCCAACGATGCAAAATAGCGGGCGGAATTTCTCTGTCCGTAGTGGGCATATCAGTAGGTAATTGTTTAGATTTAGGTTTCTTGAAATTAAAGAACATAGCGTGATTATTCCAACGTTGTTGTGATGAAATGCGTGGCGGAAATGCTAAAGAAAAATCACCTTTCTGATTGTTTAAATTAGGATTATACGCAGGATCGTGGTTTAATAATTGTCCCCAACGTTTCTGCATGTAAGCACTTTCATTTTCCAATCGTTTACGTTTTTCGGGCGTATCCTCATAACCGCGACTTGCTGATTCATGATGATACAATTCTGCATAAGGTGTCCATACAATACGCAAGCATTTTTCTGCCAATTTTAAACACAAATCGATGTCATTAAATGCCACACTTAAATGCTGTGAATCCAATCCATCAACCTCTAAAAATGCGGCTTTACGCAAAACCATACAAGCACCGGTAACTGCTGAAAAATTTTGAATCACTTGCGCACGTCCAAAATAGCCGCCTTCACCGTAACGCAAGCCTTTATGCGCATGTTCTGCAATACCGCCCACACCCAATAAAATCCCTGCATGTTGTAAAGTATGCGAAGGATACCACAAGCGCGCACCCACAGCACCAACGCCTTCTCGCAACGCATGGCTCACCATTTCTGACAACCAACCTCGACTAATTACTTCAATATCATTATTTAATAAACAGATCAATTCACCTTGTGCTTGTGCAACCGCAAAATTGTTGATCGCCGCATAATTAAACGGTTGATCGTAACGAATAACTTTAACTTGCCCCTGTATTTTTTCAAGATAAGCTAACGTTGCTGCATCGTCACTACGGTTATCAACAATAATAATTTCAATTGGTTGGTAATCTGTTTTTTGTAAAATACTATCAACACATTGACGTAACAACTTCACCTGATTGTAAGTGGGAATAATAATACTCACCAACGGCGGATTGCTAGGTAATTGATATTGCACACGAATCATACCAGTCATGGTCAACGATTCGGCAACCCGAACACCGACGTTTTGTCGTTGCCAAAATTCACTGATTGCTTTAATAGCGGCTTGAATCGCATAAGGTTTTGCATCAGGATTTGCCGACGTGCTGGTTTCCAAAGTGCGCCAATGGTACAAGATACGCGGGATATGACGAATTTGTTGCGGTGCAATTTTTTCGATTACACGCAAGGCTAAATCATAATCTTGCGCGCCTTCATAACCTTCTCTAAAACCACCGATTTCGCGCAAAATACTGGCTTTATAAACCGCTAAATGAGTAATCAAATTATGGGATAAAAACAGATCAAAATTCCAATCTGATTTAAAATAAGCACCAAACCGCTCATTATTTTCATTAATCTTATCTTCATCTGAATAAATCAAAGCACTTTCAGGATAAGCAATTATTTCTTCTACAACCCAATATAATGCATGACGTGATAACATATCATCATGATCTAACAAAGCAATATAGTCACCTGTCGCTAATTTTAAAGCATCATTAGAGGCTGCAGAAATATGTCCATTTTTGCTTCTAAAATGCACTTTGATTCGTTTATCCTTTTGTGCATAACTTTCTAGTACTTTGCGTACTTGTGGCAGGGTAGAAGCATCATCAGCAATACATAATTCCCAATGCGGATAAATTTGTTGACACACCGAATCAATTGCTGCACATAACCACTTTTCTGCAATATTATAAGTTGGCATAACGATGGAAATAAGCGGTGGATTTTCCCATTTTGCAATCTGTTGTTGCATAAATTGAATAGACTTATTATCCACATTATCGTATGACCGTAGCCAACGATTATATTCATTGCCGATTGTTAAAAATGATTTTGAATCAATCTGTTGCGGTGATGATACATCACATAGATCAAGGTAAGGTTGGGCAAATTGGCGTGCGGTGTGTTGCAAAATATAGTGTTGTGTTAAATCCTGAAATGCTTGTGTAGCAAGATTTTGACGCAACGCACCATCATCAATTAACTGACATAGGGCTTGATACCAAGCTTGCGTGTCATTACTCACTAATAAGCCATTTTCACCGTTACGCACGACTTCTTGATAAGGGTCTATATCGGTACAAATCGCGGCAATCCCCAAAGCAGCATAATCTAAAAACTTAATATAAGTCTTCTTTCGATTAAATTCGTTGATTTGCAGCGGAATAATCCCTAATTGCCAACGATTGTTATCACGTATCCATTTGACAAATTGAGAATAATCGTCCAATTGCCCATCACCAAAATCACTTATTATCACCACATCATCAAACATCGCCGTACCATCTGGCACACCGCCCACGATTTCCAAAATAACTCGATCACCGTATTTTTCTTTGACTTGTTGATAGGCTTTTTTGACGAGTTTTAAATCTTCTGTATGGGTTTTAGTTCCCATATATAAAATTCTAATCTTATCATCTAGTTGTACAGGTTGAGGTAAAGAAAACTGTCCATTTTGTTGGGTTAACCAGAGTTGTTCATCTAAAGCGTTTGGAATACATAAAGTATTAGGGTTAATCGATTGAATTTGTTGTTGTAATAGCGGAGAAGAAGTAATTACTTGGTCAGCTTTTTCTGTGATCACTGTGAGCGCATCTAACGCATCTTTGTGATAACTGCCATAAGCATCGCGTTTTTTGAAAATATTGTACAAATCATCGTCAGTTTCATAAACCAGCTTAATACCATTATGTTGACAATAATTAACTAATTGTTCTGCAACAGTTTTATTGGGCAGCATGTGGCGTTGAACGACGATGACATCGGGTTGCACAGTGTACAAATATTCAACTGCTGTATATAGGGTAAATTGCACAATCGTTTGTACACTGGGATGCTGCAAGGGTTGAATCAAACGGATGCTTGCAGATGCTGAGGGTTCGCCATTGTGCAGTGCAACTAAGGCGGCGACGTTAACTTTTTTTTTAGAATAATCAGCCTGTTCTAGCGATTCTGCCGAGATAAAACGACTGTCATGATGATCAGTTCGCAACTGATGAATGCGCCAATTAAAAAAGTTGTTAATGATCTTATTGATATGATCTTTTGCCGTTAAACCCGGCGCACGTAACATCAATTTCAACACCATGCGCGTAATAAAATCGCCACTACGCCAAGTTTGCGAATTAAACAAAGCCACTACATCATGATTTAACATTTCTAACCAGTGAATTAATTTATGTAAGTCTTCGTATTGATGTCGATTTTCTTCACGTAGTTGGGTCAATTCATGATGATTATGGGTTAAACCTTGAGTGGCTTGTTCTACTTGTTGTAATAGATGGTCGCGCAAGGTGTCTAATTGGGCAATTTGTTGTTGTAATTGACTTTCTCTTTCTTCAGCCGCTAACCAATTTTGCCAATGTTTGATGCGTTCTTGTTCTTCTTCCGCTAGTTTTTGCTCATATTCAGCGTGGAGATTTTCTAATTTTTCTTGATAATTTAATCGTTCTTGCTGCAATTGCGTTTGTGTGTGCTCAATGGTTTGTCGATGAGTTACAAGTTGTTGTTCATATTCTAATTTAGTAAAAAAATGCTGTTCATATTCTTGTAAAATATCCGCTGCGCCTGTGGATAGTAAAGGTAATTTTTCCAGCTCAAAAATGGTTTTTTCTTCAAATGCTTTAACTAAAACATTTTGTTGTTGATTGACATAGGATTTTTCTAGGTCTTTATTGCCTTTTTTGTGAAACAGTTGCGGATCAATAAAAGATAAAATTTCTTTCTGACTGGGTAAACGTAATCCTTGTACATCGCAGTTAATTAATTGTTCATAAAGAAATTTTACAGTGTTGACTGGATCAGCCATTAATTCATGAAAAGAGATTAAAATACGCGGTAAACCAGCAGAATGGGTTAAAGCGTGTAAATTATATTTTTCCCATAAAGCAATACCATAGTGTATAGAAAAATTGTCGCGTGATCGCAAAGATTGAGCAGTTTGAATAGGATTACGATAAACATAAACAAAAACAGGGACTTCTAATAATTTTAACCATAACGGTAATAATAAACAAAAACGTGGGTCTTTCGCCATCCAAGGACGATTAGCATCCAGTCCTTGTAAAATTGCCAAAGCTTGTTTATTAAATTCTTGCTGTAAATCTTCAGAAATTCTACTCAAATCAAGCGTACTCATGCGATTCCAAGTTGCGCCTAAATTGGCTAAAATTCCTTCATTTAACAAGACGATATCGTTTCTTTCCCAATAACCCTTTGGATTTTCAGGAGTCGGCGGCATCATTACGTTTTCTGGTGCGAAATATGCCCCCATCATATTTAACAACCGTGCAACAACTGATGTGCCGGAACGATGCATACCGAGTACAATGATTTGCATTAATTGAGTTTCCCATTAGATTGATTGAAAAGGAAAAATATTTAAACGTATTTCACAGTGTTAAATTATGAAGTATAAGTGATTGATTTGTCAAGATAGAATAGTCACTTAAATCTGTGAGTAATTGTTTTTTTGGGACTGGCGAAATAAAGTAATAACTGTCAGTTTAAAGACACTGATAATCATTGCAATATTGCTGTATGCAGCTATTTGAATTTTTTGATAAATAAATATGAAGTGACAACTTCTAACATTATGAGAATATTTTCGGTATAATTGACTGAATAGCGTTTTGCGAGATGAGGGTGATGATTTCGTATGATGCTGTATTTTAGGCGGTAAACTTGAATGTGACCAACACTCAAGCTACCTCACCAAATTTAAACAGGTAGGAGTAGTTTAAATTATAGCTGTGTTAAAAAAGAACTGTTTTAAATTCGATGAAAATCTGTAGCACGGCAAACTTGGGCGCGACCAACACCCAAGTCACCTAACCATAAGTTCAACAAGGTAGGAGTAATTTGAATTATAGCTACATTCCCTAGAGCAAGAGTAATGCCAACTTTAAATTCCCACATTATTTTTAAGATATGAGAGTCCCAGTTATTGCGTTTTTCAACAATAAAGGTGGTGTGGGTAAGACCACTTTAGTTTATCACCTTGCTTGGATGTACCATGATTTAGGATTACGTGTAGTGGCGGTTGATTTAGACCCACAAGCAAATTTGACCGCCGCTTTTTTAGAGTTTGAACAGTTAGAAAAGTTATGGTTATCAAATACATTGACGAATACTGTTTTTCGCTGTGTCGCTCCGTTAATTAGGGGAACAGGCGATATCGCCAAGCCGCATTTACAAAAAATCAAACCGCGTTTATCTCTGTTGGTTGGAGATTTATTGTTATCTAGCTTTGAAGGCTTGTTAGCGACCGAATGGTCTGGTTGCATTGACAGCAAAGAACGCTCTTTCCGCATCGTGTCTGCGTTTGGCAGATTGTTACAAGAAAGCATGTATTCATGTAACGCTGACGTTATTTTAATGGATTTAGGTCCAAATTTAGGTTCAATCAATCGTGCTGCACTCATTGCCGCCGATTATATTGTGGTACCCTTATCGCCTGATTTATTTTCACTGCAAGGGCTGAAAAATTTAGGTCCTACGTTAAGACAATGGAAATTTGAATGGCATGAACGAATCAAGCGTAACGTGGTTGCTGATTTGTTATTGCCGCGTGGTTTTATGCGACCTATTGGTTATGTTTTGTTGCAACACCAAGAAGCGGCTAATCGTCCAATTAAAGCCTACCATCAGTGGATTGCTCGTATTCCTAATACTTATAGACAAGCCGTTTTAAATCAACCAATTGAAGAAAATTTGATCGTCAATGATGATCCACATTGTCTGACTTTATTAAAACACTACAAAAGTTTAATGCCTTTAGCCCAAGAGGCACGTAAGCCTGTATTCCATTTGACTGGCGCAGATGGGGTCAAAGGCGCGAATATTCAGGCTGTTGAACATGCACGCCAAGATTTTGAACAGCTTGCACGTAATATTTCAAAAAATTGTAAAGCCAGTCGCGCAAATGCCAAGCCTGTTAAATAGTGGACATGATCGTCAATAAATAATCAACTTTATCAAGGAAAATAAAATGGATTGTGGATTAAAACCAGAGCATAAAGTGATTAAAAGTTTCTATGAAGAAACGACAGCAGCTATTTTGCAAGGTCATGATAATGAAGGGAATTTATCAAACTATTTTGCAAATATTTTACAACATTGTGTGAAGAAAAATCCTAATCGAGAGTTTAGAACTCAATTTGAATACATTGAGAACAAAAAGCGTTTAGTATTTGACGGCGCGATTTTCAATAAATTTAATGATTCAATGGTGTATGGGATTTGGGAAGCCAAGGATTTAAAAGATAATTTAGAGAAAGAAGTCGATAGCAAATTTAAGAAAGGTTATCCAAAAGATAATATTTTATTTCAAACGCCGCATCGTTTGATGTTGTTTCAAAATGGGGATTTGTGTTTTGATAAAAATATCAAGGATTCGCCGACTAATTTAATTGATGGATTAGAAATCTTTTTTAATTATAGCAAACCCGCGTATGAAGATTGGGAAAAGGCTTCGATCGCTTTTAAAGAAAAAGTCGAAGGATTAGGTAAAGGTTTAATTGAACATATTCATCAAGAATTACAGAAAAATAAAGCATTTATTAAAGCATTTGAAGATTTTAAAACTTTATGTCAACAATCGATTAATCCGTCGATTTCAAATAATTTAGTCATGGAAATGTTAGCACAGCATCTTTTAACCGAACGTTTGTTTAGAAATGTGTTTAATAATTCGGATTTTGTGAATAGAAATATCATTGCGAGAGAAATTGAAAAAGTAATTTCTGCATTGATTTCAACATCTTTTAATCGGGAACATTTCTTAAAAGATTTAGATCATTATTATGAAACGATAGAAATGGCAGCAAAAACTTTCAAAGATTTTCATCGAAAACAATCATTTTTGAATAATATTTACGAGCGATTTTTTCAAGGTTTTGCAATTAAAACAGCGGACAAACACGGCATTGTTTATACGCCGCAACCCATTGTTGAATTTATGATTAATTCGGTTGAGCATTTGCTCACTACTTCTTTTGAGAAAAAACTTTCGCTTTCTTCGCCCAATGTTCATATTTTAGACCCATTTGTTGGAACGGGTAATTTTATGGTGCATATTTTAAACAAAATTGATTCGTTTCATTTGAAAGAAAAATATCAACATCAATTACATTGCAATGAAATCAATTTGTTACCTTATTACATTGCAACGATTAATATTGAACACGCTTATTTTGAGAGAACAAATGAGTATTTGCCGTTTGAAGGAATTTGTTTAGTCGATACCTTTGAAACTTTAGATTCAGCGCAAATTCAATTGTTTAATTCTGAAAATACCGAACGCGTTAAAAAACAAAAGGTTGCGCCGATTTTTGTAATTATTGGAAATCCGCCTTATAACGCTGGGCAGCAAAATGAAAACGATAATAATAAAAACAAACCGCATAAAGTTGTCGATGATTTCGTAAGAGCAAATTATGCAAAAACCTCTAAAGCAACTAATAAAAATGCGCTTTCTGATCCTTATGTGAAAGCTTTTGCGTGGGCAACAAAACGCTTGGAAAAACAAGATAATGGCATTGTTGCATTTGTTTCTAATAATAGTTTTCTTGAAAGCATTGCATTCGATGGAATGAGAAAACATTTAAATGACAATTTTACCAATCTTTATATTTTAGATTTAGGTGGAAATGTGAGAAAAAATCCTAAACTATCTGGAACAACGCATAACGTTTTTGGAATTCAAGTGGGCGTAAGTGTTGTCATTTTAGTTAAAAAAAGACAGGAGATATAAAATGCACAGTTTTCAATTAACGTCTCATGTCAATGAACAGGGGATTTTACAAATACAAATACAATTACCATTTGATTTCGCTAATCAAGAAGTGGATATTGTTTTATCTATGAAACCCATTTCTAATCCTGCTTTATTGAAAGAATTGGTCGGGGCATTTGAAGGTGAGGAAAATTTATCTGAACAGTACAAACATTTACTCACAAACAGTTGGCATCAGAAATATGATTATAGCTGATACAGGTTTTTGGTTGGCATTGCTGAATCCTAAAGATAAATATCATTTGATGGCAAAAAAATCCTTCGAGAAAATTGTATTTCAAAAAGAAGAAATTATTACGACGTGCGCCGTGATGACAGAGACCTGTCATTTATTATTACAACGGATAGGAAATCACGCGCAAAAACGCTTTCTTGATAGTTATAAAAAAGGAGCATTTGTCGTATTTGAAATTCAGATAAAGCATACCAATAGAATTGTCTATTTAATTGATAAATATAGTAATTTACCTATGGATTTAGCTGATGCGTCATTAGTTATATTAGCGGAGGAATTAGGTCATGGTCGGATTCTTTCTACCGATCAACGTGATTTTAATACTTATCGTTGGAAACAACAGTATCCTTTTGAAAATCTTTTAGTGGAATAAAACATGGCGATTCATTACTGTCGATTAGATGAATTTTGGACAAAATATCAAAAATTTAATTTTCTTATTCAAAAGAAAAATATTGGAAATTTGGATTGGAAACTGATTTCTCCTGATAGCAAACAAAATTGGCTAACCGAAGGGTTGCATTCTGAATTTGATAATTTTATTGCAATGGGTTCAAAAGAAGGAAAAGCCGATAAAACTGAAAATGTTATTTTTAAAATATACAGTCTAGGAGTAAGTACAAATAGAGATGTTTGGGCATATAATTTTAATCAAAAAATCTTAGCAGAAAATATGCAAAGAACGATTGATTTTTATAATCTTCAAGTTCTTAAATTTAAAAGAGAATTTACACTTTCTCGAGCGCAGGAACGAGAACTAACCGACCGTTTTGTTGAAAATAATGATAAAAACATTAGTTGGAGTTATACATTAAAAACAACTTTAGAACGCCAACAAGAAGCTATCTTTTCAAATCAAAAAATTAGAACATCTTTATATCGACCTTTTACAAAAAAATATTTGTACTTTGATAAAATGATGAATGAAGCAATTTATCGGTTTCCTCAAATTTTTCCTACAATAGAAATTGAAAAGGAAAATTTAATTATTTGCATTGGTGGTTATGGAAGAAAACCTTTTTCTATTTTAATAACTAATTTAATTCCAAATTTAAATTTTTACGGTGATCCGCAACAATCATTTCCTTTCTATGTTTATGATGAAGAAGGAAATAATCGACAAGAAAATATTACCGATTGGGCATTAGAAAATTATCAAAAACACTATAATGATCTAAAAATAACTAAAAGAGCTATTTTTTATTATGTGTATGGTTTGTTGCACGCGAAAAACTATCGAGAAAAATATGCGCAAAATCTCAAAAAAGAATTACCGCGCATTCCATTTGTCAAAGATTTCTGGACGGTTTCAAAAATCGGAGAACAATTAGCCGATTTACATTTGAATTATGAAAACGCACAACTTTTTGATTTAGAAAGCAAAATTAACGAACCGATCGATTGGAAAGTTGACAAAATGCGTTTATCAAAAGATAAGAAAACACTTGTTTATAATCAAAGCATTACCTTTTTAAACATTCCAGAAAAAACATTTGATTACAAATTAGGAAATCGTTCGGCATTAGAATGGGTTATCGATCAATATCGAATCAAAACAGATGAACGCAGCGGCATTATTAACGATCCCAATCAAGTCGATAATAAAAGATATATTATTGATTTGATTAGAAAAATCATCACCGTAAGTATTGCAACTGTTGATTTAGCTGAACAACTCGATAACATCTCTTTTGAACAGTAGAATTGCTAAATGCCTACCTCACAAACTGACAAATTATTTCAGAAGATGTAAAATCAAATTTTAAGCTAATACTAAAGAAAATCATATGCAAACTTTAGCAGAAATACGTCAACAAATTGATAAAATTGATGAAGAAATTCAAACACTCATAATGAAACGGGCTGAATTAGCTATTCAAGTTGCCAATGCCAAACGTGGTGAAGAGAAAAATCCCGTTTTTTATCGTCCAGAACGAGAAGCAGAAGTATTGCAAAGAGTGATACAACGTAATAAAAACGGGCGATTACCCAATGCAGTATTGACGCGCTTGTTTAAAGAAATTATGTCCGCGTGTTTAGCATTGCAAAATCCACTGAAAATTGCCTTCTTAGGACCGATAGGAACTTATTCACAAGCCGCCACTTTAAAATATTTTGGACATGAAATCAATCAATTAGCTGTACAAACAATCGATGATGTTTTTCATCAAGTGGAAACGGGTATTGCCCACTATGGTGTTGTACCGGTTGAAAATTCTACTGAAGGCAGCGTTAATCAAACTTTAGATCGTTTTGTCAGTACATCTTTAAAAATCTGCGGTGAAGTCAATTTAGCCATTCATCATAATTTATTAAGCAAAGCAACACAACTTGATGAAATTAAAAAAATTTATGCACACCCACAATCATTGGCTCAATGTCGAATTTGGTTAAATACGCATCTCCCACAAGCCGAACGCATTACAGTCAATAGCAATGCTGAAGCGGCTGTTTCTGTCAGTCAACAGCTTGATAGTGCAGCTATTGCCGGTCTAACTGCTGCTGAAATCTACCAGTTAAATATTATAGCTAACCATATTGAAGATTATGTTAACAATACTACACGTTTTGCCATTTTGGGTCATCAAGCAGTTGCGCCGACTGGTAAAGATAAAACTTCTTTATTATTAGCGACTAACAACTCAGCCGGTGCTTTATATCAACTACTGTATCCCTTTGCTGAAAACGAAGTGAGTATGACACGTATTGAATCGCGCCCGTCACGACAAGGTATTTGGGAATACGTTTTTTTCATTGATTTTGAAGGACATATTGAAGACAGTGCAGTTAAAAAAGCCATGCAAACCTTAGCAGAACGCGCTTCTTTAATTAAACATTTAGGTTCCTATCCACAAGCCTTTGTTTAACAATGTCAATTATCGTATTACATGATTATTTTGAATCGTTAGAAGGGGGCGGACGACTCAGCAGTTTGTTAGCTCAACACTTAGGTGCTAGTTTAGGTTTTGGCTTTGCCCGCGCAGCACACCCTTTTCTCGCCCACATTGCACAGACACACACTCTTAATGCATTTAGTCGCATACCATTATGGCGACAATTTAAATTATCTCGCGCTTTTGCTCAACACACTGATTTTTTATCAAATTATCACACAGTTTTATACAGTGGTTTTTATAGTCCGCTTGCAATTCAACAACATAGAATAGGGCGTAATATTTTATATTGTCATACGCCGCCCCGTTTTATTTATGATCAGCGTGATTTTTACTTGCAGCAACTGCCACGTTGGCAACGTCCGGCTTTACAAGCATTTATCGATTATTTACAACCGCGTTATGAAGTAGCGGTGCAAGCAATGGATCAAATTATTGCTAATTCAAAAAATGTCCGTAATCGGATTAAAACTCATCTTAATCAATCTGCTAGCGTTATTTATCCGCCTTGTGATATAGAAAAATATCAATGGTTAGGACAAGGCGATTATTATTTATCAACTGCGCGATTAGACCCATTAAAACAAGTTGATAAAATTATTCGCGCTTTTTTACAATTACCGGATAAAAAATTGATTATTGCCTCTGGTGGCACAGAATTAGCGCGTCTGCGTCAATTGGCAAATCATGCCACTCATATTCAATTTACTGACTGGATTAGTGATACGCAATTGCAACAACTCATTGGTAAAGCGATTGCCACGATTTATGTACCACAAGCCGAAGATTTTGGTATGTCGCCCGTTGAATCTATGGCAGCCGGTAAACCAGTCATTGGCTTGGCAGAAGGCGGGTTATTAGAAACGATTATTGACCAACAAACTGGTCTCTTATTATCCGCACCTTTGCAAGTAGAAGAGTTAGTTAATGCTGTGCGTTCTATGAATGCAGATTATGCCCAAACAATGCGTACAGCCTGCGAACAGCAAGCGCAACGGTTTAGTTTATCACTATTTATAGAGCAGATGCAGGCAATTTTATGAAAAAGTGGTATCATAAACTATTCGGATTAATGAACTATAAAATGATTAAATAAAGTTCGTAGAGTGTAAGGAGTCGTTTAATAGTATTGATTAATTTTATTTTTTTATAGATGTCAGATTGAGTAAATTAAATACATCTTGCTGTTGTTGCAATAAAACTTGATAAGTCATTTGTGGTGTTTCTTTCACCGTAATCAACGGAATCGACAATTCACCATTTTGACTGTTAAATGTGGCTTGTGGCGATAATGTTTGATAAATTGCTTGGTAATCTATTAAACGAAACGAATCATTATCAATCGCTTGCAAAGTTACCGTATAATATCCGCCACCAATCACCTGCACAATCGGTAAATAAGCAATACCCGTTTCAATTGAATAAGTTGCTAAGGGTGTCAATGTCACTACTTGTTCAGTTAAAGTAGGCGTGGCATCAATCATAACAGTTGCTGTTTGATAGTTCGGTGCTGAAATTTCTATTTGTAAAGCTTCAATACCTTGTGGTGCAGTTAATAATGCTTGTTCTTGTTCTTCATAAATCATAATTGAAGCATCAGAACTAGAAAAATTAGCAGTTTTGACGGCTTCATTACTGAGAATATCAACGACATTAATAGATTGTACACCAAAAGGCGCATTAGGATTATTGGTTTTAAATGTCCATACTTCACTTTGACTGATGCCGCCAAAATGATCGACGGCTTCTATTTGCCAACAATATCGAGTTTGATCTTGTAAGCCTTTATGCCAATTATCCTCTATTTTAATAAAGGATTCTGTAGTGAGTGCACTCATCGATTGCGTTAATTCTTCTTGTTGATAAATAACGTTATCTATTTGATTGTATTCAGAATTACATTGACCAATTAATAAATTATAAGTCACTGGATCACCATCTGGATCAGTGGTATTTTCCCAATCAAACACCAAAACGGTTTGTGTTTCCGCTCTATTTTTTGGAGCCAGCAAGCGAAAATTATTATTAGGCGAATGATTATCATGATGATTTTTATAAATAATTGAGCGTTGAATAGGAGAAATGTCGTTAGTTTGATTGTCGCGAACGAAATAAAACAATTCATATTTACCCGCTTCTATAAATAAATCATCAGTGGTCGCATGGCAAGTTTGCGTTTCTTGGCTACAAGAAAGAAATACACGCTGCATATCTTGAATTTCTAACTGTTCGGTATATTCTTTATTATTATCATTGGGTAATGTGATTGTCGGTGAACGAATATCGACGGATGCCGAATTGATTCTTGTCGCATTATTAACTGTGATTAGCAAATCGGCTTTGTTTTGATTTTCTTTCAAATACAAAGTATGAGTGACTGAAATAATATCAGCCGGTAATTCATTGGTATTAGTTTCAGTGTCAGCACCCACGCCTAAATATAAATCTTGCGCACGACCGAAACCATCGTTAAAATTGGTCGTCGCCACTATTTTTTCCAATCGATTACTACCCCGTTGGTCGCCGTTATCATCAAGTAATGGATGTTGCACTGCATCATCATGATATAAGGCATTGGTATTTGTTGCGATTCCACCTTGTCGCGTATAAATTTCTGTGCGTTGTGTGGCAAACTCAAAGGCATTTTTCAAGGATTTTCCAATACCTAACTGTTGAAATAAAGCATCAATGAAAAATTCTCCGCTCCGAATTCCATCAACTTCTAATAATCCCTTGTAAGAAGCTTCATTAGCAGCAGCACTGGTGATAACAATGCGTTCACGCCCAGATAATGCGGGAATAAATGCACCAGAATAACAAGTGCCGATGATAATGATGCGTGGGGCTTCAATAAAGGCTTTACTGGTTAAACCCATTTCAAAATTTTTAATCCAACTATCTAATAAATCAAGCGTTATTTTTTCATCGTGACCATTATCAATATAAAATTCTCCCTCTTTACCGCCGTGATCTACCATGATCAAATAGACAGGTGCCGGTGATCCATTGGCTTTCTTTTGTAAGCTATTAAATGCATCTTGAATAGCGGTTTCATTAGGTATAATTTGCTCGTTACCGTAACCAAAATCATAAATATTATTTGGTTCAAATCCACGTGCCACTAGTGTTTTGCGTATTCGAGAAAGCGTTTTTGCATGTGCGTCTAATCCTTCTTCAGTTGCAATTTTTCCTTGAATTAAAATCACATAACCTGCTGATTTATCAACTAATACCGATTGTGGCAATGAATTTGAGGCATACAATGTTTCTGTTTCAGTAAAGTGGGTTTGAAAAGTATAATTTCCTTCTTGATCAAATGGTGGCAATGTCTTATTGTCAAAAACATATTGTCCAGTATCCGATTCTGTCGTTGTTTGTCGTGTCACTACAGAACTGTCAGGTGCAGTAATAGTCAATTGAATCAGCAAGTTAGATAAATCTTCACCTCGATTAGGAAAACGGTTTAATTTGCCAGTTAAGGTCAATTGTCCCTTGTGCAAAATCGTGGGATTGCTGACTTCCAAATATAGATTTGTATAGGTTTGCAACGATTCAAACCGTGCAGTAACTTGCTTATCGCTGTTCATCGTTAGAATACATGGATTTTTAATCGCTACTTGGCAATCGCCTATCCATTCTTTAAATGCCCAATTGGGTTTATTTTGCGCAATTAAAGTCACTACTTCATTGTTATCATAATGCGCACTACAATTGAGTGATTCCGCTTCACTGCAATCAATAAAATGTTCAACCTCTGTAGAAATAATATGACCGCCTTCAGTTGGGGTTACTGTTAATAAATAACTGGGTCCTTTGCCTAATTGTGTTACTTTAACTGTCTGATCTTCAACAGCTAAAACAGCAGTTCTCTTTTCTTGCCCATCATTTTCCTCAATCGTATAACGCACAGTGGCATTACCTAATCCCGTATTACTAGAAATCAAATTAATCCAAGTGGCATCACTCATAATATTCCAGCGACAATCATGAGGTGTGATAATATTAAAACTGCCTTCATGTGTTTTCGCATCGTAATAATTCGTCTGCATATTCAATTGATAATTACACTTAAAATCGGTTTGCATGACTGTAAAAAAAGTATCAGCAATTTTTAGCGTACCATATCGGTAAATTTCATTTGGATTGCTCGCAATAAAATATTCAACATTTCCCTGACCTTGCCCAATATTGCCGCTAAGAATACTTAACCATATATCACTACTACCAGCAGTCCATTGACAATTATCTTCAGTCAATACTGAAACGGTTGCAACGCCACCACTTGCATTGACTTCATATGTCGTCGGCTCTAACTGATAGTGACACTGAGAAGCAGCTAACTGCTTAATGATCAATAAATTATCGGCGATTTTAATTGTGCCTTGACGCGGATAAGGGCTATTATTTTCTGTAACAAAATAATTCACTACATCCGTACTATTGCCACTATTTCCAGAAATTAAACTAATCCAAGCATCATTACTACCTGCAGTCCATTTACAGCCTTCTGGTGCAGTGACTGTGACTTTATCCGTGGTTGATTTTGCTGTATATTCAACAATATTCGGTTGAATCGTATAATCACAACTTAAACCAGTTTGAATAATATTGATAGATTTTTCTGCGATCGTAAATTGTAAATTACGCTGATAAGCCGTTGAATTTTCATCAATCGTATAATGTACTGTATGAGTACCACGGTTGATTTTGGCTTCATTAAATCTAATCCAAGTATCATCAGGTAAATCAATAACCCAATCGCAATAATCAAAAGTGGTCACTGTCATCGTACCTGTACCACCGATTGCTGTGTAAGTATTTGTTGGTAAAGTAATATTATAATAACACGCAGGCAATGGTTGATATTCATAAGCGCCAATATCAATGGGCGGCAGACGCTTGTTGCCTAGGCGATCGAATAAAGCCGCATTTTCTGAACTACCTGCATCAAGCAACGGACTGGTAGGCTGCAATTGATAGTTACCCATAGCCGGATTAATAAATTGCGGATCAGCATCAATATTATGTGATAACCAATTGATAAGATTAGTTTTATCAGTTTGAATACCTCCTTGCCCCCAGTGTATTGCAGAATAATCAATTGTTAATGTGCTCGTTGTATTAACATTAGCAATAATAATAGGTAAAAGTGTTTCATGCCAAATCACGGAATTCTGAATATCTATTTTACAATCAGTACAATATAATCCGCCATCTACTTGATTTGTGTTATTATTAGCTAAAGTGACATTTATTAAATCTAACGCGCTATTTTGATTAAAAATTCCACTGCCCATTTCGCTTTTATTATCAACCAATACGCTATTTTCTATTATTATCTGATTGGATTCACTACTATTTTCTAAATAAATTCCACCCCCTTGTATAGATTGATTAGCAACTAAACTGCTATTTCTTAAAATAACTAACTGATTGTTAAAATTAAAAATTCCGCCGCCTTTTCCTTGTTTTTCATCATCAATCGCAATATTATGAGTAATCGTTAAATTTTGTAATGTTGGATTCGCATTTTCAATATAAATTCCGCCACCTAACTTTGCATAACCATTTGTGAGGGTCATATCGGCTAAAACGGTATTTTGCACATCTTTCAAATAAATCACAGATGCCTGTTGCTGCGCATCTAAAATTGTCGTATTTTCGCTATCTCCTTGTAAAGAAACATTATTAGGTAATACTAAAGGATATTTTTCCCCATTACTATCAGGACTATAAATACCTGCTTGCAAATAAATAGTGCGCGGTGCAGTTACTAACAATTTTGAAATAGCATTACTGATTGTTTTTAATGGTTTATTTGCCGTTATACCGTCATTTTGATCACTACCTTGTGGCGAAACATATAAATCACTATCTATTTGGTTGTGAATGGCATTTATAATGTCAAAAGCAAGCGGTTGATTAGAAAAAATATGATAACTGGTTGGTTCTTTCACTGAAAAAGTATCAAAATAAAGTGCGGTAGGTTGTGATGTAACATTTTGAATTAAATATATATCACGTCCTTGCGTGGCATAATTATCATAAATACTATTGCGTTGCACCTTATCCAACAGAAATGAGCCGCGCGTATTGACTACATATAAACCGCCACCCATTTCGGCAGTGTTATTGGCAATAAGATTTTGAATGAGCTGTAAATTAAGTGGTTTTTGACTATAAATCCCACCACCCAAATGACTGGCATGATTATCTTTGATCGTATTGTTTTTTAAGTCGATTTTATTATTTTCGTCCACATATATTCCGCCACCATTATAAGCTATATTTTCTTTAATTATTAAATGATTTAATGTTGGTTTTGCGCGTAAAATAGCAATACCACCGCCATTAACTGCTTGATTTTGAGTAATAATTAGATTTTCTAGGCGGGGTTGTGCATTATTGGTAAGATAAATACCTCCACCATTTTCTGTTGTTTTACCATGAGTAATAGTAAAACCCGTCAACAAAGCTGTTTCTTTTTCATTATTAGCAAAAGTGACAACATGCCCGTTATCACTACCATGAATAATTGTTTGTTCAATATATTCAGTTTTGTTTGTGGTGAAAAAAAGTGAAGCAACGGTAATATTTTTACCAATAAAATTAATTTGTTCTGAATAAATACCGGCTTGTACTAATACCATATCATTTTCATGAGCGGCTTCGATACCCTGTTGAATAGTGGCGAAAGGCGCATTTAACGAACCTTCATTGCTGTCATTTCCTTGCGGCGAAACATACCATATAGCCATTGTGTCAGCTTGACATAAGGTACTGAAAAATAAAAAAATAAAGTATCGCATTTTACGTTCAGTTTTGAAAAAAATTAAATCGATTTTTAGCCATTTCATAATATTCTAATGCCAATAAAATTCCACTTTAAGTAGTGATAAATCACAGTGATTGCACTACGGAGCAAAGATATAATTCATTTATAAGTTTAGTAAAAGTAAGCTGGAATGGTTGTAACCATTTCGTTGATCAAAGCGGTTGAATTCAGATGGTGAAGTATAGATTTTAAGCATAGGGGTGTGCGAAAATCAATAGACATGGTATGCTCATCACTTTAAAATTGTTTCTTTCGTAAGAAAGCGTGTAATTGAGTATGACAAAGAAAAAATCTGAAAATACAAGTAGTACAATTTGTTTAAATAAAAAAGCGGGTTTTGATTATTTTTTACTGGATCGGTTTGAATGTGGTTTAATGTTAGAAGGTTGGGAAGTGAAGAGTTTGCGGGCGGGTAAGGTGCAAATTCGTGATTCATATGTTTTTATAAAAAATGGGGAAGCGTTTTTGCTTGGTTCAGTTATCACGCCTTTACAAACAGCCTCTACTCATATTGTGCCTGATCCTCAACGCACCCGTAAACTATTGTTAAATCGCTTTGAATTAAATAAATTAATCGGTGCAGTCGAACGCAAAGGACAAGCCTTAATTCCCACTGCGATGTATTGGAAACGGGGACGTGCCAAGTTAGAAATTGCTTTGGGCAAAGGTAAAAAAGAATTTGACAAACGTGATACCCAAAAAGATAGGGATTGGAAGCGTGAAAAAGAACGTTTGTTTAAGCACGCATAATATTGATTTTAATGAAATTATTTAAAGAGTCGTTACAATTATGTCTTATAAAGTTTTAATAACACCCAGTCATCATGAATTTGATGTAGAAAACAATGAAACCCTATTAGATGCCGGACTAAGACAGGGTTATATGATTCCTTACGGTTGTCGCTCTGGTAAATGTGGTATGTGTAAGGGGAAATTAGTTGCAGGTTCAACTAGATATGAAAAAGTGCCCACTATTGGTTTGAATAAAATTGATTCTGACCAAGGCGAAATTTTATTATGTCAAGCTTACGCAGAAAGTAATTTGACGCTCACAGTCAGAGAAATTGAGAGAAAAGAAGAGGTTGAAGTAAAAAAAACACCGTGTCGCATTGCTAAAATGCAGCGATTATCTCATGATGTTATGGAAATTTTCTTAAAATTACCCGACAATGAACGTTTGCAATTCAAAGCAGGACAATATATTGATTTTATTTTACCAGATGGGCGACGGCGGAGTTTTTCCCTTGCAAATGCGCCAACACATGATGAATTATTAGAATTACATGTGCGTAAAGTAGAAGGCGGTTTTTTTACCACTACCGTGTTTGAAACGATGCATGAGAAAGATATTTTGCGTATTGAGGGACCTTTTGGACAATTTTATCTACGTCAGGAAACACAATTACCTATTATCTTTGTTGCTGGCGGCACTGGATTCGCGCCAGTTAAAGGTATTATCGAACAAGCGATTACCGAAAAAATGCAACGTCCCATTCACTTATATTGGGGAGTGCGCGCAAAACGTGATTTATATATGCATGATTTAGCTCAACAATGGGCAGATCAACATCCACAGATTCACTATATTCCAGTGTTATCAGCACCTTTGCCTGAAGATAATTGGCAGGGTAAAACAGGTTTTGTGCATGAAGTTGTGTTACAAGACATCCCTGATTTTACTCACTATGAAGTCTATGCCTGCGGACCACCAGTTATGATCACAGCAACCCAAAATAGTTTTATGGGGAAAGGATTAGATAAGGATCGCTTTTTCTATGATTCATTTGAATTTGCAACTGCTCAACATTAAGTGCTATTACATTTAAATTTCGATCAACATTTGCACCGTATTATTTTCTTGCTTCCCATATTTGATGATACTAGGCTGTTAACGCTGAATTAAACCATAAAAATACTGTATAAAGTCAATGAAAAATGGTATAACATAACGAATTGATTCTACTTTTATAGGTTATCTTAATGTTTAGAAGAACTAAAATCATTGCGACTTTAGGACCAGCGACCGACGCACCTGCAATGTTGGAAAAATTAATTTGTGCGGGTGTTGATGTGGTACGGCTCAATTTTTCTCATGAAACACATACTGCTCAACAACGTCGCGCCAAAGCCGTGCGTGAATGTGCTGAAAAATGTGGGCGTGAAATTGGTATTATCGCCGATTTGCAAGGTCCTAAAATTCGTATTGAATGCTTTAAAGAGGGTGAAATTACTCTATGCGAAGGCGATCTTTTCACTTTAAACGCCACTTTACCGAGTAATGATGGCGATCAACAACAAGTCGGTATTACCTATAAACAATTACCCGGCGATGTACGAGCCGACGATTTACTATTGTTAGATGATGGCAGAATCACGCTAAAAGTCAAAAAAATCGAAGGAGGACGGGTACATTGCGAAGTGACAGTGGGCGGTGTACTTTCTAATCATAAGGGTATTAATCGCCAAGGAGGTGGATTATCCGCAGGCGCATTAACCCATAAAGATCGAGAAGATATCGCAGCCGCAGCCGCAATGAATGTGGATTATTTAGCAGTTTCTTTTCCACGTACAGCAGAAGATATTCAAGAAGCACGACGCTTATTTCAAATCGCAGGCGGTAATGGTGGCATTATTGCAAAAATCGAACGAGCAGAAGCGTTGGTTAATTATGAAGAAATTATCAAAGCATCTGATGCGATCATGGTTGCACGTGGTGATTTGGGTGTAGAAATTGGTGATGCGACTTTGCCTACAGCGCAGAAATTTTTAATTAAGAAAGCCCGTGATTTAAATAAAGTAGTGATTACTGCAACGCAAATGATGGAATCGATGATAGACAGCCCTATTCCAACACGTGCCGAAGTTTCTGATGTCGCTAACGCTGTTTTTGATGGCACAGATGCCGTGATGTTATCGGGTGAAACGGCAATGGGAAATTATCCAGATAAAGCTGTTATTGCAATGGATCGCGTTTGTCGTGAAGCTGAAAAACAACCGGCTGCACGTAGTTCAGATCACCGCATGACTAATCAATTTGGGCGGATTGATGAAGCAATTGCGATGGCAGCGATGTATTCTGCTAACCATTTGAATGTAAAAGCGATTGCAGCATTAACAGAATCGGGTTCTACACCTTTATGGATGTCGCGTATTAGTTCAGGTATACCGATTTTTGCCTTATCACGCCATATTAGTACTAGACGACGAGTAACTTTGTATCGTGGTGTTTATTCGACTAATTTTGATGATACACAGTTGGTGGATACAGTTCAAGCAAATCAGATATTAATCAAAGAATTACTACAGCGTGGCGCGGTAAGTGAAGGCGATATTATTATTATTACCAAAGGCGATTTAAGGGGCGTTGCTGGGCAAACTAATTTAATGAAAATCGTTTGTGTAGGGGAAAAGTAAAGAGTGGACTGTGGAAAACTGTTTTAATTAAAATAAGTTAGAAGTTACTCATTGACAACAATCGACATAGGGCGTATAAGCACAGCCTCATACGCCGTATGGAAATGATGCAGGTGCTATCACATCTACATTTGCTTTATTTAATTTTTTGTTGCGTCTCGTGATGTTTTTTGGTATGGTTACATCCAACTCAGCGGATTCGTTTTTCGTAAACCTAAAACCAAGCAACCCTAAGCTTTCATGAGGCGAGGGGATGAAGGGTTGATACTCCCTTATTCACATCATTAAAGTGTTAACTCATTTGTTGACACGTTAATAGATGTCAATAGAATTGTTATCTAGATACTGATTTTTTTATGGGAGTGCCCTCTGATGTCAGAAACGAGTACCGCCCCTGAGGCTAAAGTACCACCGTATATTGCTGATGAAAATGAAGAATATATGAATTCAAAGCAACTAGAACATTTCAAAAAAATCTTGTTGCATTGGAGACATGAATTAGTCAACGATGTCGAACGCACTGTTCATCATATGCAAGATGAGGCGGCTAATTTTCCAGACCCCAATGATCGCGCTTCACAGGAAGAAGAATTTACCATAGAATTACGCACCCGTGATCGCGAACGCAAATTGATCAAAAAAATTGATGAATCATTGCTGGCAGTTAAAGCTGGAGATTACGGCTTTTGTGAATCGTGCGGTGCTGAAATTGGTATTAGACGTTTAGAAGCAAGACCGACAGCCACCCAGTGTATTGATTGCAAAACATTAGATGAAATTCGTGAAAAGCAACATGCATGAGCACATTTTATAAATTAATCGTAGGTGGGTTTTGTCATCCCACCTTTTGGCAGTTTAATTAAAAATGTGTTATTCAACTTGTTGCGATAGGGCTGTTTTTATTTGGCTACCAGTAAAACCACGATAAAGTAAAAATCGGCTTTGCTTTTGATGTTCCAACGGTGTTTTAGGTAAAGATGTACCAAAACGTTTTTGTCGCACTTGAATAGCGGATTGTTGCCATTTTTCATCATTATTATCAATGGCTTGCTGTATCATTTCTTTTTCGATGCCACGTTGCCGCAGTTCTTGTTGAATACGTAGTGGTCCGTAACCTTTATTGGTGCGCGAATGAATAAAATTGTCAATAAAACGCTCTTCACTCAATAGGTTATCTTGGATTAATTGTTGTAAAATCGTTTCAATCAATTCTGAAGGAAAACCTTTGGTCAGTAATTTTTGACGCAATTCCAAACGGCTATGTTCACGACGCGATAAAATATCAATTGCTCTGGCACGAATTTGAAGGAGTTGATTGGTCATTTGGTTGAATTATACAACTTTATTACGCAGATAAATGGGTAAAGCTTGTTCGGCTGCAACCACTTGATTTTTGGCAAAAGCTGCGAGTGCAAGCGGGATCATAGCATTGGCTTGAGGATAGCGAATTGCTTGATAACTATTAATTTTTTGCATCAATTGTACGTGTAATCTGTCGGCATAACTGCCCCAACCACTACCTACACCCTGCCAATTATCGTTTTCAGGTATCGTAATGGCATCGGGTGAACACACGAGTTCTTGTCCTTGACATTGCATAATAGCTTGATTATCTAGCAAATAAATGCCCCAATAAATTTCTTGCATCCGTGCATCAATCGCTGTCAATACGCGTTGATGTCCCTCATCTAAATAAGCCGCTTGTGCTAAAGTGGCTAATGAAGAAATAGGTGCAACTGGGATGTCTGCACCTAAAGCAATGCCTTGCACAACGCCGCAAGCAATCCTTAAACCAGTAAAACTGCCAGGTCCTCGCCCAAAAGCAATACCATCGAGTTGAATGGGTAATAAATCCGCTTCTGCGAGTAATTCATCTGCCATTGGTAAAATAAGTTCGGCATGTTTTTGGGGCGCAACGACTGAACGAAAACGAATTTCTCCGTCAATTGATAACGCACAAGAACAGGCTTCTGTTGAGGTGTCTAATGCAAGTAGTTTCATTTAATTTAGAAAAATCAGCAGGTAATACGATAAATCTGTTGAGGTTGCGCTTTACCTTTTAAGAGCACAGGTTTTAAAGATTCTACCTTTTGAATTAATTCGGCGTCTTTATTAAGATTATCAAGTACTGATTGTGAAAGAATAATTTCGCCGCGTCCTGCAATATTAACTAGACGTGAAGCGACATTCACTGTATCTCCAATCACTGTATAATTCATATAGTTAGGTGAACCCACATTACCGACAATGGTTTCTCCTTTATTAATACCGATACCTAAACCCACATCAACGCCATAAGTTTTTTGCCAAGTTTGATCCAGTTGAATAAATTCTTGTTGCATGTTGATAGCGGCGTCAATCGCTCGTTGTGACGCATCCGCTTGATAAAAAGGCACGCTATAACCAATTAATAAACAATCTCCTGCCATATTGAAAATAGTGCCGTCAAAACGGTAGGCGACTTCTGTTAGCATGGTGAAAAATTCATTTAATAAAGCCACTACATCACGCGGTTTTAACATTTCAGACATGGCGGTAAATCCACGTAAATCGGCAAATAAAATCACTGATTCTTGACGATTTTGCTGATCGACTAAGGCAAAATCCAATTGGTCTGGGTGAATTAAAATTTCATCGACAAGTTTAGGTGAAACGTAGCGTTTAAACATGCCTTTGAGATGTTCTTTTTGGGCATTTTCTAATAAGCCACGCGCTTGTTGATAACGTAGTAAAGAACGTACGCGCGCCATAAGTTCTTCACGATTAATGGGTTTGGATAAAAATTCATCTGCACCGGCTTGAATTCCTCTAATTCGATCACGTTGTCCGTCTAAAGCGGTAATTAATACGACTGGCGTGAGCACACTTCTTTCATGTTCTTTAATTCGTTGACAGACTTCAAATCCATCCATACCCGGCATCATGACATCTGATAGAACGATGTCAGGTGATTCTTGCATGACTAATTTTAGGGCTTCTTCACCCGAATTGGCAGTGACAACTTGATAACCTTCTTCGCGTAGGTAAGTACTCACTAGTAAGGTATCGTAAGGTTGATCGTCAACCACAAGCAATTTAACTTTACTCGGTTCTTGTAATGGCATTACTAAAGTACCAGAATTAATTTCTCTTTTATCGGGAAGTGTCGTTGTTTCGGTAATCGCTTGTATTGTCTCTGATTCTGTTGTGTGAGTGATACCCAATAAGTGCTCAATCGCTAAGCGAGTATTAGTATATTCTTGTTCAAATGTGGATAGTATAGAGTTATGATCATTGAAATTGTTATCTTTACCGACTTGTTCCAACGTTGCACAAACAGCAGATAATTGATTTACGCCCAAATTACCGCTACTTGATTTCAGTGTATGTGCAGTTTCTGAAAGCAATTGTCCATTTTGTTGTGTAATTGCTTCACGTAAATTAATGGCTAATTTTTCAGCATCTTGATAGTAAGTATTTAATAATTCTTGAATAATTTCAGTTTCTTCGCCGCCCACAAGTTCGATTAAAGTCGTTTCAATTATTTTTGCCATTTGAACAATGTCAGTACTATCAATAGATGTGACAATCGTATTGTGATTTTGAATATTATTAGGCGGAGCGTCGATATTATTTGTGTCGTATTTCTTTCTAATCTGAGTTAATACTGTCACTAATTGTTGATACTGAATTTCGATTTGTGCCCATGTTGATTTTATTTGTTTAAAGTCATTTGCTTCATCGTGACTTTCTAATATTTGAAATAAATCGGCTAACTCTTTTACACCTAAATTACTGGCGCTTGATTTTAAGCTATGTGCTACCGATACCATAGAACTATTATTTTGTTCAGCAAGGGCTTGTCGCAAAGTTATCATCAATTGCTCACCCTCATCTATATAAGCTGTTATCAGATCGCAAATAATTTCTGGTTCGTCCTTACCAATTAGGGCGTATAAAGTGTTTTCAATATCAGTTTGTAATTGCGCA
Source organism: Thiomargarita sp. (assembly GCA_020721045.1). Classification (GTDB taxonomy): domain Bacteria; phylum Pseudomonadota; class Gammaproteobacteria; order Beggiatoales; family Beggiatoaceae; genus DYNN01. The sequence continues at coordinate 6,301 of DYNN01000023.1, read as the reverse complement.
TCACTCACTTCAACAACTGGCACTGTCGATGTTTTGCCGATAATTTTTTCCAGTGCTGACCGTACTTGAGCAAATTCAGCCAGCGTGCATGATACCCTTTCATCTACTGCAGTCATATCTTTAGCACGCCCTTGCGTTTCCAACTGTTTGCACAATTCAGCTAATTTTTTTGCCCCTAAACTCGCGCTACTGGATTTTAAACTGTGCGCACTTTGTTCTAATTTATCCGGTGAATGTTCCGTAACTGCTGCTCGCAAGTTGTTGGTTAGGGCAACGCTACCTTGCAAATAAGTTTCAATCAATTCCTGACAAATGTCTGCATCATCAGCACCTATTAAAGCGATTAAGGCTTCACGTATTTGTTGTTCCAATTCTATTACATCAGATACTTCGATAAGTATTGCATCAACGATAGGTTGACTCTGCGGCATTATTTGATTATTTGAAGCTGTATCTGAAACTTCTTGGGGCGAGGCATTGAGGATATTATTAAGTGCTTGTTTAATTTGATTAAATTCGGTAATAGCATAAGTGACCTTAGATGCAGCATCTTGCATATCTTGGGCACGTCCTTGTATTTCTAGCTGTTTACATAGTTCAGCTAATCGTACAGCCCCCAAACTGGCACTACTCGATTTTAAGCTGTGCGCTGCTTGTTCTAGTAAATTGGCATCATTATTCTCAATAGCCATTTGTAAATTATCAATTAATTTACCACTACAATCTAAATAAGTTTCAATCAATTCTCGATAAATATCAATATCATCAACGCCAATCAAGGCAGCTAAAGCTTGTTGAATCTGTTTTTGTAGTGATTCTATAGAAAGTGATTCATCTTTTTTAGCGGTTGTGGTCGCGTTAATCTGTGGCTTCATATGCGACGCTTTTGGCAATGAGTCTGATTGTGTTTGCTGACAATTTTCTGTATTTGTAACAATACGTTGGTAGTGTGGCGCACGCATTAATGCCGTGGCTAATTCTTCAGGACGCACTGGTTTAGTCACATAATCTTCCATACCCGCTTCAAGACATTTTTCACGATAGCCTTTTAAAGCATGCGCAGTCATTGCAATGATATAGGGACGTTGTTCTCGGTTTGGCCAATGTTCAATAATACGCTTAGTTGCTTCAAAACCATCCATTTCTGGCATTTGCACATCCATCAAGACGACATCGTAGGTTTGCCGCATCACCGCTTGTACCGCTTCTGCACCATTGGAAGCAATATCAATCGTATAGCCCATGCGTTTGAGGATTAATGTGGCTACTTTTTGATTGGTAACATTGTCTTCTGCTAATAAAATACGTAAAGGATGTTGATGGGCTAAATCTGCGCTGACATCCACTTTTTTGATAGTGGTTTTTTTAGATAGGGTTACATTGTGACGTTCAGTAAATATTTCTACTAAGCAATTAAATAGTTGTGATGATTTTACTGGTTTGGTCAAATAAGCAGCAAAAATATTAATATTCAACTCGATTTGCTGTCTGCCCAAAGATGTCAACATTATCAAAGGAATTTGATCGTTATTAAATGTCCGACGAATTTCTTTAGCCAAAGATACGCCGTCCATGACGGGCATTTGCATATCTAAAATCGCTAAATTAAACGGTGGTTGATGTGATATTTTATACAGTGCTTCTTCACCAGAAGCGGCTTCTTCGGTTTCCATACCCCATGCACGAATCTGTAAACTTAAGATGCGACGGTTAGTATGATTATCATCAATGATCAAGACACGCTTTTTCGCTAAATTAGTTTGTGAAACTTCAAACTGTTCATCATAAGAAGTATCAACCGCATCAACAATTGTGGTGAAATGGAAAGTTGAACCTTTATTAATTTCACTTTCAACCCACATACGTCCATCCATGAGTTCACAAAGATGTCGACTGATGGCAAGCCCTAAACCTGATCCACCATATTTGCGGGTCATTGAGGTATCCACTTGACTGAATGATTGAAATAAACGGTCCATTCTATCAGTCGGTATACCAATTCCAGTATCTTTTACTGCAAAATAGATTTCTACCTTATGATTATCAAGCAATCTGGTGGAAACTAAAACGATAATTTCGCCTGTTTCAGTAAATTTAACCGCATTACTCAGTAAATTCACTAAAATTTGGCGCAAGCGCGTCACATCACCAGATAAATAATAAGGCACTTGTTTATCAAAGTAAGCGGCTAATTCTAATTCTTTTTCAGCTGCGCGTGAGGCAATTAAATCTAATGAAGCTTCTATGCATTCTCTAATATTGAAGGGATGGTTTTCTAATTCCATTTTGCCCGCATCAATTTTAGAAAAATCCAATATATCATTGATTAAGGCTAAGAGTGAATCACCGCTGTGCCGTACTGTTTCTACAAAATCTCTTTGTTCTGCATTTAATTCTGTGTCTAACAATAGACCCGTCATACCGATAATAGCATTCATTGGTGTGCGAATCTCATGGCTCATATTAGCTAAGAATTCGCTTTTTGCTAAACTGGCAACTTCTGCGGCTTCTTTTGCTTCTTGTAAATCTTCAATAGTTTCTTTTAAATTTTGATTGGTTTGATAGAGTTCTGCCGTGCGTAATTTGACTTCTTCTTCTAAATTTTCTCGTTGTTGGGCTAATTTCTCATCTCGTTCTTGAATCCTTGAAAGCATTTCGTTAAAGCCTTCCACGAGCATACCCAATTCATCTAAACCATATTTTTTTGCCCTAATACTGTAATCTCCCTTTTTAGTCACTGCATTGGTGGTTTCAACTAAGTGTAAAATAGGGTTTGAGATAATCGTTTGTAATTTTGTCGATAAGATAAGTGCTAACAGAGATGCAATAACTAAAATTATAATAATAATACCAACATATTCTCTAATAAGTTGATTGATTCTACCTAAATCTGATTGAATATAAACTGTACCAATCTTTTTGTTTTTAAAGATAATTTCTTCGTATAATTCTAAATTAGTGCTGGTAAACTCATAGCTAGTATCTCGTACTTCTGGTGGCTTAATATCAGCACTGTCGGGGCGTGTATAACTCGCAAAAACGCTGCCTAATTCATCGTAAACGACAGCCATCATCACATGAGGTTCGACATTTAGCGTTGTCAGCGTTTTTTCAGCATTGGCAGAATCATAAAATAGTAGTGAAGCAGCAATATTTTTTCCAATAACGACTGCTAATACTTGATGATCTCTCACCATTGCAGTATGTAAGTTATTGACTTCGTTTAAAGCGAAAAAAGCGGATGCTGCTAACAAAGTAATTAAGTTAATCAGCATAGTGATAAAAATCAGCTTACGCTTGATGGAAAGATCGGCAAAAGCTTTCATAATAAATCCGATTCGATGTGGGCTGATGAAGGGCTACACGATAATAATTTATTTGGATAGAGATATTATAACATGTTGAAGTAAAATTATTTAAGGTTCAATCACAGTGGACAATTGGATTAAATTAGCATCAATGTGTAAGTCGGCTTTACGCGCTAGTTTAGGGTTGATACCCAAACGTACTTTATTATTACTATTAAAAAACTCAACCATACCACCTTGTTCAATAAAATTTTCTATATCACTGACAGTTAGGATGGTATAACGTTCGGTAAATGCAAATATATCTGCTAAACGTTCCTTTTCTGAGTCGCTCACGAATAATATTTGACAAGGACGAATATCGGAAATTTTTCTTATGCGTTGTACAACAATAGGACGATCACCCGCTCTTTGCCCTTCAGTTGTCACGTCAAGCAGCATACCAAAAGGATCATCGCCTAATAGACAAATATTAAAATCACTATCACTACTACTAAAAGTAGTTTCAGGCCAAGTCACAAAATTCACAAAATTGTATACGAAGACCGATTTAATTTGATATTCGCCCGCAGCAGGTGCTGCATAACTGTGTGAAAATATAACAATCCCAAGAATTGTTAAAAAAACTAAATTGAATGAATTAACGGGCATTATTTTCATCACATTACATTGAAGAATGACTAACGATTTTTTAACACTTTTTGTCATCATATACAATTATATATATTAAATCCATACCATAAAATTTTGTTGTCATTTGATAAATTTAAGTAAAAATAATTGCAAACTGACCATATTTTTCTAAATGATACTCAAACTAATCTATTCCAAAACCTCTAATAATCCGATAATTGACTTATAGTATCAAAGTGAAAAAGATATATCTAGCTTGGTTTATTAATAATCACAATAATTTTTATGGACTAGCAATCATTTATAAAGTGATAGAGTTCTATAGTTCAGCGAATTAATTTTTTTTCAATCCAAATCAACATATTGGCAAAACTTGTTTTACTTAATAAATAGGCGAATATAATACCACTACTATTTGCCACAACATCGCGCCAATCACTTTCTCTTATACCACCTAAACCCTGTAAAATCTCTATGGTAATTCCTAGTAATAAAAAGCCAAAAGCGAAATAAATTCGTTGACTATGATCATGATAAATTTGTACAAACCATCCCATTAATACAAAATAAGCGATAAAATGCGCGATTTTATCTTTATAGGTTAATAAAAATAAAGGTATTATATCAGCAGAAACAGGTGGGATTAACGATAAAATAACGACAGCAAAGACAAGCAACCATCCAATTAATAACCATTTATTGATCCAACGCAGTCGAGCTGTACAAGCCATATGTAAATTATAATCCCCAAAAAAGTAACGCAATACCTAATCCAATGCGATAAACGACAAACGGCATCATACCCATTTTATTGAGTATTCCTAAGAATGCATAAATACATAAATAAGCACTTAATGCTGAAAAAATAACAGCTAATAGTAGTGGTATCCACAGAATAACTGTGTCTTGCATAACTAAATGAGTTGTTTCATCAATGCCTGCAAGAATAATCACTGGAATTGATAATAAAAAGGAAAATCTAACAGCGCCTTTTGAATGTAAACCCAAGAATAATGCCGCTGTCATGGTAATTCCCGAACGAGATGTGCCCGGTACTAACGCCAAAGCTTGCGCTAAACCAATGATAGTAATGTCACGCCAAGTCAGTGTATATTCATCACGTTGTTTGCTACCTCGTATATCAGCCCAACCTAATAACAAACCATATCCTATCGTTGTGCAAGCAATGAGCAACGGGCTTCGTAGTGAATCTTCCCATCCAAAATGGGTAACCGTCAAACCAGCTATACCAACGGGAATCGTTGCGATTGCTACTCCCCAAACCAAACGGCTTTCAGCAGTTAATTGACGGGTTGCGATAGAGGTTGTCCAACTATGAAAAAGTGGACGTAATTCGTGACGAAAGTACATCAGTACAGCACTGAGTGTGCCCACATGTAAAGCAATATCAAAAGCCAATCCTTGGTCTGTCCAACCGGCGATTTGAGGGAGCAGAATCAAATGTGCAGAACTGGAAATAGGTAAAAATTCAGTAATTCCTTGCACAAGTGCCAAAATAATAATATGAGAAGTTTCCAAAAGATAATCTACCGTTAAATAAAAAAATAATATTGAAAAATGGTTACTTTTCAACAATCCAATGAACAAATTGTTCAGATTTAGTCTGTGTTTGTTCTAAAATAGTAAAACCAATTTCTTCTAGCAACCAACTCACATCATTGGCAAGATAGCGATTATGTTCAATAAAATGTGTAAAGATGTCTCTAAGCGTCTTATTATCTGCTGAAAAAACGTCTTGCGTAACTTGTGATGTTAAATAAACAGGCAGCGGCACACGAACCCAATCCATAATAAAACAACGTCCACCGAATTTTAAGGTGTCATAAACAGTTTTTAATGCGGTAATTGGTTGATTTAATTCATGTAGACAATAAATCAAAGTGATAGCATCTAAACTATTTGCGACAATAGGCATCTGTGTTTCGTGTAAATCGTGTGCTATTACATCGTATAATTCAGGCGTTAAGACTTCCAGCATATAAGGCGCGTACTCTACACCAATTAGATGGGAATGTGGATAACGTTGACGTAACATCTGTAATAACATACCGGGTCCACACCCAAAATCTGCAATTTTTGGCACATCACTTAATACAGGTGCAATCCAAGTTGCCCATGATTGCCAAAAATCAGGATTAAACCGATCGCTTGCCGAATTTTTCATTAATTCAACAAACTCAGTACCACCATTGTGATGTTGTTTTAATAAGCTTAATGTATTGTTCATGATCCATAGTATACAATGCAATAAACAATGCGACAAATTAATACAAGAGTTTAACTAGATTGCTTTACATATATTTAAATGTATGTAATAATAAATAAGTAAATTGAAAACG
>DYNN01000110.1 GCA_020721045.1 Thiomargarita sp. | reverse complement strand
TCGCAGTTGCTAAAATCTGCTCATGGTAGGTTTTGGTAAGTAAAAAGAATCGGAGATACGGTTGCTTCAACTGGGGCTATTTCAACATATTTACGGCAACAAACGAAAGAACAATTAATAAGGCGCAATACGCTAATACTATTGCGCCCTATAGCTTTATTGAAAGCCAATCTCTTCTGAATAGATTTGAGGTTCCTTGTCAAAAATCAAACCACTTGGTGCAGAAATGGGCGTTGGCGTGCTTGGACACGTTACATTTGCATCTGTCACACAAGTGCAGGTTAAATTTAAAGAAGCGGGAGGAGAGTTGTTAATAACTTGATCTGCACCCGTTCCGCTATAACGAAAGATTTCAAGAGAACTAGTGCCCATCATTGGATGATTCTGATTTCCCAGAGTATAAAACTGACCTGAAAAACCACCAATATGGATATAAAACCTTGAAGTCCCACCAGACGGCAAAGAGGCTGCTGCCACAGGTGTAATGGTTAAAGAATTAGCGGTAGAAACCATTGTAGGTGCAGCAGAACCAAGATCAAGCGTGCTATTGCTTTGTGTAAAATTGACAGGATTAGTTGTTGTAACGGTAATATTCCAAGCCGTGATATTTGTAGCCGCGACTGTGCCAATAGTATTAACAGTGAGCGTCCCTGATACGCTTGCCCCCGTTGTTGAACGATTAAGCGTACAAGTTAAATCAGCGTGGGCAGAATTTACCCCCCCCATAATCGCTAATATACTGATTAATAAAAAAATTTTACGTAATTTCATAAATACCTACCTTTAAGTTTTGAGAAATGAAAAATACATTTTATTCTAAATCAATTCAGTAAACTTTTCATAAGTTTTTGCTTTTTTTATCAACTTTTATGAAAAAATTTAAATTTCCCGTTTAATCAAAGAACTAATAACTTGACCGGCATGTGTTTGGCGTATTATTTGCCAATGTTGCGGTAATATTAATTCGGTTTGTAGGCGTTCAGATTCAAGATAAATGTAAGCGGATCGGTTTAACCATTGTCTGGTTTCTAATAGTTGACAGCAAGTGGGGAGTAAATTTTGTCCAAAAGGCGGGTCTAAAAAGACGATATCGAATGGAATAGTGGGAGATTGTTTGAGTAATTGTAGTGCGTTAGTTTGTTTGGTAATAATTTTGTCTGTGGTTAATTGTTTAATTTGATTTTGTAATTGTTGATAAATTTCATAATCTTGTTCAATTAACAATACTTGTTTTGCCCCTCTTGAAGCTGCTTCTATACCTAAAGCCCCAGAACCTGCAAATAAGTCTAAACAGTGACTGTTAGGAATTTGGGCAGTTAACCAGTTGAACAGTGTTTCTCTAATACGATCAGGTGTTGGGCGTAGTCCTTTTTTATCAATAACTTGTAGTTTACGTCCTCGCCATTGTCCGCCTATAATACGAATTTTACCCGACATATCGTTATAATCGTTTATTCATCAGCTAATAGAAAGAGTTGTTGTGCGGCTAAAATCAAGTCGTTATTACCGTTGTAACTGGCTTGTCGCAATTGGGTGCATGGGGTGTGTAATAAGGTGTTGGTTAATGTATGTGCTAAATAATCGATCGCTTCTGATGCCGGCTTGCCATTTTCTACCATGCGTTTCGCTTTCGTTGCCAGTTCGTGTCTTATTTGTTGTGCTTGTTCACGTAGGTCGCAAATGGTTGTGATCGCGTTGAGTGAATTTAACCAACCAATAAAGTGCATTACTTGGGTGTCAATAATTTCTTCAGCTTGATGAGCGGCTTGTTGTCGTGAACGCATACTTTCTTGAATGACTTCGTTTAAATCATCTACGCTGTATAGGTAAACATCGGCTAATTCGCCTACGCTGGGTTCAATGTCACGCGGTACTGCAATGTCAACCATGAACATTGGGCGGTGTTTACGAATTTTAATTGCTTGTTTAACAGTTGGTTGCATTAAAACGTGGGTTGTGCTAGCTGTTGAGGAGATGACGATATCGGCTTCTGCTAAATGGTCGGGAATTTCTTCTAGCGTAATGGCATAACCGGCAAATTCTTTGGCTAAATGGCGCGCGCGTTCTATGGTGCGATTGGCTACGATCATGCGTCTTAAACCATTTTCATGAAGATGGCGGGCTGCTAATTCTATGGTTTCGCCTGCTCCAATGAGTAATGCGGTGTTTTCTTGTAAATCACCAAATATTTGTTGGGCTAAACGTACTGCTGCAAATGCGACTGACACTGGGCTTGAACTGATGGCGGTGTCGGTACGTACTTGTTTGGCAACTAAAAAGCTGTGTTGAAATAATTTGCCTAGTATTTTGCCTAGTGTGTTTGTTTCTTTGGCTGCACGATAGGCTGATTTTAATTGTCCTAAAATTTGTGGTTCACCTAAAATCATTGAGTCTAAGCCAGAGGCAACACGTAGTAAATGCCTTACTGCTTCTGTATAACGGTAAGTATATAAGTGTTTGCGCAAAGATTGATTTGGAGTGGTATGATAGTCGCTGAGCCATTCGATAATTTCATTGCTATTATCTCTATCAGTTTCAGAACTGCAATAAAGTTCGGTTCGATTGCACGTTGAGATAATGACAATTTCTTGAGCAAGTTTATGATTAATAAAGTCTTGCAGGGCGTGTTTTAAGCGATCAGGCGAGAAACTGACTCGCTCACGTATTTCTATCGGTGCTGTGGTATGGTTAAGTCCAAAAACCACTAATTGCGTGGAGAATACAGGTAAAGTCAGTTGCATTATAATTAGTAAACGAAAATTCTACTCGTTAAAGAGCTGTTTGAGGTTTTATTGTAAGATTGGGTTATTATAACTCGCTTTGGGTTTAAATCTCAAAAAAACTCCGTGCGTAAAAAACGTTGGCTTGAAATATTATCACTGTATTTTTGAGTAAAAAACTGAGTAAACACTTTTATTACTAGACGTTAGATATTAAACTATCATGGAAGTTGATGTGTAACTGTAAATGGTAGATATTGTGGAGTGATAAATATGAATTTGAGTGAACTTAAAGAACGATTAAAAAAATTAGAACAAGAACAAGAACGTCAACAACACGATTTATTTGATCTACGTGATTTGGAAGAAATCGCACGTATGGAGTCGCAATTGAAAACATTGGATGATAAATCCGATATTTCGGCAGTAGAAACGGTTGATGATATTGATGTGACAGAACTTGATCAGGAAGTCGGAAAAAATAGACAAGGTTATGTTGTGTGCTTGATGTTTGACCCCAGATCACCCAGTGAATGGTCTGAAGAGGGCGGCGGTGGTTGGCGTAGCGCAAATAATGGTATGCGGTATACGACGTTGGAACAGGCAAAAGCGTGTTATCTCAAATTAAAAAAACAATGGCCTGATTATCCGCTTAAACTTATCGCTAAAAAATAGCCAATGCCATTTAAGGTAGGTTAATCGTTAAATTTGACCACGTAAGTTTAATTGAATTAGCAGACGAAATTATATTATTACAATTTAAATTATATCAAGGCGATACATGTTTGGATTTAGAAGGAAAGCAGATAAAAATGAACCTAATTCTCTTGTAGAAAATCCAGTTGCATTAGAAACAACTGTTGATGAGCAGGTTGTTGATGAGGTCGAATCGAGCAAAAAATCCAGTTTATTAGGACGGTTGCGGAATAGTTCGCAGCCAGAGGCACATTCTGAACTGGAATCCGTTAAAAAAGCGGGTTTATTTTCGCGTTTAAAAGCGGGTTTACAACGTACGCGTGCTAATTTTACCAATGGTTTAGCTAATTTATTGTTGGGTAAAAAGGCAATTGATGATGAATTATTGGAAGAAATTGAAACGCTGTTGCTCACTTCTGATGTGGGCGTTGAGGCTACACAGCTCTTAATCAATGATTTAACTGAGCGTGTGTCACGTCAACAATTGGCGGATTCCGATGCGTTGTTATCTGCTTTGCAAGAAAAAATGCGTGATATTTTACAACCTGTTGAATCTCCTTTAAAATTACCGAAAAAATTGGATAAACCTTTTGTAATTTTGATGGTAGGCGTAAACGGTGTAGGAAAAACGACAACGATTGGAAAATTAGCCAAAAAATTCCAAAGGGAAGGTTATTCAGTGATGTTGGCTGCGGGCGATACTTTTCGGGCGGCTGCGATTGAGCAATTACAGGTGTGGGGACAACGGAATCAAGTGCCGGTGATTGCGCAACAAAGAAATGCTGATTCTGCTTCCATTATTTATGATGCTTTGCAAGCGGCAACTGCACGTCATATTGATATATTAATTGCGGATACTGCTGGACGTTTGCATACCCAAGTAAATTTAATGGAAGAGTTGAAAAAAGTGAAACGGGTGATCAGTCGGTATGATCCTGATGCACCTCATGAAACAATGTTAGTGATTGATGCCGGCACGGGGCAAAATGCTTTAACTCAAGCTAAGCAATTTCATAAAACTGTAGAATTATCAGGTATTACTATCACGAAGTTAGATGGTACGGCAAAAGGTGGTATTATATTTGCCGTTGCAAAACAGATGGGTATCCCAATTCGTTTTATTGGAGTTGGTGAACAAGTTGATGATTTACGAACTTTTGAAGCCGATCATTTTATTGATGCTTTACTCAGTCGAGACTAAAAAATTATTAAAAACAATTTGTTAATCAATAAGTTAATTTTTACGTCAGAATTTAATTATGGGAGGAATGAGGAAATGTCTTTTTTTGAATGGGACGAATCGTTAGATGTTTGTGTTGATGGTATGAATGCACAACATAAAAATCTCATTAGTTTAATGGATGCTTTATATAACAAAAATTTAGCCTGTGTGCCTAAACAAGAATTACTTGATGGTTTGGCGAATTTGTTACAGTATGTACTTAAGCATTTCAAAGATGAAGAAGATTATATGGCTTCCATCAGTTTTGTGGGTTTGGAAACACATAAAAAACTGCACCAGAACTTATTGACTGATCTCAGTATGTTTGTGGATAAATTCAAAAATAGTAATGCACAACAATTAAGTAGCGAATTTATTATGTTTTTGAAATTTTGGTTATCCACCCACATTAGAGGAATTGATACTAAATACGGTATGGTATAATTATTTTAAATTCAAACACGCATACTCAATGACCTTACAACAAACAGTTGTCGTTCTGGGTGCCTCGCCTAAGCCAGATCGCTATTCAAATCAGGCGGTGCGTCAGTTGTTAGCATACGGACATCATGTATTGCCGGTGCATCCTGTCTGTGAAACTATTCATGGACAAATGTGCTATCGGCAATTGGCTGATATTAAAGAAGCTGTTGATACGCTTACAGTGTATGTTGGTGAAAATAAATCGACATTGTTACTTGATGATATTATTCAATTGAATCCCAAACGCATCATCATCAATCCCGGCGCCGAAAATACCATGATGGAACAGCGCGCTCAACGACATGAAATTGAAGTCATTCGTAGTTGTACTTTGGTGATGTTGCAAATGGGAGAGTTTGCTTGAAATAATGCGACATCATTTTACGCCTTTTTCTGTCAGCTTAATTATCAGCACTTACAATCGCGCGGATGCTTTAGCACTCATTTTCGAAAGTATATTACAACAAGTTGAATTACCTGATGAAGTGATTATTGCAGATGATGGTTCAACCGATGCAACTCGACAAGTTATCACCGCTTATCAACAAAAATTAACTGTGCCTATCAATCATTGTTGGCATGAAGATCAAGGATTTAGGTTAGCTGCTATTAGGAATAAAGCCATTGCAAAGGCACAGCACGCATATATTATTCTTATTGACGGTGATATTGTTATGCATCGGTTATTTATCTATGATCATAAACAAGCAGCCCAATCGGGCACTTTTCTCCAAGGCACGCGCGTCTTATTGGGCAAAGAGGTAACAGAAACAGCAATTTCGACCTTGCAAACGACATTTTCTATTTTTTCCAATCAAATTAAGAATAGAATTAATATGTTACGTTTTCCATTACTGAGAAAAATCTTCGTTGGTTATCAACATCCACTTAAAGGAATTCGTTCTTGTAACAGCAGTTTTTGGCGGCAAGATGCTATCAATGTGAATGGATTTAATGAAGCATTTGGTAGTTGGGGGCGTGAAGATTCAGAATTTGCCGCACGTCTACAACACAATGGGATTAAGCGGATCAATCTCAAATTCAGCGCACTGGCTTATCACTTACATCATCCCGTAACTCAAAATAATTTATCTGATAACGACACCCTCTTAGCCACAACATTACAGCAAAAACGAACATGGTGTGATGTTGGGATTCAACAGTATTTGTAAATTTACCCGACCGCTAGCAATTCATTTCTCTCTCTTTTTAAACATGCAAACCACTGTAATAGTGCAAATCTAGTACAGTGAATAGTTGTGAAAATTGAAATCTCTGACTAAACTTTATATTAAAATTGCGCAATAGGTATTGTCATAAGTTGGCATTCATTATAATCTTGTACATAACATTCCTTACTTCACAAGTTATAGCAAACAATCTTAAGATTAATATGTTAGAAAATTATGGCACGTTCACCAACAACACCTGATGATAATTTAACGATTCAAACCAGTAAACCCAAATTGAAGCGACCTCCATTATACAAAGTCGTGCTCATCAATGACGATTATACGCCAATGGAGTTTGTGATTCGGGTTTTGCAGCTTTTTTTCGGTATGGACCAAGAGTTAGCCGCACAAATTATGTGGCAAGTTCATACAAAAGGGAAAGGCATTTGTGGTACTTACACTTATGAAATTGCTGAAACTAAAGTAGCACAAGTCAATAGCTATGCACGTGAAAATCAGCATCCGTTACTCTGTTTAATGGAAAAAGCATAATGGGTAAGCAGAGATTAATTTATAAAAATCAATTTGTTAAATAATACGTAAATTGATGCAACGAATTAATTTCTGCTGACTTTGTCTTGAATTGTTATTTGGATTATTTATTTAATATTCAATAGAAACGTTGATCATTTGAAACAGCCATTCTTCAATCATCCGTTTTCTGCATTTTTGAAAGCAAGAGGTCTAAATATATGTTAAGTAAGGAACTTGAATCTACTTTAAATGCTGCCTTTCAAGCGGCACGTCAAAAACGTCATGAGTTTATGACGGTCGAACACTTGTTACTTGCATTGTTAGATAATGCAACGGCTGCCCAAGTATTACGCGCTTGTGGCGTAGATATGAAACTGTTAAAAAAAGATTTAATGAGCTTTTTAGACGAAAACACGCCTAAATTACAAGAAAAGGATGAAAGAGACACACAACCAACATTAGGATTTCAACGAGTATTACAACGTGCTGTTTTTCATGTACAATCTTCCGGTAAAAAAGAAGTCACGGGTGGAAATGTCTTAGTTGCTATTTTTGGTGAAAGAGAATCTCAGGCAGTTTATTTTCTTGATAAACAAAATGTTGCGCGTTTAGACATTGTTAATTATATTTCGCATGGTATTTCTAAAATTGATGATGATGGTTTGAATAATCACAACGATTTATCTGCTTCACAAGAAGAAGAACAAAGCACAGAACAAACGACGACCAAAAATCCACTTGAAACTTATACTATTAATCTCAACGAACAAGCTATAAATGGCAAAATTGATCCGCTGATTGGTAGACAATATGAAATTGAACGGACTTTGCAAATACTGTGTCGCCGACGCAAAAATAACCCGCTTTTTGTTGGTGAAGCCGGCGTTGGTAAGACTGCAATTGCTGAAGGATTAGCTAAGCTGATTGTTGACAAAAAAGTGCCCGAACCCTTAGCTGACAGTGTAATCTACGCATTAGATATGGGATCACTACTAGCAGGCACTAAATATCGCGGCGATTTTGAAAAACGATTAAAAGCGATTTTAGCTCAACTGCGCAAAGAGCCTCATGCCGTGTTATTTATTGATGAAATTCATACGATTATCGGCGCAGGTGCGGCATCAGGTGGTGCAATGGATGCTTCCAATTTAATCAAACCCGTTTTAGCCTCCGGTGAACTCAAATGCATCGGTTCGACCACTTACCAAGAATATCGTGGTATTTTTGAAAAAGATCGCGCTTTATCACGACGTTTTCAGAAAATTGATGTCAATGAACCCTCCGTTGAAGAAACTATTCAGATTTTACAAGGGCTTAAATCCCGTTTTGAAGAACACCACAATATCCGCTATGTACCTCAAGCCTTGCGGGCAGCGGCTGAATTATCAGCACGTTATATTACTGACCGCCATTTGCCTGATAAAGCGATTGACGTAATTGATGAAGCGGGTGCAAAGCAACGATTACAAGCACCTTCACGCCGTAAAAAAACCATTACAGTTAAAGATATAGAAGAGATCGTCGCCAAAATTGCACGCATTCCACCTAAAAGTGTGTCATTATCTGACAAAGAAGTGTTGCAAAATTTGGAACGCAATCTAAAAATGGTAGTTTATGGTCAAGATCAAGCGATTAAAATTTTATCGGCTGCAATTAAAATGTCGCGTTCGGGTTTAGGTCATGCGGAAAAACCCATGGGATCATTTTTGCTGGCAGGTCCCACAGGTGTTGGTAAAACAGAAGTAACACGTCAACTCGCTCGAATTATGGGGATTGAACTGATTCGTTTTGATATGTCTGAATATATGGAACGACATACAATTTCGCGCTTAATTGGGGCACCACCCGGTTACATTGGTTTTGAACAAGGCGGATTATTAACTGATGAAGTGAATAAACATCCACATGCGGTATTGTTATTGGATGAAATCGAAAAAGCGCATCCAGATATCTTCAATTTGTTGTTACAAGTGATGGATCATGGGGCATTAACCGATGCCAATGGGCGCAAAACCGATTTTCGTAACGTGATTATCGTCATGACAACCAATGCCGGTGCTGACCGCATGAATCGTGCCTCTATCGGTTTTACTACACAAGATCATTCAGGGGATGCCGGCGAAGTGATTAAACGCATGTTCAGTCCAGAATTTCGTAATCGTTTAGATGCGATTGTACACTTTAACCCATTGACTCCAGAGACTATTGCACATGTGGTGGATAAATTTATCATCGAATTAGAAAGTCAGTTAGAGGACAAACGTGTTTCTATTGATATTACAGAATCAGCGCGGCGTTGGTTAGCAGTGCATGGTTATGATCCGTTGATGGGTGCAAGACCGATGGCTCGACTCATTCAAGAAAAAATCAAAAAACCATTGGCTGAAGAATTATTATTTGGACAATTGGAAAAAGGTGGGCATGTGACTGTTGAAATGGCAAATGATGATATTGTCTTGGCATTTACCAACGAAGATATTGTTGTTGATCATGAGCCTGCATAAAATTATCTTTTAAAAGAAAGCAATAGGGCGCAGTATGCTATTGTGCCCTATAGATTAGGCGTTATAGTTATTGGATAAGAAACAATCAGGGTACTTTCATGAGCTTAACTAGATTGCTTTACATATATTTAAATGTATGTAACAATGAATAAGTAAATTGAAAACGTATCTCGCCGTAGAGGTTCTACGGTCGTTTACGTTAATGCGGCATATACCTCACAAATGGATTCGCGTAACGGGACTCTTTCAGGGAAACGATGCGGGGATAAATTTTACTGTGAAAACGGGGAGGTATTGCAAGCTG
>DYNN01000191.1 GCA_020721045.1 Thiomargarita sp. | reverse complement strand
AGGGGGCGTAAGCTACCCGGTTGTGCAACTACAAAACCAACAAAGTATCATATAAACAGAATGAAAATGAAAAGACTAATTACTTTAATTTCGATTGTGTTATTCACTGCGGTGATAACTTTCGGACAAGACAAAACCATTCGTGGTCAGGTTATAATGGACGGAATAAGACTTCCGGGGGTAAATGTATTTGTGGAAAGTACAAACATAGGAACAGCCACAAACACAGAAGGTTTTTACGAACTTACCGTACCCGAAAATACAGAAAATATTGTATTTCGGTTTATCGGTGCGAAAACGCAAACCGTTGCTATCGCAAATAAAACGCAAATTGATGTAGAATTGCAGGAAGAAAGCATCGGATTGGCTGAAATAAAAGTTAATGGATTTGCAAACGCAACATCACTTGCTCGAAGACGAGTTGAAAATCTGCAATTTATACCCGAAGCTATATTTGCCTATACCTCTGCTGAAATAGAAAATGCAAAAATTGAAGGAATACCCGATTTTATAAGCTGTATTCCGAATGCAAGTTTTGTTTCGCGCCAAAATGTTGGCACAAACAGTCTTACAGTTCGAGGTATCACACAATTGAAAAATGCAGAAGCCCCTGTGGCAATTATTATTGATGGTATAAATGTACCCAATCCGAGTATTTTGGACATTGAAATGTTTGATATAGAACAAATTGAATTGGTGAAAGGACCGCAAGGCGCATTGTATGGCAGAAATGCAATAGGTGGAGCATTAAACATTACGACAAAAAGACCAACCAATCAATTTAGTAATTTTTTGAAAATAGGATATGCCAACGGAAACACCTTCAACACCATGTTGGGTAGTAGCGGAAGTATAATCAAAGAAAAAATACTGTACAGAATATCAGCCTCATACAAAAACAGCGATGGGTTAATTGAAAACGACTTTTTGAAAAAAAATGTTGATTTCTATACCAATACATCAGTTCGCGGACAGTTGCTGTTTAATATTACCGACAATTTTTCAGCAGATGTAATCGGGAACTACACCCAAACCAACGGAGGCGCAACCTATTACATACCCGGATATTCAGATTTGCTTAATGCTTTGGGAGGCACAAACGGAATAACCGAACCGATGGATGCCGGAAACACCACTCTAAAACCGATTGGCGATGAACTCGGAAAATCGGAGCGTCAAGTGGCAGACATATCGCTCAGATTAAATGTAGCTTTGCCTTTTGCCCGATTAACTTCTACAACAGCTTTCAGCAAAATAGGTTACGATTATTCGGGCGATCTCGATTTTGTTCCTTTGCGCGAACTTTTACAAGAACAGACCTTAAAATCTGATGCCATCAATCAGGAAATACGCTTAACTTCAAACATCAACAAAACCATTAACTGGGTGGTTGGTGGTTTTTACCAAACCGACACCAGAGCCGTTAAAACATTGGGTTCGTTGAGTTCGGCAGGAATTTTAGCAGGAGTTTTTGGGTTGCCACAAACCAACCTTGAAAACGAAATCCTATATCCGCTCATTGATGCCGATGAAAAAAATAACAACACTACTATCGCCTTTTTTGGACAAATAACCTACAAATTGCCCACAAAAACCGAAATTGCATTAGGTTTGCGTTACGACAACGACATAAGAGAACAAACCAATTTGAAAACATCAGTAACACGACAGAATACGTTTAACCAAATTCAACCCAAAGTCAATATTTCGCAACAAGTAAACGAACATATTTTTGCTTTTGCGAGTTA
Organism: Thiomargarita sp.; assembly: GCA_020721045.1. Classification (GTDB taxonomy): domain Bacteria; phylum Pseudomonadota; class Gammaproteobacteria; order Beggiatoales; family Beggiatoaceae; genus DYNN01. The sequence goes on along the minus strand of DYNN01000191.1, from coordinate 777 downwards.
TAGTCGCGGATACCGCAGCGGCGGATACAATGCGCCCACAGTAATACGCTACCCAGAATTGTACGAAGCCGAATTTTCGGACAACTATGAAGTTGGTTTTAAAACGAATTGGTTAAACAACCGTATCATTTTCAATGTCAATGCCTTTGTTACCAACGTACAAAATACACAACTGTTTTTTGTAGAATTAGACGGTGGCGGTCAAATTATTGTAAATCTTGGCGCAACCCAAAATATTGGCACAGAAATAGATGCCAAGTTTCGCATAACAGAAAATTTTGATATTTATGCCGCAGCAGGTTTTATAACCCCAAAAATTCTTAAAGACGGAATTACCGTTCCCGATAATTTCGGTAAAAGTTTTGAAGGCAATTATGCACCGCAAATCAATTTGAATAATACCAATTTAGCATTGCTATATACAATACCCCTCAACAAAACCAACTCAATATTGCTACGTGCTGCCCACGAACACAGAGGAAAACTTTATTGGCACCCCGATAATTCCGACGTTCAACCCGCTACCGAATTTGTAAACCTCAATGTAAGTTTTACGCACAAAGCAAAATTAGAATGGAAAATCGGAACTTTTGTTGATAACTTGCTAAATACCGACTATACAGGCGAATATGCAGCAGTAGAATACACCGGTGCCGCATTTGGCGATTTGCGTTGGCCCGGAAAACCAAGAACTATGGGAGTAAATATTTCAGTTAAATTTTAATATATACTGCAAACGGTTTATTATTTAACTTTTCCAAAGTTCTAAAACTTTGG
>DYNN01000109.1 GCA_020721045.1 Thiomargarita sp. | reverse complement strand
CAGAAAGCGAATTATCAAATACATACATTTAAATATGTTTTTTGAAGCAGCAATTGACGAAACAGCTCGCTATTTATTTGGTATTAGTCTTTACAGCCATTTTTATTCTATTTGGTTGGATATTGTGGATAGCATTACGTAAAATTGCTTTGATTCCATTAGAAAATGAAGTAAACAAACGTACTGAAGAATTAGCACAACTCAGCCACCAAAATCAATTAATTTTAGAATTAGCAGGCGAAGGGATTTGTGGTCTTGATAAAAAGTGCCAAACAGTTTTTCTCAATCCTGTTGCCGCTAATTTATTTGGTTTAAACAGTACTCATGAACCCGCTTATCGCATTTCCACTACTCATTTGCACGATGAAGAAACAGAAAATTTATGCTATGCCGTACAACATGGCATTTATCGTCATGCTGAAGAAGCTTTTTATCGACAAGATGGTACTTTGTTTCCGGTAGAATATACGACGACACCAATTAAAGAAAATGACAAATTAAACGGCGCAGTCATCGTATTTAGAGATATTACCGAAAGAAAACAAGCAGAAATGGTATTACGTCAAGCCAAAGAAGCGGCTGAAGCTGCCAATCGGGCAAAAAGTGTATTTTTAGCGAATATGAACCATGAATTACGTACACCATTGAATGGAATTTTAGGCTATGCACAAATCTTAGGACGTGACAAAAAATTAACGCCTAAACAATTAGATGGCGTACAAATCATTCAACGCAGCGGTGAATATTTACTTACTTTAATCAATGATATTTTAGACATTTCCAAGATTGAAGCCAATCGTGTTGAATTACATCCTGTTAACTTTAATTTCAATGATTTTATACGAGACATTGTAAAATTAAGTGCTATACGAGCCGAACAAAAAAATATTACTTTTATCTACGAACAACTTTCCCATCTTCCAATTGGCATTCATGCAGATGAAAAGCGTTTACGTCAAATATTAATTAATTTATTAGGCAATGCCATTAAATTTACAAAACAAGGCTATGTTAAATTAAAAGTCGGTTACTACAATCGACAAATTCGCTTTCAAGTAGAAGACACGGGTATTGGTATTTCTGAAGAAGAAATAGATAAAATTTTTCTTCCTTTTCAACAAGTAGGAGATTCCAGCTATCATGCTGAAGGCACAGGACTTGGATTAGCCATTACCAAACACTTACTAGACATCATGCATGGCGAACTACAAGTGCAAAGTAAATTAGGACAAGGCTCGACCTTTTGGATTGCACTAACTTTACCCGAAGCAACGGGAGAAATTAAACAATCTTATCAAACTAATAAAGAATTGATCGTAGGTTATCGCCGTCTTAATCAAAATGACACCAAACAAATCTCGGTATTAGTGATAGATGACAAACGGGAAAATCGTTCAGTGCTAGTGAGCTTACTCTCACCTTTGGGTTTTGCTGTTACTGAAGCTTGTCATGGACAGGAAGGCTTGGAATTAGCAGAAAAAATACTACCCGAATTAATCATTACCGACTTAGTTATGCCAATAATGGACGGCTTTGAATTCACACGTCAAATAAGAAAACGACCTGCATTTCAAGAAACTGTGATTATTGCAGCATCTGCCAGTGTATTCGATTTGCATCAAGAAACAAGCATTACCGCGGGTTGTAATGCTTTTATCGCCAAACCTTTCCATGTTGATGACTTATTGGATTTACTACAAAAATACTTATCTTTGGCTTGGGTGACTGAAAAATTAGAACCGACAAGCAAAAAAAACATGCCTGTATCCACTGATTCTGCGGAAGATCGACAACTTGTAACTGATACTTGCTTGACATTAGAACAAGCACATGATCTTCTTGAATTAGCGATGATGGGAGATATTGTGGCGATTTTAAAGAAATTAGATGCCATAGAAACTGAGCAGAATGGCAGTAATAATACACTGCAAAAAATTAGAGAACTTAGCAAACATTTTAGAGAAGAAGAGATTTGCGAATTACTTACTCATTTTGTGAAAGCCCATAAAACTTGATTATTATAAATTGAGGCTGACGTTCGTTAGAAGGAAGCGCACCGGCGAGAATATCGAACGATGTGCTTCTATATCGAAATGGAACTTAAATGAACTTATTTGCGTTCGTTAATATAAGCTTTGTGAGAGCAACATCCACGTACTGTGCAGTGCCAACATCTCCTTGAATCACAGAAAAAGGTCGATCGGGTTCGCCTAAGTGATCTAACACTACTAAAGCACCCGTAAAATCTTGCTCACAGGTATAATCATTGATAGTAATAACAGTGGGTAAACCGGCTGCAGATGCGGCTTTTAATCCATTTTCAGAATCTTCAAATGCAATACAATCTTTTGCGGTAAGTTGCATTTTTTCTAAAACGTAGCGATAAATGTCGGGAGCTGGTTTTTTCTTAGGCACAACATTTCCAGCACCAATGACTTCAAACCAAGCAACCGATTGCGGGTCTAAGCTGGCTTCCAATAAAGTGGTTACATTTTCTAGTGTCGTTGTCGTTGCAATAGCAAGTCTCAAACCCATTTCATGCGCTTCTTGGATTAAACGTTTGACACCTGGACGTAAAGGAATTTTACCTGAAGCAATTAAATTATTATAATATTTAGTTTTTGCTTTGTGTAAATCGGCAATAAACCCATCTAAATCATCAGGACGTGGAAAATCAGGCAGATATTGATCAAGGTAAAATTTGATCCGTTCTTTACCGCCAGTCACCGCAAGCAATTCACCATATAAAGTTTCAGACCAATACCATTCTAAACAAAATTCTGCAAACGCTTCATTAAATGCAACTAAATGTGCATCGCGTTCAGTATCAGCTAAAGTGCCATCTACATCAAAAATAAGAGCAGGTGTCATAATTCATCGCCTAGTTAAAAAATTGAAAGTATCCAATAAATTAAGGATGGGACGCACATATCATAGCATATGACTTGACTATGGATACAAGAAATTCAAACATTGTCAGGGCAAACGCATTAAAACTTCTGACCAAACACAAGTTTAGCGCGGTAGGTATCACTCCAGCTTGCTTTACGGCGTTTTTTTGGGAGGCTGATTGGCGTAGGATCAGCGTCAAAAAGTCCCACACATGTTGGCAAATATGCTCGCATCCGCAGCAAAAGAGTTAATAAAATATCGGCGTTCCACAATTCCGATACTTTTCAAACCTGCCCATTTTTCTACATCAGGCAGGGTAGTCAAATTCTCGGTAATCCAATAACGGCGGGTTTCCAAGCGTCCATGCCCTTTATCAATTTCTTCAATAAAATCGTGTTCCACATTCGCATATTTATAGCGTTTCCTCCCCTTTTTTAAAGGGGGCAGGGGGGATTTAAGTAATTGAAATATAAAAAATCCCCCTCAATCCCCCTTTGGTAAAGGGGGAAGCAAAATTTCCTTAACTTAACGTGGATATTCCTGATTAGAAATTCAAATTGGATTATTTCTAACTTTCTTTTTTCAGGCAAGTTTTAATGCGTTTGCCCTCCTAACTACCGAAATAGTTGACAACTCAACAATAATAGAGATCGGTTATCAGTTGCATTAAAAAACACCTCGTCAAAATGCTCGAAAACCAAGACATCGCAACAAATTTTTTTTATAAAAAGCGCTTGACCTTCGATTAAAACCTAAGTAGCCTTAGTTCTTTGCTCTTGTTTCGTTGATATAGTTGTTGGTATTGTCATTAACTATTATCAAATGAAAAAGTTATAGTATAACTAATTGTAAAGTATATATTTTAATCACAGGAGAATTTATGCGTACCTTGTATTTTTCTTTAGTTGTTTTGTTACTATTAAGTGCGTGTGGCGAAAATTCCACAGAGAGTGGCGTAATAAAAATTAAATTTTCTCATGTTGTTGCCGAAAGTACGCCCAAAGGTATTGGTGCAAAGCGTTTCAAAGAGTTAGTAGAACAACGTCTTGCAGGCAAAGTTATCGTTGAAGTTTATCCCAATTCACAACTGTATGATGATGACAAAGTCATGGAAGCTTTGTTACTAGGTGATGTACAGATTGCAGCACCTTCACTCGCTAAATTTGGTAAATACACAAAAAAGCTACAACTCTTTGATTTACCTTTTATTTTTAATGATATTGAAGCCGTTGATCGCTTTCAACGTGGACCAGTAGGTAAAAAACTATTGGCTTCAATGGAAGACAGTGGTTATTTAGGATTAGCGTATTGGCACAATGGGATGAAACAATTTTCTGCCAACAAACCTCTCCATTTGCCAGAAGATGCAAAGGGAGTTAAATTTCGCATTCAACAATCTGACGTTTTGGAAGAACAATTTAAAGCAATTGGTGCTATTCCTGAAAAACTTGCTTTTGCTGAAGTTTACAATGCCTTACAAACAGGTGTAGTGGATGGTGCTGAAAATCCTTGGTCTAACATCTATTCCAAAAAATTCCACGAAGTACAAAAATACATCATCGAAAGTAACCACGGCGTATTGGATTATCTGCTGGTAACTAACAATAGTTTTTGGGATAGTTTGCCAAAAGATATACGAGCAGAATTGGATAAAATTATTGACGAAGTTACCTTAGAAGTTAATAAATTATCTCTTGATTTAGCGATGGGTGATAGGCAGAAAATTATTGATTTTGGTGACGAAACTCAACGTACTGAATTGATTATATTAACTAAAGAAGAATTAGTCAAATGGCGTGAAATTATGCAACCTATTTGGGGTAAATTTGAAAAAGAAATTGGTAAAGACGTGATTGAAGCTGCATTAGCTGCCAATAATTCATAGAATTGAAAATCGAATTAATTTAATGTGGGCGTTATCAAATTTGGGTAACGCCTAAATCGTTTAATTATTCGCGATAATCCAAAAAATATTTGACTCTCTTTGGCAAACATGGGTATAATTTTTACTTTAAGGATATTGACGACTCATTAATCTCTCTCTCAATCTCCTTTCATTCCAAATAACAATTGTTATTTTGCTCATTACAGACTCGCTGATTGAGTCTATGTTGGTCAGTGCGTCAGCCACTCCTTAAAGTATTATCGTATTTTAATTTATTTAGATGAGGGTTTACGCATTGTTTTTTTTGTGTTAAAAGGGAACATCTGTGTCTTTTGAAAATTTATCTTTACACCCTACTCTCCTAAAGACGTTAAAACAAAAAGGTTATGAAATACCTACACCCATTCAAATCCAAGCAATTCCAGAAGCCCTCGCCGGTCGCGATCTGATTGCAACGGCAGAAACGGGTACAGGCAAAACTGCCGCTTTTGTTTTACCTGCTTTACAACACCTTATCGGTCTTCCTCCCCGAAAACAAAATGGTAAACCCTCGATTTTAGTCCTAACACCGACGCGTGAATTAGCAGAACAAGTCAACCATGCAATTCGTGACTACGGTAAAGATTTACGTTTTAACAATCTGATTTTAGTGGGTGGTATGCCCTATGGACCTCAATTGCGTAGTTTATCACGCCCTGTAGATATCATTGTTGCAACCCCCGGACGTTTGCTGGATCACGTTAATCGTAGAAGAGTTGATTTATCTGCATTAAAAATTCTCGTCTTAGACGAAGCTGATCGCATGTTAGATATGGGTTTTATTGACGAAGTAGAAAAAATCGCTAGTCTGGCACCAAAAGATCGCCAAACCCTGTTGTTTACTGCAACATGGGATAACAAAATGTCACAATTAGCGGGCAAATTATTATCTGATCCACATCGCATTCAACTTGAACCCCAAAACGTACGTAAAAATATCGAACAACGTCTACATGTTGTTGATAATGTTGATCATAAAAATCGCTTATTACAACATTTGGTTGGTGATGAAATTGTTAAGCAAGCAATTATTTTCTCTGCCACCAAACGGGGTGCTGATGAAATTGCGCAACAACTGACAGCATCAGGCTTTCCAGCAGCTGCACTGCATGGTGATATGAGTCAAGCGGCACGAAATCGTACTTTGAATAAATTACGTTATGGTCGATTACGTTTACTTGTTGCAACCGACGTAGCGGCACGCGGTATCGATGTCAGCGGGATTAGTCACGTGATTAATTTTGACTTGCCTCGTTTTGCTGAAGACTACGTACACCGTATTGGACGCACTGGACGGGCGGGCGCAACAGGAACTGCTATTTCTTTTGCATTACCTGATGAACGGATTCATTTAGAACGTATTGAACGCTATACCGGTGAATCTGTGCCGCGTCATATTGTGCCGGGTTTTGAGCCAAAACTTGTATTTCCTTCACAAGGCAGAAAACGTAAATATCAATCTGCGTTTACCCCGACACGTCATAAAGCCCCTGGACAACACAAGTTTGGTGGGCAGCGTCATGCTTATTCACGTAAAAAACAAACCGTTAAATAGCATATCATAAAAACTGCGGATAATATTGCACTGTATTATCCGTTGTTAGAATAACATAATATTAATGTAATCCTGTGTTTTCAAATCACTTATTCGCTTATTTTTTAGAAAAATCACTCAATCAAACATTACGTTTAGACCCACTTAGTTTGTCTGCATTAGATAGATTGTCGGGAAAAATCATAACTATTGAATTGCGTGACACCGGATTACGTTTTGCACTTTTTCCAGATGCACAAGGTGTCACCGTATTACCTGACTATCAGGGCAATACTAACGTATATATTTTGACTACGCCCTTCACTTTATTATCACTATTTTTTCAACGAGAAGCCAGCCTAATCCAGCACCCAGATATAACCATTACGGGAGATATTGGTTTATTGCAACAGCTATCTAATATATTCAAAACAATGGAGATTGATTGGGAAGCACATTGGGCGAAATGGGGTATACCCAGTCACTTTCTTGCTCAATTTTGGCAACAGGGACAAGCTTATTCTCGCGAACGATTACAAACATTTCAACAAAATTGCACAGAATATTTACAAGAAGAAGCCCGTTACTTACCTACAGCATTTGAAGTGGAATACTTTTTAAACAACGTTGATGTTTTACGTAACGACGTTGAGCGTTTAACTTTGCGGTTACAACGATTAGAAAAGCGACTCGTTAAATAAACTCTGATTTTTTTCTTACCAAAACCTACCATTTCCATGCGGCATATGATGCTGCACCGTCTGCTTGCACTTCTACATAACTACATTGATTGTGAATAATTTGGCATGTAACATGCGTTCCATTATCGTGAAATAGAAACCTTCACTACAAATCGATGATGAGTTTGACAGAAAAAATTTGGAAACATAATGGAATCATTGGTTTAATCGCTGCAATTGGTATTGTTCTTTTAATCCGTTGGGTGATACCGATAGAACAAATAATTTACGATTGGGCATGTCAGTATGTACCACATAAATCCAATGAACCACAAGTTGCAGTTATTGCTATCGATGAATCCAGTTTAATGCAATTGGGTGATCGTATTTGGCAACGTTCATTGTACGCGCAATTGATTGATAAAATAGCAGAAAAAGCTAGGGTAATTGGGTTGACTATCGATTTAACTTTACCAACTTATAATGCAAATAAAGCCTATCTTGATGAGTTGGTCACGACTTATTCACCATTATTAAATGATTTTTCTATTCAATATCCTTCTTTACCAACAACAATTATTCAGAAATTAACTGAGCTAGAAGAGCGGTTGTCGGCAGTTAATATTGAATTAGATGAGACTGAAAAATTAGCCCGCAGTTTTAAACAAGCCAATAAGGTATTTTTCACCATTCCCTTTGTTTTGGGACAAGCCACATCTATCCCAGCCCCCCGTTTACCGGCTTATGTGATGCGCTATGATTTATCACAGATACAAGATCAATTAATTGATTTTAAAGCTGATTTAACCGGTTTAACTACGGCGTTACCCACTTCTATTTTAAGCGAAAATGCTGCCGGTATGGGTTACTTTAATTTAGGGCAAAATGCTTTAAATCCACGTCGTCAGCCTTTAATCGTACAATATAATAATCACTACTTTCCCTCGCTTGCATTGTCACTGATTACCGACCAACAAGCAATTAAATTAGGTTCTAATAATCGTTTACAAATTAATCAATTACGTATTCAAACGGATGAACAATTGAGCATTTTTCCTGCATTTTATTCAACATCAGAATTGGTAGTGGATTCTCTGGTGGATGTCTTGCAAAATAAAGTTAATTTGGAAAAATATCAGGATAAAATTGTACTCCTAGGTATAACTGCCCCGCATTATGGTGTGATTCAAAATACACCTTTGGGTGAATTGCCCACAGTGTTGATTTTAGCACGTACCATAATCAGTTTACTCAATCATGATTTTTTCATTACACCGGCTTGGCATAATTATTTACAAATTGCGATATTTGTGCTGACAACGATTTATATCAGTATGATTTTACCACTAATGCGTTTTTATCTGGCTATTATCATGAGTATAACGCTTTTATTGAGTCTAACTATTCTGTATATTATTCTCATGTACAATGGTTTTCTGATTTCACTGACGGCTTCGGGATTACTCATTATTTGTGGACATGGCGTATTGTGGATAAAACGGGGCTTTATTGCCTATCAAGATGCGTTTCGTCTACATCCCGATGCAGTGGAAAGTAACCGTTTGCTTGGATTAGCTTTTCAAGGACAAGGGCGATTAGACATGGCATTGGAAAAATTTCGCCTTTGCCCGCCTGATGATGCTATTTTAGGATTATTATATAATTTAGCCTTAGATTATGAATTAAAAGGACAATTGCGCCATGCAGCCCGAGTTTATCGCTACATGTTAAGTCATCAGAACTCATTTCGTGATGTGAGTCAACGCCTAGATCGTGTGACTCGCTTACATCAGCCGCACTCATCAACGACTAATTATTTAACTGATTGGCTAAGAGATGAGAACAGCGAAAAGCCCTTTTTAGGACGCTATCAATTGGAAAAGCAGTTGGGTAAAGGCGCAATGGGTACAGTCTATCTGGGCAAAGACCCGAAACTAAACCGTATTGTGGCAATCAAAACATTGGCATTATATCAAGAATTTGCTATAGAAGAATCAGCAACAACTCGTTTTTTTCGAGAAGCCGCAGCTGCTGGACGCTTACATCATCCTCATATTGTTGCAATTTATGATGCCGGTGAAGAATATGATCTCGCTTATATTGCCATGGAATACTTTAGCGGTGGCGATTTACTTCCCTATACCAAATGCGATAATTTATTGCCAATATCCACGGTGATTAACATTATGAATCATATTGCGCTTGCTTTAGATTATGCGCACAAACAAGGTGTGATTCACCGCGATATTAAACCCGCTAATATCATGTATAATCCTGCAACAGACATTGTTAAAATCACTGATTTTGGCATTGCACGATTGACTGATGCAAATAAAACAAAAACTGGCATCATTTTAGGTACACCTTCTTATATGTCACCAGAACAATTAGCGGGAAAACAAGTCGATGGACGAAGTGATTTGTTTTCATTGGGCGTGATGTTATACCAATTATTAACAGGTGAATTACCGTTTCAAGCCAATTCACTCGCTGCACTTATGTTTAAAATTACCAATGAATCACCGCAAGAAGTCTCACAATTACGCGCCAACATTCCAACTTGTTTGATTAAAGTAATTGATAAGGCTTTACAAAAAGAAATAACCATGCGCTATCAATGTGGTCATGAATTTGCGCAAGCCTTGCGTGACTGTAACCATTGAGAGGAAAGGTTGACAGATAGTAAATAATTATTTACCATAACCTACCATAAGATATAAATTC
>DYNN01000022.1 GCA_020721045.1 Thiomargarita sp. | reverse complement strand
CCATCTTCAAGAAATGCAATTTACTGATGTCATTCAACATGCCTATGCTTGGAAACGTGATTTGTTTAAGGATGTGGTGGCTGCTTTCATCAGTAGCTTTATTCCCGGTAAAGATTATCTCAATCCACAATTTCGGACTGCCGTCAATGCGTAAGTCCTATTCAAGTTAAATTAGATCATAAATTTTTTACTTACACCCTTTTTGGTTAACAGGAATATTGCTTAATCCTAATCTTTGTGCATCAGTATTTGCTGGCATGGCTACATCACTAACTGCATTGAAAATTACAGTTCCTAATTCTTTAGGGATGTATACTTCTATTTTTACTTTAGAATAACCAGACGGAAGATATCTAACAGAGTATCCACCAATATGCTTAGACCATACACCTCTTTCATATTCAGGATGATCTATCACTGCCGCACCAGATAAAACTGCTAATCTTTCAATATCGGCATATGTACTTCCTGCTTTTGAAAATAGAGAGCGCATTTTATTTTCTACTTCAGCGATTTTTTTCAGACTAGGTGGCAGATGTGAGGTTAATTGAGCCATAACCGTATCTGGTATTATTCCTAATACACCACCACTGAATTCTAAAATTCCTTCGTTACCGAGTAATTGCAAAGCTATACCTTGCAGTTCAATTGATAAATTTTTAAATTCTGTTTGAGAAATGATTGCCCATAGTAATAGCTGAACATCATGTTGTGCTATATTTGGGTAGTATTCCATATTTGTCAGAATCCTTTTTATTAACTCGCTTTTATCGCCTTTTAAGGGAGCATACAGATACCCATCCCCTTGGCTAGGCCCATGAGTTCCTGCCATTAAGCAAAAACTTTTTACAGTTATTTCATAATATCCAGCAGACAAAATATAGCTACCATCATTATTTCTTGGCATAGAGCATAATTTCTTTGATTTCTTGAGTTTTGCCTTACCGATAGAAACTTTGCTTGTATTAACATCAGAAAAACTAGTAGTGATTGCAGGTGGTTTTAATGAAAATGAAGTTATACTACTGTACATTGTATGATATAAATCTTCACTTTTTTTAAAAAAATCTGCGCAACCAGTAAGCAATATAAATAATGTATAAATTATAAAAGTTCTGAGTATTTTTAACATAAACGATCCTAATAACGTACAGAATATTTGATTAAATAAACTTGAGGTTTGAAGTAATGGAGTACAATTACTCTTATCCCAAGTTTATTTCTAAAATTATCTTGCCCCAAAATATTTGAGAGAATTTACTATAGAATCAAAGTAATACCAATTTCCTTGATACATATAGTAAAAATCTTTATCTTCCCAAGTAACAAGACATGATTGATAGTTGTTATAACAACGATATATCATGGTAGTTTTAGGCGTTGTTCCTCCTGTTTCTTGAGTTTTTTCTACATCCTGATATACGGGAGTAGAACCACCTGAGTAATAAAAAATAACTCTATTATCTGGTGGGAAATAGTAACTGTACTGTTGCTCTACTGCATTGAATAAATCGGTTGCATTTTGGTAGCAATGACAATGTTTCAGCATATGACTAGTTGATTGACTTGCATTTGCTGAGATACTAATACTAACCGAGAAAAATAATAGCAGCATTTTTAATAACTTCATGAACTATTTCCTTATGTTAATAACTCACCTTACGCAGACAAAATTTTGTAGAACCATAAATCAATGAGTTATATTGTAGAGATGGTTTTATAAGTTATTGATTCTTCGTGAGAGAGAATTTTTTTGCGTAACATGAGTTAATAAAAATCTTGTATCCTGTTTTAGATACGATTAAACTACATTATTATCATAAAAGAATTCATTTCGTATAACCAGAGAGTGAGACTCAGAGTTTCTGTAGTGAAACTAAAGAATCTAAATTAGCTTTATAATTTTGATGTAAATAAATAATGAAAATTCATTTTGATGAACAAGAAAAAACATTATATATTCGTTTTTTTGATAGTAAAGCGATTGATTCTGAACAAATTCAATCAGGTGTGATTCTTGATTTTAGTGCTATGGGTCAGGTGATTGGGATAGAACTTCTAAAAGTGAATGAATATATTCCTATGTCTCAATTAAAATATGTAGATTTTGAAATTACTTAATGACTTACCTTACGCACAAAAAGATAAAATTATCTTCAAAATCTATTGTATATTATACATAACAAGTCACAAGGAGTTTTTGTGATCTAGGGAACTTACTTCTTAAACATAACTAATCCTACTATTTTTTGGTAGTTTTGGCGTTTTCAGGTAAGAGTTTAGCTTGACTGTGATCAATAATTAACCACAGTCAAAATAATTAGTTAAGCTTTTTTAGTATGTGGATCAATATCGGCATCTGCTAAACTAACTGGCAAGAATTGCAAAACTCGTAATGCAAATATTGTTGCCAATAAACTAAACGCAACACCGCCAACTCCTAACATGATTTCCCACAGGGTTGGTACATAACGATGATATTCTGTCAATGATAAGTCAAAGAAACCGGAAGACACCACTTCCATACCGGGGAAAATTTCTAAAGGATAAGCTTGTCCACCAATGATAATAACGTAAAGTTGGGCAATTCCGCCTAACAACACAAGCAAAGAAGCGGTCACAATTCCCATTTTTGTGTTACCAATGGGCGAATATAACAAGATAAGAGGTAGTATACTGCCTAAAGCGATTTGTCCTAACCAGAATAATAAGGTGTAAACGCCGCCATCAATTAAAATAAAACGTTCTACATCATGGTTTTCGGTAATGTATAAGTTAGTTAAGTGATAGGCAGCCACGAAGTATAAAACAACAGCAACAAATACGCCTAGTAAGTTCTTTAATCTAAATAAAACCGCGTTACCCAGTTGTTTTTTAGCCCAATGATAAGTTGCAATCAGTGTGATGAGAAAGAAGGCTAGTCCTAACGATAGAGACATTGCAATAAATAAAGGGGCTAAAATAGCTGCATCATAAGCTTCGCGCGCCACTAAAAAACCAAAAATAGAACCTGTACCAGTGGTTAGAATCAAACGCCAAATGAATGCGACTAAACCTGCTTTAGGATAGTAACGGTGCATTGAACGCTCCATCATCCACCATAAATAAATACCGACAATAACCATAAAACCGGTATATAAGAAGATGTTCCACGCGAAAATAGATTTAAAATTGTAAGAAGTCATGGCAACAATCAAGCGATCAGGGTGTCCTAAATCAAGCACTAGAACGCATAATCCACCGATTAATAAAGTAATTGCCATCAATCCAGATAAACGACCTAATGGCTTGTATAGAGATTTTCCAAAAACCGTGCCTACTGAGGCAATATTTAATACACCAGATGCAGCTAAAATTAATAAGATAGCAAAAACATGTGGCATTCCCCACACAACTTGATTGGTCATGCCAGTTACATAATGTCCATGGTGTTCCATGTAATAAGTGGCACCCAAGCCTGCTAATATGATAACGCCTAAAATAGCGATTAGGCTGTAAAAGCCAAGGCTACGACCTTCTAACTGAGTGTAAGCAATTTTTTTCATCGTCAAATTCCTTGATAACGCACGCCAGGATTTAATTTTAAATCTGCTCGCAAAGCAATATTATGAATTTCCTTTAATTTTTTTGCAATTTCACTATTAGGATCATTAATATCGCCAAATAAAATGGCTTGACTCGGGCAGGCTTCTACACAAGCAGGCAGTTTTCCCTGATCCACGCGATGCACACATAAAGTACAGGCTTCTACAGTTCCCTTTCCACGTGGCGTATGTGTCTTTTGTTCTGTGACTTCTTCATGTACAAAAGAACGTGCTTTATAAGGACATGCCATCATACAATAACGACAACCAATACAAATATGTTTATCAACTAAGACGATACCATCAGCACGTTTAAACGAAGCACCAGTAGGGCATACATCAGCACAAGGCGGTGATTCGCAATGTTGACACATCATGGGTAAATGGTATTCGCGACCGGTTTGTTTGTCACGTAAGTCGACTTTACGTATCCATTTTGCATCTGTTTGTGGGCGATCATGTCCCACTAAACCATGTTCTTGTCCACAGGCGTTAACACAATCATCGCAATCTTTCGTACAGCGAGTCGTATCGATTAGCATTCCCCATCTCACTTCGGATGTGACCGCTTGATCAATTGAACGTGCTTGAGAGGTGCTATAAAATAAGATACCAGGGGCAATTGTGGTGACACCCATTACAGTTGCTGTAGTTTTAATAAAATCACGGCGACTTTGATTTGGTGAATGTTGTTCTTTCATAATTAGGCGCTCTTTCAAAACGATCTTTTTTCCTAAGTTACTGAAATATAATAATTAATGGGTTGGACAAATTTTATTCTTAAAAATTGTTGGGTATGGCTAACAAGCTGTAGAAACTGTTTATTAGGTTGGTATATAGTAATATGCTAATACAACTTCATTAAAAAAAACGCCACCGGAGCCCACATACGATAACTAAAGTCTTGAACACAGTCCCATCTATTTGGTTCCCCCTCAGTTCAGGGGGAAATTTATTTACACATTATTTAGACATACTCATAGACATTTCTTCGACATTTGCTGGTACAGAATCAGTAGACACTGCTTCTTTTTCAGGCGTACTTGCATGGCATTGAAAACAGTCAGGTTGTACCGCAGCATATGCATGACAAGAGCGACAAAAATGTTGTGGGTCTTCTTGAATCTTGGTATAGCTGCCATCTTCTTTAGGTGTTACATGGCAACTAATACACTCAACCAAACTATACGCTGGGGTACGGATACCTTGATGCATAGTTTCATTGCGTTTATGTTTCAAAAAAGTTCCATGCATTCGGCGCATAATATCGGTCGGTGCCACACACTTTTGTTCTGTTGAAAAATCCATTTTAGCAGTTGGCAACGTGGGCAGGGGAACACGTCCTGCCGCCGTTTCACCATTATCTGCATTCACGGCGAGACTGAATATCAAGCCAACACCCAACTGCATTATGATGCGAAACAAACGGCGTACTAACATTTATTCACCCATTCCCATATTAATGTAACCCGTTGGGCATACATCTGCACAAATATGACAACCGATACAACGTGAATAATCAGTGTAGACATAACGTCCCGTTGTCATTTCTTTCTTTGGTGTTTTCTTGACAGCTTCTTGTGGACAGAAAACTACGCAATTGTCACATTCAAAACAAAGACCACAACTCATACAACGTTTGGCTTCAGCAATTGCTTGCGCATCAGTTAAACATTTAATCCGTTCTTGGAAGTTGCCTAAAACTTCTTCAGAGGAAATATGTACTTCATCACGTAATAAACGGGGCGTATGAGAAAAATGACCTAAAAATAACGCTTTAGAAGGAATAATTTCTACAGTAGAACGATCTTCATAATTGTGAACAGCGTAGTTTGCTAAAGACGTACCGCGTAAATCACCTCTTTCTTCAGGAATAAAGGCTTCCGGTGCTAAATTAGCTTCATTTAATTTGGCTAATAAATTGAAATGATGGACATCCACTTTAGGGCGTTTGGTCAATTCAACGCCAGACAAATAACGATCAATGGTATTAGCGACGATGGAACCGTGACCGATAGCAGTTGTCAATAAATGTGGACGAATAATATCACCCGCTACAAAATGTTTATCCCGTCCTTTAACGCGATAAAAAGGATCAGCATCAATAAAACCACGTCCATTATTCAGTTCATCTAATCCATTACCAGTCAAATCGCCGTATTGTCCAATGGCAGAAACAATCACATCGGCTTCAATCACGTAGTCTGTACCTTCAATCTTAGTGGGCACGCCACGTTTATCGACGGTACATTTTGCCATTTTTAAACCAACTGCTTTACCATCAGCACCCAACACAACTTCAGTTGGCATTACACCGGCTTGAATATCAACCCCTTCTCTCAACGCATCTTGTATTTCATGTTGAGCTGCAGTCATGTTTTCAATTGGAAATAGCGAAGTCAAGGTGACTTGAGCACCAGCACGGGTACCTAAAGCGGCAACATCATGTGCAACATAACCCATTTCTGGTGCGTCACCTTCACTATGACCCAAACGGCGAGCAACAGAGGCAACGTCAATCGAAGTATCACCACCGCCAACGACGACTACTTTTTGTGGTACATGACCGATACGTCCTTGATTAAAATCACTCAAGAAAGCAACACCAGAAATACAATTAGGTGCATCTGAATTGGGCACAGGCAGTGGACGACCTGATTGGCAGCCAATTGCCCATAAAACAGCGTCAAATTCTTTTTCTAATTCAGCAATAGAAATATCTTTACCAACGCGCGTATTCATACGAGTTTCTACACCCATATCCAAAATACGTTGAATTTCGCCTTTGACAACATCGCGTGGTGTCCGATAACCAGGAATACCAAAAACCATCATACCGCCTAAATCAGCATGATCATCAAATACAGTACACGCGTGTCCATAACGGCGCAATTGATAAGCGGCAGATAAACCGGCGGGACCACCACCAATAATAGCCACTTTTTTGCCAGTGGATTCGCCTGGTGGGACTAATTTATATCCTTTGGTTAACGCTGTATCACCAATAAACTGTTCAACTGCATTAATACCTACATAATCTTCAACAGCATTACGGTTACAACCCGTTTGACAAGGTGCTGGACAAACTCGTCCCATAATTGAAGGAAAAGGATTCGCGTTAGTAGAACGGCGGAAAGCATATTCTTGCCATTCCATATCTTGTGGTGGCTTTTCCATTCCTCTGACCACACCTAACCAACCGCGAATATCCTCACCCGCTGGGCAACTGCCTTGACAAGGTGCGGTACGATGCACATAGGTCGGACATTTATGTGACCAACTGGCTTGAAAAATGTGATCTTTCCAAGCATCAAAAGATGTATCATCTTCTTTAAATCGGCGAAAAGTCAATGCTTTTTTTTCTGAAGCAGTCGTTTGGGAGGACATGATTTCTCCTTCTTGCTAAAAGTTTTGTTGTCAGGATTTTCAGAATATTCAAATACCCATTATGGGTAAATTTACTTAGTAACCACCCTTACGTTTGGTATCAGGCAGTCCCCCAATTTTACTGGCTTGTTTATCTGGATTAAGGGGAAACAGATCATACAATGCCTTAGCTTCTAGTTTTTTATCACCCCACGCGTCTCCCATGGCTTTGACAATTTTACGCATGTTAGGTTGATGTCCTGCATTATTGATATATTCATCGCGTAAGTAATTAATGACATCCCAATGACGTTCGGTTAACTGCACATCTTCAGCAGCAGCAATCACCTCTGCTAATTGTTCGCTCCAGTCATCTACATTATTTAGGAATCCATTGTCATTTGCTTCTATTGTATTTCCATCAAATTTATAATTCATCTCATGAATCCTTCTTTTAATTAATCATCAAACTACTCTAAATTCATTACCTGCTATACTAACAAATATGTGATTAATGCGTTCAAATGACGTAGGTGCACAAACACCATGCACCAATCAGATATATATTTTACTCAGGTGGTGATAACACAATTGCATTACTAACCAATTGATGCACACTCACAATTTGATCCATTCTAAATCCATAATAAGGCAATACTTTGGTAAATTGGCTCTTACAAATCGCACAAATTGCAGCCATATGAGTCACTCCATGATCATCAGTGACTTGTTTCAAAGCTTCCATACGAGGTAAAGCCCCTTTAACCCGCACTTCCATTAAATCATCGGTTAATAGACCGCCACCACCGCCACAACAAAAAGTACCATCGTGAATCGTGTCGCTAGGCATATCATAGTAGTGATTGCAAACAGCTTTGATCACTTCACGCGGAATAACAAACTGTCCACCCGGCATACTGCCCATTCGGGTTGCACGCGCCACGTTACAAGAATCATGAAAAGTCAATTTCATATGATCATTAGCAGTTTTATCTAATTTAAGCGCGCCACGCTGAATCAGATCATAAGTTAATTCACAAATATGTTGCGGTACAGGATACTTGGGATCAAGAAAATCGAAAGGACCGGCTAATGTGTTTAAGAAACTGTAAGCAACCCGCCATGCATGTCCACATTCACCAAATACAATGCGTTTAACTTTTAGATCAATCGCTGCTTGACGAATACGTAGGGCAATTTTGCGCATATTTTCGTAACTACCAATAAACATACTAAAATTAGCTGCTTCAGATGCATAAGAACTGATAGTCCAAGAAATACCAGCTTGATGAAAAACCTTTGCATAACCAACTAAACCATCAACATGAGGTTCAGCAAAAAAATCAGCTGAGGGCGTAACAAGCAATACATCAACCCCTTCTTCATCAATTGGTAGCCGCACCGCAACTCCAGTCGCATCTAAAATGTCTTCTTCTAATCCTTCCAAAGTATCACGTAAAGCTGGCTCAGGCAGTCCTAAGTTGTTACCAATTTTATAAACTTTTGCAATGATTTCGTTACAATACTTTTGTCCATGTCCAATAGAATCCATAATTTCACGAGCTGCCATAGAAATTTCAGCAGTATCAATACCATAAGGACAAAAAACAGAGCAACGACGACATTGCGAACATTGATGATAATAGTTATACCACTCATCAAGTATTTCTCTGGTCAAGTCTTTTGCGCCAACCAACTTAGGAAAATATTTACCCGCAAAAGTGAAGTAACGACGATAAACTTGACGTAACAAATCTTGTCTAGCAACAGGCATATTTTTGGGATCAGACGTACCAATAAAGTAGTGACATTTGTCAGTACAGGCACCACATTTTACGCATGCATCCATATACACTTGAAAAGAACGAAATCTTTTTAGCAAATCGCCCATTTTCTCAATAGCTTTTTCTTGCCAATTGTCGACCAACTTTCCCGGAAAACCTAATGCTTCTTGATGATCGGGCTTAGCAATAAAGGGCCCGTCTTTTTTCATTGCATCAGGTTTCAACTCAGGAATAATGGGATAAGGTCTAAATGGAGGAACATCAAAAGCAGCCATAATCCTTTTCCTCAGTTATTTGGAGTTTCAAGTTTGGTTGCCCATTCAGCAATATGCCGCTTTTCACGTGCATTATCGACTTGATTGCGACTCGGACTAAAAAAGATGCCCGGTGCATGTAATAATTTACTAAATGGAAAAATAATCATTAACACAATCACTGCCCCCAAATGAACTAACACAGCGGGGTCTTTAGGAAGTGGCTGCCAATCAAAATAAAGTAAACCTAATGTAAAAGCTTTTAGCTGTACAATATCAGTATGCAATACAAAAGTAAGCATAGTGCCACTCATACCAATCAACAGCAACAACAACAACATCAAATAATCAGAAGGGTTGCTGATATAGCGAATGCGTTCTACCACGATACGGCGCGCTAATAAACCAGCTAAGCCTATCAACATAAAGAAACTGGCATATTTACCAAAAGGTTGGATCAATGCAACCCACATCCAAACAGGATCAATAAAATAGCGTAAATGACGAAGTAAAACGACCAATAAAGCGAGATGAAACATCCAACCAAACAACCAAATCCACTTATTTGAACGAAATAAGCTTTCAAAAAAAACCACTTCACGCGCGAGACGCAACGCAACACCTGAAGTTGTTAAAGGTGCTGGCATTGTTGGTATTTTTAAAGGTGCGGGCACCGTGGCATATTGATAAATTTTACGTGCCACAAATACAACGAATATTACTGAAGCTAAATAAAATAATAGTGCGTAAACAACACTTATGAAGTCCATGTTTGTTTCAATCCATATTCATCTAACAAAATAGATGACATTAATCGTAGCAAGCAATTGAGCAGGAGCGCAGTTCCGCCTTTTCCAAAATGACTCAGGAAAAAGGCATCACTGCACCCTACAGTTTTAGATACAACCTGTTGGTTTAGGAAGACCTGCAAAACGACAAGCCTGCTTAGCAGGACCATAAGGAAATAATTCGTACAAATACTTACTATTACCTTTTTCTGGACCTAACTTTTTGCCAATCGCTTTGGTCAATACACGCACTGCTGGCGCAATTTGGTATTCGTTATAATATTCACGCAAAAAGTGAATAACTTCCCAATGACTTTCAGTTAATTCTAATTTATCTTGGTCAGCTAACACTTTAGCAATATCTTCATCCCAAGTATTCAAATCGGTCAAATAACCTTCTTCATCCACTTCAACATCTTTACCATTTGCTGTAACAACTGCCATAATAACACCTCATTATACGTTTAATTTAAATCAAATAATTAATTACACTCGACATTAAAGCCACGCTTGGACGGTAGCCTTCTCCGCCACTAAATCAACAAAACCCGCATAATCAACTGTCTGTACCCCAGAAATTACATCTTCTGCTCGCATACCCCGTGCTTCGATATCGGGCAATAGCACATACATTTTTTTGCTTTTTAATGCTTCAACAACGGTTGCTTCCAACTGTGTGCCTTTTAAAGCACCATAAACCGCATCTTCAAATAACAAAACAGCACAACCTTCTTTGGATAAACGCAAGCAACTTTCTAACGAGTTTTTTTCAAACGGCGATTTATTCACTGTATGTAACATTGTTCTTTGATCTCCCGCTTAAAAACTTAAGATAATATCTTGTTGTGCCATCAAATCAGCCATTTGCGCGTCATCTAATACTTCCACATCAACATTTAAGTCACTTGTGCTCAAACCGCGCATTTCCATCGATTTCTTATCAACATAAAGTTTTTCAACATCATAACCTTCCAAAGCACGGTAGGTTTTAGAGAAATCTTTCACGCCAATACCAGAATCGACTGTTGTCTGCTGACCTTTTTTCAGTTGATAAACACCGTCATCAATGAAAACCAAACTGACATCTTGCTCAAATGCAGCACCAATAAGGACTACTTCTAATGATTCTAGGGCGTAAATAGTGCCATAAGGTGCCTTACGATTTACGTACAAAAATTTCTTGATTACGCCACCTTCGCCATCCATCATATCTTCCGCCATATATTCCCCGCGTTAGTTACGTGTCTATTTATTTGTTCTGATTTACACACCCAATCGTTAATGGATGTGACTTGTCGTGATCAATCACCAAAAACAACTAGACGATCGGCTTGGATTCCTGCCTCAATTAACTGTCCCAAACCAGAAATTCGAAAACCTTCAGCAATATTACTTGCATTTTTTCCCTGACGTTTAGCTTCATTGTCGTCCAAAATACCGCGTCGTTGAGCAGCAGCAATACAAACGACTAAATCTAAATTATATTTTTTGGATAATTCAGACCAACGATTGACAACATGACGATCATCTTGAGGAGGAACCGTCAAGCAAGTCGCGTTGTTTACGCCATCATGATAAAAAAACACGCGAAAAATCTCATGCCCTTTCTCTAATGCTGCTTTGGTAAATTGGTAAGCAGAATCAGAAGATTGATGTTGATAAGGTCCTTCATTGACCATAATAGAAAACTTCACCGTGGTCTCCTTCGTATTTTAATAGCCAAACCATGTACGCTTATTCTCTCATTTTAGAGAAAAATAAGCGTACTACAAATTAAAACCGGATATGAGCCGAAGCGTTTAAGCTGCGTCTTGCACCACGCCAATTATCCACATGGAATTTGGTGAAGGGCAATTCAGTTAATTCAAAGAAACGAGACCATCCAATCCGCGCAACCCAATCGGATAAGCGTTCCCAATCTTTAGCATCTTCTTTGTAAACATGCAAAATTTTCTTAACCACTGCAGCAACTTCAGTCCAACGCGGTGGATTGTTAGGTAAGCCAGCAGCCACTAATTTTTGGAAAGTTGGTTTGCTACGTGCGTTAGAATGATTACCACCCACCCAAATCGCTAATTTAGAATGAACAGGATCATTAATTTGCATAGGTGGGCAAGGTGGATAGCAAGCACCGCAACAGATACACTTCTTCTCATCAACTTCTAACGAAGGTTTACCATTCACTAATGCAGGACGAATAGCTGCAACTGGACAACGTGCTACTACGGTAGGTCTTTCGCAGATATTAGCCACTAAATCATGGTTAATTTTGGGTGGTTTAGTGTGTTGAATATTGATAGCAATATCACCTTGACCGCCACAGTTGATTTGGCAGCAAGAGGTGGTGATATGTACCCGATTAGGCATATCTTCGCGAATGAATTCTTCGTGTAATTCATCCATTAATGCTTTCACAACACCAGAGGCATCAGTACCGGGAATATCACAGTGTAACCAACCTTGCGTATGTGCAATCATGGTTACAGAAGGTCCGGTGCCACCGACTGGAAAACCTTCATCTTGTAATTTCTTGATTAATGGATCAACTTTGCCACCATCCGCTAATAAAAATTCAATATTGCTGCGAATGGTAAAACGGACAAAACCTTCACCAAATTGATCAGCGATATCACACAATTTGCGAACAGTGTATAAATCCATTTGACGCTGGGTACCTGCGCGTACCGTCCAAAGCTTATCGCCACCTTTAGCAGTGTGACACAAAACACCAGGACGTGGACGCTCATGATGACTCCAAGCACCAAAATTCTTTTGCATGACTGGGTGCATATAAGGGAACGGATCTGGAACTCCGCTCTCTACTGGCATACGGGGTGCGGACATAATAATCTCCGAATATTCTAATATTATAATGCTTATTTTAACCCATATCCACCAAAATTACAGGTGAAATGGATAAATGAAATTAATTCAAATTAACAAAGAGCCAACTTAACTTGCTGCTTTTCTCTCATTCCACTTGTCAACTTCTTCGTCCCAAGTATCCATTCTGACATAAGAACTTTGACGAGGTTCAACAATCATATTAGGATCAATTTCCAACTCTATGCCTTCTAAGAAATTGACCAAACCAATTCGCTCAATCATTTCACCAGTACGCTCGTGTTCTAGTGCATTTTCGGCAAAAAACTCAATGGTTCTTTCTGCCAATTCGGTCAGTGCTTCAAAATCTTCTTCGGTATCTAATTTCATAAATGGTACAACAACGGTACCCATTAAATCACCAATTTTTAAAGTACGTTTACCACCCATCAAAATGGTCACACCTTTATCATCACCGACTGACAACGCTTTAGTCATGACATTGATACAGTGCATACAGCGAACACAGTTGCGATTATCAACCGCGAGTGTATCATCATCATTAAGGGAAAGTGCATTGGTAGGACAACGGGTAACAACGTTATCAATGACATATTTGCGGGATTTGCTAGCAACAAAAGCTTTAACTTCGGTTTGATTGACTTTCATGTCATCGCGCCACGTACCAATAACTGCCATATCAGCACGTTCAATCGAGTTCATACAATCGTTTGGACAACCAGAAACTTTAAATTTGAATTTGTAAGGTAAGGCGGGACGATGCATGTCATCTAAAAAGCGGTTTACTAAAGTGCGATGAACTTTTTGTTCATTAGTACAAGATTGCTCACAACGTGCAGCACCGACACAAGACATTCCAGTGCGTACTGCAGGACCTGCGCCCCCGAGGTCAAAGCCTAATTCATTAAATTCATCAAATGCAGGTTGAACATTATCAGTAGTCACACCTTGGAACATGATATCACCGCTTTGTCCGTGAAAAGCGACTAAGCCTGAACCATATCTTTCCCAAATATCACACATTTTACGAATAATATCAGTTGTATAGTGCATACCAGCAGGCGGTTGGATGCGTAATGTATGAAATTCTTTAGAATCTGGAAATTTTTGACCCACTTCAGAAAAACGGGGAATAACACCGCCACCATAACCGATGACCCCAACTGTACCGCCCTTCCAATAACCTTTTTTAGTTTCGTATGAATGTTCCAATTGACCGAGTAAGTCAATCATCATATTTTGATATGGTTTACCCTCATCTTGAGCAAGGCGTTTTAGTCCCGTAACAAAACTGGGCCAAGGACCGCTTTCGAGTTGATCAAGCATGGGTGTTTTGTGCATTTCTTTAGCCATCGCACAGTCTCCTGTTGAATAAAAATCTTTATCACACGGTTAAATCAATACGCTTTCCCACAAAAAGAATAATGCGTAAGACTCAATCATAAGAACTCACAGTAAATTTATATTTCAAAATCACTCGAATTCACCAAAAATTTACTTTATTGAAGTAAAACGATCAATTTTTTATTTTGGTGCGTATTGCTAAAAAATCATATTGCAGCGCAACATAACGATCTAAATCATTTATATCTAATATACTAAAGTAGTTATTTAGCAATGATTAGTCAAGTAAAATTTTTCCATTTTTAAAACAAGCAATTATATTTAAAATTTCACTGGTTTTTAATACGGTTTTATAGTAAAATTAGGAAAAAAATCTTTACCTAGCATAATACTCGGTTATTAATAACCAAATTAATTTAATTAGTCAAGCTTTTTTTAACGAATTACGAAATCGTAATAAAAGCACACGCATCAGTTCGTTTGGAATCGTTCCAAATTAGACTTTATTGTATAACACTTTCGCTTAAACGCAAAATAGTGTCGCAAGCGTAAAAAAGTATCATTATCTATCAATACACCAAGTTGCGCAAATTTTATGACAAATCCATTTTTATTACAAGATAATCAAGCATATCTCGCTTGGAAAACAGAAAAATTAGCTCTTTATCCTGTGGATATAAAAGATTTATTAGTTCCCATTAACAATCCTTACCAATTGACAATACAGGAAAAAAAACATATTTTATCTTCATGTCGCAAAATTAATATGGCTTTTTACCAAGTGAGTTCTAATGTTAGCATTGAAAAAAATGCACTTTTAGCTTTTTGCCAACAGTTTGGTTTAACACAGATCGATCGTACTTTGTGTTGCGAAGAAGATGATGGAATCACCGCTTTACAAGTAGAAAATCAAGGGCAAGCTCACGATTATATTCCATATACTAATAAAGCGATTAATTGGCATACTGATGGTTATTACAACGCGGACAACCAACAGGTGCGTTCGGTTTTACTACATTGTGAACGTCAAGCATTGGAAGGCGGCGATAACATGTTGCTTGATCATGAAATTGTGTATATTAAATTACGAGACCAAAATCCTAATTATATTGCAGCATTGATGGAAAATGACGTTATGACCATTCCGGCAAATGTGCAAGAAGGTGTCGAATTACGTCCAGCGCAAACGGGTCCTGTATTTTTTATCAATCCTAACGGGACATTACAAATGCGTTATACTGCTCGTAAGCGTAATATCATTTGGAAACAATCAACGTTAGTGCAAGAAGCAATTAGTTATTTGAATCAATTATGTACAGTTAATTCGCCTCATGTGCTACATCATCGATTAATGCCGGGACAAGGTGTTATTTGTAACAATGTGTTGCATAATCGCAGCGGTTTTACCGACAGCGATAATCCCGCCCACCATCGATTACTCTATCGTATTCGTTGTTATGATCGCATTGATTAGAAATTATTTGCGCACAAATGCTTGATTTCTTTATAGAGAAGATACTATGGTCTAGCCAAAGCGAAGTACATGAAGGATTAAGAGAAATCAAGCGCGGTTGACGATAAGTGGTATTATGCATAATTTGAAACAAGCTGTTTCGATTCAGAGGGCATCTGCATGATGCCTAAGGGTTGGTGGCCCAAAATTTGGGCTGCACCCATAAAAAGCGGTAAAATACGCAAAAAAATGATCCCATATCATGAAAATACGTGAAAAAATGCAAAACAACCTCAAACAATGATTCTAATTGCCTTCTAAGCAAAAACTTAGATGCTTTTGCAAAAGTCTCGTGTAATATAAACCGTTCGAACCATTGGGGAAGAACAAGTAATTTGAATTGGATAAAATTTATTCAATAAATTGAATTTAATGGTTATTTTAATTACCACTTAATTACAAAGGAAAAAATTATGTACAATAGTATTTATGTGTCTTTGTTACTTTTTTTATGGTTTCCCGTTGCTGTTGCTGCTTTTACGTTTTCGCCCGTATCTCCTGTTGTGCCCGTTAATGGTAAGATTGATTTGTCTATACTAGATACGGTGGATGATTTGGATTGGCGAACAGCAAAAGGAATTATCCAAAATCATCCTCATCGAAAATATCAAGTTCTCTATACGGCACCAAGTATTCCTGGTTTTGATGTAGTTACTGTTATTGATAGTAATAACGGTCAAGTAGATACTTTACGTATCGAAATTGTTTCGGAATTACAATTTGCAGACCTAATGGTACGTGATAATGCCTCTTGGCAAATATTTAATAGTCGCAAAGGTATTAATAAAATTACATTATCTAATGACAGTAAAATTATGTGGGTGGCGACCAATGGTGGGCTAGAACAACGTGACGCTACTACAGGACGTTTATTAAAAATATTTAGTAATATAGATGGATTAATAGGCAGTATTGGGACTCTTTATCGAGATAGTGATGATGGATTATGGATGGGTACTGCAGGAGGACTTGCTTATCTGGATGTGAATCAAAATGTAACACTCGTTACGCCCGATAATTCTCCACTTCCTAGTTATTTCATTACAGACATTACCTCTGATAAATCTGGTGGATTTTGGTTGAGTACTATCGCTTATCCTCGCTTAGAAAATGGTGGCTTAGCACATTATACTGCTAATCAACAATGGGAATTTGAAAATAATCAGCTAACTGGCTTACCTACAAATGATGTACAAAGTATTAAACTTGATTTAAACGGTGAATTGTGGGCTAGTGCTTATAATGGTGATGTTGAAATTTATCGTGAAGATAGTAATGGTCGTTTCACGCTAATTCCGCCATCTAACATAGGATTAATGCATCGTAAAAGTGATGGTAGTTGGGAAACAATTAATACCAGCAATTCTGGTTTACCAAGCAATTATATTCAAGATTTTCAGTTTGATAGTATTGGTGGTTTATGGATAAGTACTGGCGATAAGGGCTTAGCGCACCGTGATGTTAATGGTTCTTGGCAGGTTTTTAATACTCAAACTGGATTACCCAACGATCGCTTACATAATTTGATTTTTGCGGAAAACGGTGATTTATGGATTGGAATAGCAGATGGACGCCTACTTAAATATACAGTAGATGGGCAGTGGAAAGTGTTGGCCGATTCCAAAATGCAATATTCTGAGGAAGATAGTTTTAATACAAGGAGCTTTTTTGTAGATGCACAACAAAGAATTTGGTTTGGTAATGCAGAAACTGGATTAAGTTACTTTGATAATAAATCTGATACTTGGTTTCATTCGGATACATCGGCATTACCTAGTAACTATACGCGTAAAATTATTTATACAAAAAAAGGGCAGTGGATTGCAACAAAAGACAAAGGAATTGTACATCTTACAACAAAAGGAAATTGGCAAATTTACAATAAAGCCAATTCTGCATTACCTAGTAATGTAGTGCAAACTATACTTTCAGACAGCGAAGGAAATGTATGGGTAGGCACAGATAACGGACTAGCCCATTTTAATCTTGATACCCTAGATTGGCAAATCTATTCGCGTGAAACAGTTGGATTTCCCAGTAATAATGTTACTGCACTGCATTTGGACAAACAGGGATATTTGTGGGTTGGATTAGGTTCGCAAGCTGCAATGTTTGGTGGGCTTGCGCATCAAACTGCTTCTGGTACTTGGGAAATTTTTTCATCAGAAAATACGCCAGTCTTAAGTAATGCGAATATTACAGCTTTATCAACTGATCATGAGGACGGATTATGGATAGGAACTGCTTCTTTATATCGTATTGAAGACGATCCTTCACAACCCACTGTAGTTTTGCCTGGCCTTGGTTTGTTACATATGACAAGCGATGGGCAGTGGATAACTTTTAATAAAACGAATGGGTTACCAGCTAATGATATTCAAAGCCTTTATTTCGATCAGTATACCAATGAACTGTGGGTAGGTACTGGTTATCAAAGGTATAGTGAGTATATTGGCGAGGCTGGTGGAATTGCACATCGATTTAGTGATGGAACTTGGGAAATCTTTAATAAAGAAACTGTCATGTTACAAAATAGTGTGCAAAGTATTCAACCAGATGGGCGTGGTGGTTTATGGGTTGGTAGTTATAGAGGCGGGATTACTCACCGTAAGCCTAATGGTGAATGGGAAATTGCTTTTGTCACTGCAAATTCTAGCATTCCCGGTAATGAAGTGTATGATTTAAGCATAGATGAACAACAAAATATATGGATGACCACAGATCATGGTGTAGCAAAGTTAAGTTACAGTCAAAAGAATCAGATTATTAATAAAATGACGGGGAATTCAGCGCAGGGTGATCTGTTGAATAACCAAAGAGCCGCTTTAATTATTCATTCGCGTGGGGAAAGTGAAGGACGCAACCAAGATATATCCATTGAGTTTATGACATCACTTATTTATAAAACTTTGCAAACACGTGGATTCGATCACGATGAAATTTATCTTTTGTCTTATAAACTCAGCTTAGATATTAATGGGGATAACATTTCTGATGCTGGAGTCGTTGATGCGCCTGTTTCCGTATCCCAACTTGCGAATGGTGTAGCACCACTACGTGATTTAACTTATCAAGACGTGCAAGATGCTTTTACATGGGCAAAGCAACAGCAAAAATTAGATTATCCGTTATTTATTGCTTTTGTTGATCATGCGTTACCAAGGCAATTACGTCTAAATCCATATAATGAAGTACTCACTGCTGATGCGCTCAAAAGTTTGTTAGATGATTATCAGCAAGTGACAGGTAACCAAGTAATTGTTTTTTTTGAAGCTTGTCATACAGGTAGTTTCATTAAAACACTGTCTGCCCAAGACAGACTTATTGTCACTAGCACAGATGGGGAAAGAGCATTTTATGACGGTTTAGGCAGTATATCATTTAGCAAATTTTACTTTGACAATTTAAGGCGAGGTGATGATTTTTCTACCGCTTTCGAAAATACTACTCGTAAACTTCAGGCACAAGGACAACCATTTGAAAAACAAATACCACAATTGGATGATGATGGAGATGGTATTGCTAACACAAGTCGTGACGGTAAACGTGCCCATGAATATTGTTTGAATAGTTGTTTTGGTGCGTTGGCTGGTGAAGTTAATTTGCGTCCTGAGATTGATAAAACTACGACGGTTAATGTTGGTGAAAAAGTGTCTTTAAAAGTACGTGTCGGAATTTCAGAAGGTACTATACAACGGGTATCAGCATTGATAATCACACCAGAAAACGCACGTCAGCGCAGTGATGGCGGATTTTCGATAACACCTGTCCCTTCAATACCTCTAGCCCCACACCCAGATGATAGCACATTATGGCAAGGTGAATTTAGTGAGTTTACAGAGAAAGGTAATTACACAGTCACTTTTATAGCAGAAGATCAAGACGGTTTTATTACCCCTTCTCAATCCACTACCCTAACTCAACAAGCCGTACAGCCTATTGGTACAAAACCGATAATAGAAAAATATGATTATCAAAAAGGAGATATAGTACAAGCCTTTTTACCTGCACTACCAGAAGGACAAACGCAATATGTAGGATTAGGTCTCGCGGATAATCAAACTATTTTAGTGTTGACCGATCTTAATAAATTTACGTTATTTAATGGAATCGATTTGACTCCATGGCAAGGTAATGAACAGATTATGAATTTACCAGCACATTTATTTAAGAAAGGACAGTATAGCCTATATTTGTTACGTGTACAAACTGGGTTAAATCCTATGCAAAACGTAGATAAGTGGGAGTTGGGAACAACCACACTTGAAATTAGATAATTTAACGCGATGGCAACTTTCCAAGTAATTGAAAAAGAGGGCATGGACAGGGATAATGGATAGAAAGAAACAATTCAAATAACCCTGAGGAAAAACCCATGCCCATAGAAGATTTTATTATTTAGAGACCTTTGCACGAGTAAGTACAATTTGTTATATTACAATCAGTTAGCAAAAAATATTGCAATTGATTGTTTTTACTAAAATTTTGGCAAAATTACAACTGATTCGTGCAAAAGTTTCATCAATATTACTAAAATACAAATTGTTCTAAATAAGCAGAACACCTTAAAAAATGAAATGTCACAACAAGAAATTTATATAAAACAATTATTTGATTCAGCATTACAATATCATCAAGCAAATCAATTAATGCAAGCAAGTCATTTATATCAACAAATATTACAAATACAACCCGATCATGCGGAGAGTTTACATTGGTTAGGCATGGTTGCTTTTCAAACACAACAATATAAAACGGGAATTGAACTGTTACACCGTGCGATTAAATATAATCCTCACGATGCTATTTATTACACTCATTTAGCAAAAATATTAGCTGCGGAAAATCGTCTTTCGGAAGCGATTGGTTATCATCAAAAAGCTTTACAAATGAAACCACAAGATGCCGGTATTTTAAATGATTTGGGTACGTGTTTTCATGAATTAGAACAATGGGAAATGGCTGCGCAGTGTTTTCGGCAATCAGTGGATATTGAAGCCAATAATGCCAAAGTACACAATAATTTAGCCAACACATTAGTCAAACTCGACAAGATTGATGAAGCGATTACACATTATCAAACAGCGATTACCTTAATGCCTTCTTTAGCAGGTGCTTATGCTGGACTTGGAGACGCATTATTTCATCTTGGACAGATAGATGAATCAATTGCATTGTGTCTGCAAGCTATTCAATTAGAACCTAGTTTACCCAATGGTTACCAAAATTTAGGTATTGCTTTAGCAAGAAAAGGACAATTAAAAGAAGCACTCAGCGTATATGAACAAGCATTGGCGTTAGATTTTAATGCAGCAATGACACATTTTAACAAGGCTGTTGCATTTTTATCTCTCGGACAATTTAAACAGGCATGGCAAGAACATATTTGGCGACACAGTATTCCAAAGCGGGATATTCCAACTGAATTACACTACTTCAAGATGATTATGCAGCAAAAAACATTGCATAAAAAAAGAATCTTGTTAATAAAAGAACAAGGATTGGGTGATGAGTTATTTTTTCTACGTTTTGCGCCATTTTTACACGCCAAAGGAGCGCAATTAATTTATGAATGTGGTCATAAACTACAACCGTTACTGAATCGACAAAAAATTTTTAAACAAGTCGTTTTATCTCAACAGGAAATTAAACAACCTATTGATTATAAATTGTATATTGGCGATTTACCACTCATAACCAGTGCTTTTTCTTCTATTTCAACACCGTTTCCTTTATCTCTTTCTGTCTTACCAAACCGTTTGGCTGCGATGCGTACCCAATTAGCACAGTTGGGACCGCCGCCTTATTTAGGATTTACGTGGCGCGCCGGTACACAACAAAAACAATGGGCTATGAAGCGTTCTTTGTATAAAGAAGTTGATTTATCACAATTGGCATCTATTTTGATGTCAATACCAGCAACTCTTCTTATATTACAACGTCATCCACAACCTGATGAAATCAATCAATTAAAAGGCTTATGTCAACAACCTGTACATGATCTAAGTCACTTAAACGAAGATTTAGAAGATATGCTGGCTTTGTTAAGTTTATTAGATAGTTACGTGGGAGTTAGTAATACCAACATGCATTTATTAGCAGGTTTAGGAAAAACCGCACATGTACTCATTCCTTTTCCAGCAGATTGGCGTTGGTTGTACGAAAGTAGTGAATCACCTTGGTTTCCGGGATTTTCACTTTATCATCAAACAAGCAATTTTGATTGGAGTAGTGCATTAGAGCAATTAGCAAAAAATTTACAGATGAATAGAGTTATCAATTGAACGTGTAAGGCGTAATCCGTAAGGCTGTCGCTGTGTGGTTCTATCCGAAGTATTGTATACGAATACTTGAAAATTAACCAAAGTTACCTATATTATTCAGTGTGAGTAAAGATTATATCTGTTACATTTCTGCTAACCATGATTAACAAAAGCTCAGATTTTTTACGCCGTTTAGATTTACTCAATTTTAGACATTTGTTATTTGTGTTTGATAACATAAAGTCACCATTTTGGATTAATCCCGTATCCTAGGAATCAAATGATAATGAGTATAGCACGTAGAACTTTTTTAAAGGCGACATTTGCTGCAAGTAGTACAGTCGCGTTGGGCGCCTTGCCCATTGCGGCGATGGCAGATTGGCCTAAGGCTGCTTTTGAAGCAAAAACGGTAAGTGATGCTTTAAAAGTTTTGTATTCCAGTCTTGATGTCACTAATAGTCCTGATATCAAATTAGAAGCACCCGATGTTGCAGAAAACGGTGCAGTTGTTCCTGTTACTGTTTCTACCCAATTGGCGGATGTGGAAACAATCACTATTATCGCTGAAAAAAATGCAGTGCCCTTGATTGGTCAGTTTAAATTGACTAAAAATAGCGTTGCTTATGTATCAACACGCATCAAAATGGCGGAAACCAGTCACGTTGTTGCTGTGGTCAAAGCGGGCGGAAAATTATATTCCACTAAAAAGTCAGTGACGGTGACTGCCGGTGGTTGTGGCGGTTAATAATAAGCTAACAGATGGAGAATCAACGTGCCTGATAATAGCACTATTCGTATCAAAGCAAAGAAAAAAAGCGATTTCATTGAAGTAAAAGCATTAATTACCCATCCAATGGAAAATGGTCTGCGTAAAGATCAAGAAACCGGTAATCTCGCGCCTGCTCATTTTATTGAAGAAATTGAATGTCAATTAAATGGTCAAGTCGTGATGACGGCTGTTTGGGGCGGTGGTATTTCCAAAAATCCTTACTTAGCCTTTCAAATCAAAGGTGGCAAAGTTGGTGATGTTGTTGCACTAAAATGGACAGATAATCAAGGAAAAACAGACGAAGTCACAGCATCAGTTAAATAATAGTTGCTTCATATCACTCTAAACACAGGAAGGTTGTCATATTTACCTTCCTGTTATTTATCACACTTAGTTTCATGATTTGGGTTAAAAAAAGATTTTTGCTACTTTCAAAATACCCTGTTTCCAAGGGACTCGATGAGAAACGCCTGTCTTTTCTTTAAAACTATCTAAATTAGCCAAATACCATTGATAATTACGTAATAGTGCTTGTTGATTGGAATATTTTGGTTGATAATTCAGCAGTTTTTCTGCTTTTTCTATCGAGACAAAAGAATCTTTTGCTGCGGTCTCGTAAACCCATTTGTACAAAGGTGAAATTTTCAATGCTTCCAACACACGCAATATCATGATAATAGGCATCGCCGGTAATCCAATGATTTTTTTATTAAAACCTGCTTCATTTAACACCACTTGGTAGTCTTGACGCATGGTTGTAAATTCTTTTGCACCGATATTGAAAGTGGTATTCACTTGTTTTTCATCCAAAATCACGCAACTGTAAATTGCTTCACATAAATCTTCAACGTCTAACAATTGAAAACGATTGTTTCCGCTACCAATCATGGGAAAATTTTTCTTATCTTTTGCCCATTCATATAGTAGAGAAAATACGCCCAATCTTTCGGGACCGATAAATGATTTAGGACGTAATACCGGAATACATAAACCTTTTTTGCGATAGTGCACACACTCTTCTTCTGCTTTTACTTTGGCTAAACCGTAGGGACCAACGCCTTCTAATCGATCAGTTTCATACAAAGGATGATGATCAGGAATGCCATATACCGCGGTTGATGAAATATGAATAAAGCGTTTAACTCGATTGCGTCTCGCCGCTTCTAACACGGTGTGTGTACCTTTGACACCGGTTGATAAAATTTCTTCGGCTGGATACAAAGGTAATGCCATTGCACAATGTACAATAATATCAACTCCTTGTGCCATATAATTAACTGCATCAGCTTCTCGAACGTCGGCTTTTATGTGAGTAATTTTATCTTTAACATCAGGATAGTCAAAGTCAGCAATATCCAAAGAAATGATTTGATGATTTCTGGCTAATAAAAAGCGAATTAAATTAATTCCTAAAAATCCTGATCCGCCGGTGATTAGAAATTTCATGAGGTTGCCATCATCGTAGTAAATTGATCAAATAAATAAACAATATCATGCGGACCCGGACTGGCTTCGGGGTGTCCTTGAAAACTAAAAGCCGGACAATCAGTGCGTTGAATACCTTGTAAAGAACCATCAAATAAAGAACGATGTGTTGGAATCAAATGAGCGGGCAAACTGCTTTCATCAATCGCGAAGCCATGATTTTGACTAGTAATAAAGACTTTTTTGTTGGCTAAATCTTGGATGGGATGATTAGCACCATGATGCCCAAATTTCATTTTGACGGTTTTGGCACCGCTTGCAAGCCCAAGTAATTGATGCCCTAAACAAATACCAAAAGTCGGAATCTTTTTGGCTAAAATTTCTTTAATTGCATCAATGGCATAATCACAAGGTTCAGGATCACCTGGACCATTGGATAAAAATATACCTTGGGGTTTTTCTTTGATGACTTCACTGGCTGGTGTTTTTGCAGGTACTACAGTCACATGACAACCTTGATCAACCAACAGACGTAAAATATTTTGTTTAACGCCGAAATCATAAGCAATAATATGATATTGTTCAGGAATTTTTTGATGGGTAGGTGTTACACACGGTAATTGATAACACGCCTTATCCCACACGTAAGATTGATGTGTTGTCACTTCTTTGGCTAAATCGAGTCCTTTTAAACCGCTAAATGCTTGTGCTTTTTGAATAGCTATTTGTGGATCAAGATGTTCTGCGGCG
Organism: Thiomargarita sp.; assembly: GCA_020721045.1. Lineage (GTDB taxonomy): Bacteria > Pseudomonadota > Gammaproteobacteria > Beggiatoales > Beggiatoaceae > DYNN01. The sequence goes on along the minus strand of DYNN01000022.1, from coordinate 9,014 downwards.
ATTAAACAGGCGTTTTGTGCCCCTTTTTCTCGTAATAAACGGGTCAAGCGGCGGGTATCAATGCCGGCAATAGCAACAACTTGATGATGTTGTAGATAACTTTCTAAAGATTCTGTTGCACGCCAATTGCTGTGTATTAAAGGTAAATCACGAATTACTAAACCGGCGGCATGAATTTTATGGGCTTCTTCATCATCGGAATTAACACCCACATTACCGATATGTGGATAAGTTAAGGTAACAATTTGTTGACAGTAAGAGGGATCGGTTAAGATTTCTTGATAACCGGTCATGGCAGTGTTAAAAACAACTTCGCCTACCGTTTCACCAGCAACACCAATAGATTCGCCATAAAACAAACTTCCATCTGCCAATGCTAACAAAGCGGGGTATCTCAAGATGATCTCCAGTAATTTAGATAAAAAACTATTATATTAAAATTTAGCAGCAAATAGATATGCTACGAATAGTTTATTATACTACGCAATGTGATACAGGTATTCAACGCCATCGCACAATCAATCAAAATTGCCAGTAATTTGATTTCTTACTAATTGTTCGATTTGATCAACCAACTGTTCAGTTGAGACTTTATGTGTGGGTTTGCCATTTACGTAGATTAAATGATTCGGATCGCCACCGGTTAAACCCACATGCACTTCGCGCGCTTCACCGGGTCCATTGACAATACAGCCAATAATGGCAATATCTAGTGGTTGTAAAATGTCTTCTAAACGATCTTCTATTTCATTAACTACTTGAATTACATCAAAATTTTGTCTTGAACAAGAAGGACAGGCGATTAAGTTAATACCTTTTTGACGAATATGTAAACTTTTCAAAATATCAAAACCAACTTTAACTTCTTGCACTGGATCAGCCGCTAATGACACACGAATAGTATCGCCGATTCCATCTAATAATAACATACTCAAACCAATCGCTGATTTAACCGTGCCAGCACGCAAACCGCCAGCTTCCGTAATACCTAAATGTAAAGGTTGTTCGATCTGCGTTGCTAGTTGACGATAGGCAGCAACGGTCATGAAGATTTCAGATGCTTTTAGACTGATTTTGAAATTGGGAAAGTTTAGTTTGTCTAAAATATCAATGTGTCGTAAAGCAGATTCTACCAACGCTTCGGCTGACGGTTCCTGATATTTTTTAAGTAATTCCTTTTCTAATGAGCCGGCATTAACACCGATACGAATAGGAATATTTTTATCTTTGGCACAATCAACGACGGCACGAACACGTTCTTCTTTGCCAATATTGCCCGGATTGATGCGCAAACAGTCAACGCCTAATTCTGCAACTCGCAAAGCAATACGGTAGTCAAAGTGTATGTCTGCTATTAAGGGCACCTGTACGGCGGATTTGATTTTGCCAAATGCTTCAGCCGCTTCTAATGTGGGTATTGAAATACGTACAATGTCAGCACCTGCTTTTTCTAAAGCTAACACTTGTGCTGTCGTTGCGGCAACGTCGTGGGTATCGGTGTTAGTCATGCTTTGCACTGAAATAGGGGCATTACCACCAATTTTCACTTGACCTACATGAATTTGACGGGTGACACGACGTTGAATAGGAGAATGAATTTGCATAAGATTCTGTAATGAATAATTATTTTTGACGAATTAGGGTTAAAATACCTAACATTAATTCTAACGGTGTTGGCGGGCAACCTTTGATGATTGCGTCAACGGGTATGACGTTGTTTACCGCGCCACAACTGGCATAGGAAATTCCAAATTCGCCGCCGTCATGCGCACAAGTACCGACTGCTGCGACTAATTTTGGATGCGGTGTTGTTTCATAAGCCCGTAATAATGCAGTTTGCATGTGTCGAGAAACGGGACCAGTAACGAGTAATAAGTCCGCATGACGGGGAGATGCGACAAAGTGAATACCAAAGCGTTCAATAGCGTAGTAGGGATTGTTTAGCGCATGAATTTCAAGTTCGCATCCATTGCAAGAACCCGCATCGACTTGTCGAATAGCTAAACTACCGGCAAAACAACGACAAATTTCTAACTTTACTTGTATACCAATTTTTTCCAAATCATCGTCAAGCTGAGGCATGATAATGGTAGATGCGGTCTGAGTTGGTATTTTTTCAGTGATGACCCCAATTTGTAAAGTTTTTTTAATGATTCTCAACATATGTGCTTTTAGCTTATCCAGTCTTTAGAGTGAAAAATTTTATATGATATTGTTTTAACGGTGTTATTTGTTTGGATCATAATTTACATCCCATGTTTGCACGTGAAAATTATGGTCAGCGAGTGTAACATAGTATAATTGATCGAAGGCTTCTGAGTAATTTGGGATTTCCAATTTAGTTAAGGTGGCTCTAATTCCTTGTTCGGGAATGCGCGCTTTACCGCTACGTTGTTGATTACGAATTAACGCATCTTTGAGTTTTGATTGAAAGTAGTAACCAATCACGGTAAAACCAGCCGCTTTGGCTAATGGAATATATCTTTGACGATCAGTGCGATACGGATTAGTATTATCAATGACAAAAGATTGTTTGGCTTCAAGACAGGCTTTGACTAAAATTGTTTCACGATGCCGCGTTTTGAGCATGTCTAAATTAATTCGTATGTGAGTGTCAATGAAATTTTGTTTATAAAATGTTGATTTTCCTGTGGCTTGAATGCCGATAAATAATAAAGCTTCCATAATAATTAACGCTAAATAGAGATGGGTGGATATTCGTTTTATTCTACAGTACAATGATTTTTAATATCAAATTTTGACAAACGTCATATTGATGTCATACGATTGAAAGATAATATTGAATATGCGGATTTTACATGATTTTGGAAGAATGTTGATTAAATCTTAGGTGCCATTTTGCTTAGGGAGGGATGGAGAAATGTGGGTTAAAAAAACAATTGGTGAACAACGAAAAATATTAGCAACGTTGTTTGAACCCTCAATGTTAAATTTGTCTAAGTTATGTACCGATGTTTGGTCAGATATGGAAAAATTGGATGGAGTGTTAAGTGAGCAGTTTGCTACGATTCCACATTGTCATTTGATTTATGCTATTGATAAATTTGGTAAACAAGTCAGTTCAAATGTCAGTGCAAAAGAGATTGATCCCAGTTATCGTGGACAAGACTTATCGCGTCGTCCTTATTCTGTCAGTCTTTATCCCAAACGACATTTTATGTTATCGTCGGTTTATATCAGTCAAATGATTGGTAAACCTTGTATCAGTACGGTGCAACCGGTGATTGACGAGCAGCAATTTCTTGGTTTTATCGTTGCTGATTTTGATATACAGCAATTACCTCTGTCAATTTCAATTCCCAAAACCACGCCTTTATTAGAGCAATCAACTGAATATGCTAATTGTCAGCAATTTTCCAATCAAAGAGTAAATACGTTACTAGATAGACATATTGATGATTTAGAAGGTATTTTAGCGCGTTTAATCTGTGAACAAGGGGTTTTTCATTGTATGATTCATTATGCCAGTGGTCAAATTATTTTGTGGCAACTGGATGATCCTTATCAATATCGTTTATACACGGCAGAACAGTTATTGGGTGCAGATATGTATTTTTCTTATCCGCGCCATGCCTATCCTGAAAAAGCAGCTTTAGCGAAAAAGCAAGTGTCTCGTGTATTGGAACGTTTGAATATTCTGCGAGTGGCTGATGATAAAGTATATTTACGTACGGCTTCTTTAAATATTATGAATGCAATGGTGGGTTTGACATTTTCGTGTGAAGGGACGCAGTATTTGCCCGCCCCCATTTTATTAGAAAAGAATTTATCTTATTGGTTAGGGCGCGAGCAAGCTGTGAATGCTAACTAAATCAATTAGTCAAGTTTGATAGCGGCAATATTAGAATAATCACTATAACAATTGCTAGAATAAGCACGTACTGCTACATAGAAACCAATTTCCGGCGTTAAAGTTGCGCTGATCTGTGTTGTATTCCCTAAATCAAAACTGTGGACATCGTCTAGTTGAATGTCATTGGGGGATTCAACATAAGGTGTATAGTAAAATTGATAGCCTTGTGCATGTGCGCTTTCGTCCCAACTTGCAGTCACTTCAGTACCTTGCGTAGCTATTGTGACATGTGGTGTTTCAGGTTTATCCTCAGGTGAGCAAATAGTATCACTAATAAAATCTTGAAAAGAAGTTAAGCGAGTGTAAACACCATAATAATCAGGTAAGGCACATTTTTCTCCCCAACTGACAATACCTACTTGTTGCCATTCTGTACCGGTTTGTACCATCAAAGGACCTCCACTGTCACCATCACACGCATCTGTTCCGCCCGCCTGAAAGCCAGCGCATATCATATCATCAGTCACATCGTCAGTAAATACTTGATTACACAGCTTATTTGATATAATAGGTAAAGAGGTTTGCTGTAAACGATCGGCAAATAAATTCTGATCACTCATACTTTGTCTTCCCCAACCCACCACCGTTGCCATCGTTTCCACCGTATCGATTTCTCCAAAAGCATCAATCACACGTAATATAGGCTGTTTAGAAGGTGTAGCTAATTTAATGAGCGCAAGATCGCCCACTGGATTTTCTGGATGTTTGTCGAAATTAGGATGAGTAATAATTTCAACAATCTTAATTCTTTCACCTTTATTTTCTTCGCTCAACACCGTTCTGCCTAAAACAATTTCAATACTATCAATCGATTCACCTTCAACACAATGTGCGCCAGTCAATATCCATAACGGATGTACTAAGCTGCCACCACAAAAAGCACTACTTGCAGCAGATTCATTAGTCGTAACTAACGCCGCTGTTGATGCCCATTGCCCTTCTTTCGCGTCACAATTTTTTTGAGCAGGACAAATAATACGCGTTTGCGCCATCGTATTTGTCAATAATAAGCTGGTCATTGACAAAACCAATAATTGCACCATTTTTGTTGAAAAATTCATCAATATCCCCCTATAATACCAAGTAAAATAACGAGTCCAAACCAATGATTATTTAAGAAGGCTTGGAAACAACGTTCGGGTAAACGATCTTTAATCAGCCACTGTTGGTAAATTGCTAAACCCGCTGCCGCACTTAAGCCGATATAAAAAAATACACCTAGCCGTATTTGTTGTCCTACCTCTATCAATAATAATAGCGCGGTTAAATGTAAAATACCAACAATTAATTTATCAGCTGATCCAAATAAAATCGCCGTAGATTTGACACCGATTTTTAAATCATCCTCACGATCCACCATCGCATATAAAGTGTCATATGCTATTGTCCATAAAATGTTTGCGCTAAATAAAATCCATGCAATAGGGGGAATTTGACTCATTTGTGCGGCAAACGCCATGGGAATTGCCCAGCCAAATGCCATGCCTAAATAAACTTGCGGTAAGTGGGTATAACGTTTCATAAAAGGGTAAGTCACGGCAAGAAAAACTGCGACTAACGAAAGTAAAACAGTGAACCAATTCATTAATAACACTAGGCTAAATCCTAGTAAACATAAAATTGCAAATAACCCGAGAGCTTCACGTTCACTGACTTTTTCAGTAGCTAACGGACGATCTTGAGTACGCTGCACATGCGGGTCAAAATGGCGATCAGCATAATCGTTAATCACACAACCCGCTGATCGCATGATTAATACACCTAAAGAAAAAATAGTAATATTAGTGATACAAGGATAGCCACTGGCAGATATCCACACAGCCCATAAAGTGGGCCACAATAATAAATAAATACCAATAGGACGGTGTAAGCGCATTAATAGGGCGTATTGATGTAAACGTTCTGAAATAGACATGATGATGATTTCTTAACTAAGTGACTATTAAATTTATAGAATATATAAACTGCGTGCTATGTAATTTTGTAAAACTAAGTCATTATCTTACCATTAATTTTCAAAGCAATCACATCCAAATACCCTTTTACAAAATACAAAAAAGGTAACGACATAATATGCTAAAATAACTCAAATTTTACTCAATTTCCAACGACCTAATTATGCGTAAATTTCTTTATATTACCTTTTTTCTCCTACTACTGAGTGCAGGTGGATTAACTTGGTTGACGATGGCTGAATTAATGCCTTTTCCGCACGATTTATCATTTTCTCATTCAAAAATTCGTAAAGCTCAAGTTCTGGATCGTAACGATATTCCTTTAACAATTACTTATCAAAATCAATGGAATATTCACGATTATGTGCCACTACATTCCATTCCAGAAATGTTACAACGTATTTTTATTACCGCAGAAGATAAACGTTTTTACCAACATCATGGTCCGGATTGGAAAGCTCGCTGGCACGCGATGTTACAAAATATCAAGTCCTTACGTGTAGTGCGTGGTGCTAGCACTATCAGTGAACAAAGTGTGCGCATATTACATCCACGTCCCCGTACTTTCTGGTCGCGTTGGGTCGAAGGCTTTGAAGCGCAACAGTTAGAAGCACAATTTTCTAAAGCCGATATCCTAGAATTCTATTTAAATCAAGTACCTTACGCACATCAACGACGAGGTGTTGTGCAAGCTGCGCGTCATTATTTTGATCGCGATTTGGATACTTTAAATTTGAAGGAAATGATGGCGTTAGCAGTATTAGTGCGCGCCCCCAGTCGTTTGGATTTAAAACGTGGTACGCAGGCAATTGAAAAACCGATTGCATATTTAGCGAATAAAATGCTTACAGAACAACAGATTAGTCAGAGTGATTACGAAACTATTCTAACTTCACCCTTATCTTTAAAAGATGTCAGTTTAACAGTACAAGCCAGTCATTTTGTTAATCACATTTATCAGTCGCAACCAATTGAAAAATTACAAACTTTAGGAAAATTACATACTACATTAGATGGTTCTTTGCAAACGGCTATACAGCACATTCTTGATCAGCGTTTGATTGATTTAAAAGATAAAAATGTCAGTAATGGTGCTGTTTTAGTGGTTGATCATCAAAAAAATGAAATTTTAGCTTGGGTCAATTCTGGTATTTCATCGGATAAAGTAGCAGAAAGTTATATCGACGCAATCACGACACCACGGCAACCAGGTTCGACCTTAAAACCTCTTTTGTACGCGTCTGCTTTGGAAAAAGGATGGACGGCAGCAACCTTAATTGAGGATTCGCCCTTAGCGGAGGCGGTGGGTGTGGGTTTGCATAATTATCGTAATTATAGTCGAATTTATTACGGTAAATTGCGTTTACGTGATGCATTAGGTAATTCTTTGAATATACCAGCAATTCGTACAATACAATTTGTTGGTACCGATTATTTTTTAACCAAATTACGCCAATTGGGCTTTTCAACTCTAACCGCCCATCCGAATTTTTATGGTGATGGCTTGGCTCTAGGTAATGGTGGCGTGACTTTATTTGATTTAGTACAAGCATATACTGTATTGGCAAATCGTGGACATTTTTCAAATTTACAGGTATTGCGTGATAATCCTTATGTGAAACAATACACTGTTTTTGATGATAAAATTACTTCAATTATTGCCGATATTTTATCTGATCCTGATGCCAGACGTTTGGAATTTGGACGCGGTGCTTTATTACGTTTTCCGATACAAACCGCTGTAAAAACAGGTACTTCTTCTGATTATCGTGATGCTTGGGCAATTGGTTTTAATTATCACTATACAGTTGGTGTTTGGTTAGGTAATTTAGATCAACAGCCGATGTCGCAAGTATCAGGTGCCGGCGGACCCGCTTTAGTGTTGCGAGCCGTGTTTGCTGAATTAAATCGTTATAAAGAAAGTGAGTCTTTGTATCTTAACCCGCAACTGATTAATGTTAAAATTTGTCGTGATACCGGCACATTGGCAACACCGCAATGTGCGAGTCGTGGCGAATGGTTTATTTCTGGCACTGAGCCTACGCAAACTATGTTGGCAAAAACAGAATTATCGCCTTCACCCCTATTTTTACGGCAACCCAGTAATAATTTACAACTAGCGATAGACCCGCGTATTCCCGATGATTTGGAAGCATTTCCTTTTATTTTAGCTGGCGATACGCAAAAAGGCACTTCAATTGAATGGCTAGTAGATGACGAGGTAATTGGTATCACACCCGCAAATCAAACGAAATTTCTTTGGAATTTGGAACGCGGAACACATACGGCGCAAGCAAAATTATGGCTCACTAATACAGAAACGCCACTAAAAACGCCGTCAGTTGAATTTATTGTTAAATAATATTATTCAATCAGTTACGGAATTAATTATGCCATTGGCAAGACATTTACAAGTTGTCACTCAGGGAGATTCTGCAATGGGAATTGCGTTACGTGTTGCGTTTGCGACCAATAATATGAAACAGGTAAATCAGCATTTTGGTTCAGCGCAAGGCTTTGTTATTTATCAAATTACTACACAACAAGCCACTTTATTGGAAGTCGCGAAGTTTGAACATTTTCAACATGACGGTAACGAGGATAAATTGGCGGCTAAAATTGATTTTTTACGAGATTGTGCCGCTATCTATTGCCAAGCAATTGGTGGTTCTGCTATTCGTCAATTATTGGCTCAAGCGATTCAACCGATTAAAGTGGCAGAAGACAGCGATATTAGTCAATTAATTCAAGCAATTCAACAAGAATTACAACAAGAACCTTTATCAGGTTGGTTGGCAGCAGCGGTAAAACGTCAACAAAATCAAGATGAAAAACAACGCTTTGATAAAATGGAAGCTGAAGGATGGGAAGAATAATAACTCACCTTACGCAGACAAAATTTTATAGCTTGTAGGGTGTATGAGCGAAGCGTCATACACCTTTGTGATGTTGAAATTGCTGGTGCATGACACTGCGTTTATGCACCCTACAAGCATCGTTGTGCGTAAGGTGAGTAATAACGTTCTCATCGCTTTAAAAAGTCGTCATTCTTAAATTTTGATAGGTTAATAGAGAAGCATCAGATAACAATTCTATTGACATCTATTAACATGTCAACAAATGAGTTAATACTTTAATGATGTGAATAAGGGAGTATCAACCCTTTATCCCCTCGCCTTATGAAA
>DYNN01000108.1 GCA_020721045.1 Thiomargarita sp. | reverse complement strand
AATCCCCCCTGCCCCCTTTAAAAAAGGGGGGAAACGCTTAACTTAATGGCATTGGTCCTTTAGCGTCAATAGCATTAAGTTAAGGAAATTTCGCTTCCCCCTTTACCAAAGGGGGATTGAGGGGGATTTTTTATATTTCAATTACTTAAATCCCCCCTGCCCCCTTTAAAAAAGGGGGAAACGCTTAACTTAATGGCATTGATGCGGCGACCCAACCGCATCCATAAATTTACTTCTCAGTCGGTACAAACCACGCTAATTTTTCATGTAATTTAACAACATCGCCGATAATAATTAAACTGTGTAGTGTAATATTAGCAGCTTTAACAATATCAGGTAATGTCGCTAATGTTCCAGTTAAAACCAAGTGATCGGGTGTTGTCGCTTTCCTTACTAAAGCAGCGGGTTTATTAGCCGGTGCGCCATGTTTAATCAATTCACGACATAAAATTTCAACTGCACGGACCCCCATATAAACCACAACAGTTTGATTAGGTTGCGCTAACATTTGCCAGTTTAGATTCATACTGTTATCTTTCAAATGTCCAGTCACAAAAGTGCAAGATTGTGCGTAATCTCGATGCGTCAGCGGAATACCTGCATAAGCGGCACTACCTAGTGCGGCAGTAATACCGGGCACCACTTGAAAAGGAATTCCTTGCTCCATCAAAGTTTCAATTTCTTCGCCTCCACGCCCAAACATGAAAGGATCGCCGCCTTTTAAACGTAAAACGCGCTTGCCTTGTTTTGCTAAGTCACTGAGTAATTGATTGATTTCGTATTGTGGCACAGGGTGGTGGTCGGGTTCTTTACCCACATAAATCCGTTCAGCATCACGACGTACTAGGGTTAATATTTCTGGCGCAACTAAGCGGTCATAGACTACAACGTCGGCTTGTTGCATCAAACGTAAAGCACGAAAAGTTAATAAATCGGGATCACCTGGTCCGGCACCCACTAAGTAAACTTCACCATAATGTGCATTGGTCTGTGTTACATTATTGAGTAAATTTTCTAATTCTTGTGTTGCTTGTTGAGTATGTCCTGATAAAAGTAATTCTGCTATATGTCCTTGTAGTACTTTTTCCCAGAAAAATCGCCGATCTTTGAAAGGTAATAATTGTTTTACCCGTTGTCGAAAAGAAGCGACAAAATTGGCTAATTGACCATAAGCTGCGGGTACCATTGATTCTAAACGAGATCGTAGTAATCGTGCTAAGACGGGTGAAGCACCGCCAGTTGAAATGGCAATTTGTACCGGTGATCGATCAATGATTGAGGGCATAATAAAACTACATAATTCAGGTTGATCGACTACATTGACAGGAATGTGACGCTCTTTTGCTAAATTGGACACTTGCTGATTAAGTATTTTGTCATTAGTTGCGGCGATAATGAGGTGACATTGTTGCACATCTTCGGTTATAAAGGTTCTAGCAAAATGTGTCACACGTCCTTCGCTGACCCATTGAGTAATATTAGCGGTTAATTCGGGCGCAACGACTTTCACTTTGGCATTAGCCTGTAAAAGTAAATCAATTTTACGTGTGGCAGTATTTCCGCCACCCACTACAAGACAAAGTTGATCACGTAAGTTGAGAAAAATGGGAAAAAAATCCATAATAATCTATAAAGTTGAAAGCGTTGAAATTAATTTGTGCATTGCATCATATAGTTGCAATACTTGCCTAAAAAGTTAGTTTAGTATATAAGAATAAATTGGATTACTGAAGTAATCTTTGATGAAGATCACAGTTTCGTTTAAAAATATGTCTGAACTGTTATAATAATGAAAGAATTGGTTGGTTAAGATCGCGTTATTTTAACACAGTTCATTTGATACAATAGAACATCTTGTATATCGTAAAATCGCAATATTGGAGAATGCTATGACGGATTTTAGTCAAGAATTAGATGCAAGTGGCTTAAATTGCCCTTTACCTATTTTACGGGCAAAAAAGGCGTTGGGTGCCATGGCAAGTGGTGAAGTGCTAAAAATCATCGCCACCGATCCAGGTTCTGTAAAAGATTTCGATTCTTTTGCCAAGCAAACAGGCAATGAACTCATGGAATCGAAGGAAGAAGGCGGTAAGTTCCTATTTCTTATGAAAAAAAAATAACACTAAATTTTATCTTTACGGAAAGAGGGCATTATAATGTCTGATGAAAAAAAATTGGCGATTATCGCAACCAAAGGTAGTTTAGATTGGGCGTATCCTCCCTTTATTTTAGCTTCTACAGCCGCTGCTTTGGGCTATGAAACTGAAATTTTCTTCACTTTTTATGGATTGCAATTATTACGTAAAAAATTGAATCTGCAAGTCACTTCCTTAGGTAATCCGGCGATGCCGATGCCAATGCCTGTGCCCGTTATCATGCAAGCCTTACCCGGTATGCAAGCGATGATGAGTAGCATGATGAAAAGCAAAATGAAGAAGAAAGGAGTTGCAAGTATTGAAGAATTGCGTGATCTTTGCGTAGAAGCTGAAGTCAAACTAATTGCTTGCCAAATGACAGTCGATTTATTTGAATTTGATACCAGTGAGTTTGTTAGTGGTATTGAGTACGGTGGTGCAGCAACTTTTTTTGAATTTGCTGGTCAATCCGATATTTGTTTATATATTTAGTACGCCCCTTCTTAAGTACCTTTCTATAATACCACTCTCTGTATTTTTAATGAGGGTGGTAAGACATGTTCATAACGATAGGTTATAATTGATCAAAACCTCATCGATAAAGAACCATCATGACGACAATCACCGTTGCTGCAATCCAAATGGCGTGTACTTGGGATATTGCGACTAATATTGATAAAGCAGAAGCTTTAGTCCGTCAAGCCGCTCAACAGGGTGCGCAAATCATTTTATTACCCGAACTCTTTGAAACGCCTTACTTTTGTAAAGATCAAAAAGAAAGTTATTTCCAATTAGCAAAGTCTGCACAAAATAATCCATTATTAATCCGTTTTAGTCAATTAGCGACTGAATTATCAGTTGTTTTACCCATTAGTTTTTTTGAAAAAGCCAATAATGTCCATTTTAATTCTATCATGATAATTGATGCAAATGGACAACAATTAGGCATTTATCGTAAAACGCATATTCCTAGTGGTCCTGGTTATCAAGAAAAGTTTTATTTTACCCCAGGAGATACTGGATTTAAAATATGGCATACACGTTATGCAATAATTGGTGTAGGGATTTGCTGGGATCAATGGTTTCCTGAAGCCGCACGTGCTATGGTGTTGCAAGGTGCTGATTTACTATTCTATCCAACAGCAATTGGTTCTGAGCCAGAAAATCCTGAATTAGATTCCGCTGGACATTGGCAACGTGTAATGCAAGGACATGCGGCAGCAAATATCGCACCCGTTATTGCGGCTAATCGTATAGGTATCGAAGAAGGCGAAACCTGTCATTTAACTTTTTACGGCTCTTCATTTATCACAGATTTTACCGGTCAGTTGCTTAGTTGTGCAAAACGAAATGAAGAAATAATCCTAATTAATCAAATAGATATAACTAAAATACATGCTATGCGTACTGAATGGGGATTATTTCGTGATCGTCGTCCTCAACATTATCAACATTTATTGACCCTAGATGGTATCACTTAACGATTTCACCTAATATTAATAATCGATTTCTAATATTCATTTTTTATGACAAATTCAATGCATTCTTCCCTTAGTTATCAAGATGCTGGCGTCAGTATTGACAGTGGCAATTCGCTTGTAGAAAAAATTAAACCCTTTGCCAAACGCACCCATCGTGCCGGCGTATTAGGGGGTATCGGTGGCTTTGGTGCATTATTTGAGCTACCTTTAGATCGTTATCAACAACCCATTCTCGTTTCTAGCACAGATGGTGTAGGCACTAAATTAAAATTAGCCCAACAATATCAAAAACATGACACCATCGGCATTGATTTAGTGGCTATGTGTGTGAATGATATTATTGTTTCTGGTGCTGAGCCTTTGTTTTTCTTAGATTATTATGCAACAGGTCAACTAGATGTAGATGTCGCAGCTCAAGTAATTGAAGGCATTAGTTTAGGTTGTGAAATGGCGGGAGCCGCTTTAGTAGGTGGAGAAACGGCTGAAATGCCCGGTATGTATGAAATAGGTGATTATGATCTCGCTGGATTTTGTGTGGGTATTGTTGAAAAAAAAGCGATTATCGATGGCAGCAAAGTTCAAGCCGGTGACGCACTGATCGGTATTGCTTCAAGCGGTATTCATTCCAATGGTTATTCGTTAGTCCGCAAAATTTTATCCGTTTCACACACCGCATTAGACAGCGATTTTCATGGTCAACCTTTGGCAGATGTGTTATTAGCACCGACAAAAATTTATGTTAAGTCATTGTTAAAATTAATAAAAACTGTTTCAGTCCATGCGATTTCTCATATTACAGGTGGCGGTTTGCTTGAAAATATTCCACGTGTTTTGCCTGCTGATTTATGCGCAGAAATTCACACCAATACATGGAAAATACCATTAATTTTCAATTGGTTACAACAGCAAGGACGAGTTGCCGACCAAGAAATGTATCGCACTTTCAATTGCGGTGTGGGCATGGTGGTGTGTGTGGCTCCGCAAGAATTAGAGCAAGCATTAGGTATTTTAACAGCAATGGGCGAAACCGCTTGGCATTTAGGCAATATTACGGCGAATACGGCTGAACAAGTGAAAATAATTTCTTAACCTATTGTTAATACTGAAATAACGATTTTACGATTTTTAGACGCGAACTATTAACGTCCTATTCTTAAACTGGTGTAAAATAACTAATTTTTAGGCTTAAAGAGAACAATTATGACGACAATGGATGATCGTGACGGATATATTTGGCTTGATGGCAAAATGGTGCCTTGGCGTGAAGCAAAAGTACACGTGTTGACTCATACTTTACATTATGGTATGGGCGTTTTTGAAGGGATACGCGCTTATCAAACGGAGCGGGGTGCGGCTATTTTTCGTTTATTGGAACATACGCGCCGATTGTTTGATTCAGCACATATTCTAGGTTTTTCGATTCCTTATACTAAACAAGAAATTAACGAAGCAACCTGCGCGGTGGTAAAAGCCAATAATTTGGAAAGTGCTTACATTCGCCCTATGTGTTTTTTTGGTTCTGAAGGCATGGGATTACGGGCAGATAATTTAAAAGTTCATGCCATGATTGCGGCTTGGCAGTGGGGCGCTTATTTGGGTGCAGAAGGCATTGAAAAAGGGATACGGATTCGCACTTCTTCTTATACGCGCCATCATGTTAATATCACGATGTGTAAGGCAAAAGCGAATGGTAATTACATGAATTCAATGTTAGCATTACAAGAAGCATTGGCATGTGGTTATGATGAAGCACTTTTATTAGATAATGAAGGCTATGTAGCTGAAGGTAGTGGAGAAAATATTTTTATTGTCCGTGATGGAATTATTTATACGCCTGATTTAACCTCAGCTTTAAATGGCATTACCCGCGCCACGCTCTTTACTTTAGCGGAAGAATTAGGCTTAACTGTGAAAGAAAAACGCATTACTCGCGATGAAGTTTATATTGCAGATGAAGCATTTTTCACCGGTACAGCGGCAGAAGTCACACCGATTCGCGAATTGGATAATCGTGCAATTGGTACGGGTACTCGCGGCGAAATTACGGAAAAATTACAAAAACTATTCTTTGATGCGGCACATGGTCGTCATCCACAACATCAGGATTGGCTCACTCTCATTTAATAGGAAAATTATAAGATGAATCAAGCAAATGATAAAAATAGCTATGAAGTTACGGCAGCCAATTTACCGTTACACTGTCCAACGGCTGAGATGAGTTTATGGAATTCACATCCACGCGTATTTTTGCCCATTACAAATACGGAAAAAGCAAAATGTCCTTATTGTGGTGCAGAATATGTGTTGACCCGTGCAACAGCTGCTTAAAGGAAAACAACATGTATCAACGTGGTTTTACTTTGATTGAGCTGATGGTCGTCGTTGCCATCATTGCCATACTCAGTTCTATGGCAATACCCACGTTTCAAGAATTTGTGGTGCGTGCGCAGATTACCGAGGCAACAAATTTATCTGATACTTTGAAGAAATCAATTACCGAATATTATACAGTTCATCAGCAATTTCCCAAGAATAATCAAGCGGCTGGATTGCCTAAACCAGAACATTTAATTGGTAATTTTGTAACCAATATTGAAGTACAAGAAGGTGCAATTCACATTTCATTGGGTAATCGGATTAATGCGCATATTGCTGGGAAAACGTTGACATTACGCCCAGCAATAGTGACAGCCAATCCAAGCAGCCCAATTTCATGGTTATGTGGCTATGCAAATGCAGTTCCGGGCATGACAGCGATAGCAGCAAATAAAACAACTGTACCAATAACTTATCTATCAATGGATTGCCGATAGAAGTCAACTTTCAGTTGTTCAAACAAAGCCGCCCTAGTTTAACATCAATTCGATATAAGCAAAGTTTTTAGGGTGCATAATCAAACATGGTGCATGAGTTTCTTTCATGCACTCACTTCAAAAATTTTATCTACTGCTCACCAAGCATTTTTTCTTATGAAATGCTAGGCTCATTAATTATCACGTTACTTTGTAGGTTTTACATTTTGATGATCATAATTTACGGATTTTAAGCTATTTATATGACACAGTCACACAAAACTAATTTGATTGGTATAATTGCCCAACACAAAGTTGCGGCTAATTTATTAATGTTAATGATGCTCATGTCTGGCGTATGGGCGTTGACTAAATTGAATACTCAGTTTTTTCCTACTTTTGCACTTGATTTTGTGACAGTTTCTGTCGTGTGGCGCGGTGCCAGTACTGAAGATGTGGAAACAGCTATCACTCGTCCAATTGAACAAGAATTACGCACTTTAGATCACGTGCATAAGATGGATTCTACATCTGCCAATGGTATTTCTACTATTGTTATTGAATATGAAGAACATACTGATATGGGTGAAGCCCTAGATCAAGTAAAAGAAAAAGTGTCGTTATTACGTAATTTGCCCACTACGGCTGAAAAACCGGAAATTTCCAAAGTAGCGCGTTATGAATTAATTGGACGAATTTTATTGACTGGTGCTAGCAATCCTAATGAATTGCGCCATTTAACTCAACGTATGGAACATCAGTTGTTAGAACGCGGTATTGGTAAAGTTGAAATCGAAGGTTTACCCGATGAAGAGATTGCGATTCAAATACCTACGGCTAAATTGGAAGAATTAGGTTTAACTTTACAGGTGGTAAGTCAGAAAATTTCAAATTTTAGTAGTGACTATCCGGCGGGTTCTATTGGACGAGCCGATATTTCGCGTCAATTGCGTAGTTTAGAGCAACGGCGTAATGAGCTGGCTTTTACTAATTTGCCTTTACTCATTGATAAATCAGGACGTTTAGTTAAATTAGGTGATGTTGCTCAAATAGAACGTCGTCCACAACAAAGCGAAGTGACAATTACCTATCAAGGGCAACCGGCTGTCGAACTCAAATTATTACGCGCTGAATCTTCTGATACTTTGAAATCCGCAAGTATAATGCAGCAGTGGTTGACCGAAATAGAACAGAAATTACCCCCGAATATTAAACTACACGTTTATGATGAAACTTGGACGTTATTGAGAGATCGGATTTCTTTGTTATTAAAGAATGGATTAAGTGGTTTAATTCTGGTCATTGCGGTTTTATTTTTGTTTCTCAACGGACGTGTCGCTTTTTGGGTAGCCATGGGTATTCCGGTTTCTCTCATGACAATGTTGGCGATTTTGTACTTAATCGGTGGCAGCATTAATATGATTAGTTTATTCGCTATGATTATGGCATTGGGCGTGATCGTTGATGATGCTATTGTCGTGGGCGAAGATGCATTTTCTCATTTTCAACAAGGAGAACGTTCGTTATTAGCCGCCGAAGGGGGAGCACAACGTATGTTTGCACCTGTTGTTGCTTCTTCTTTAACCACTATGTCAGCATTTTTACCGTTGATGTTGATCAGTGGCATTATTGGTAATATTTTATTTGATATTCCGACGATTATGATTTGTGTCTTAACCGCTTCTCTTATCGAATGTTTTTTTGTCTTACCCGGTCATTTACGTCATAGTTTTCATCAATTACATGGCAAAAAGCCCAATCGACTACGGTTGAAATTAGAACAAGGATTTGATTACTTTAGAGATATTTATTTTCGCCCAATTGCATTAAAAGCCGTTCAATATCGTTGGGTTGTTGTCACTACATTAGTATCAATTATGATTTTAGCTATTGGATTATTAGCCGGTGGACGTATTAATTTTGTCTTTTTTCCGTCACCTGAAAGCACAATTGTCACAGCAAATGCCAATTTCGTTGCTGGAACGCCGCCTGAACGAGTGGATAGTTTTTTGACTAAATTAGAAGATAATTTATGGCAATTAGACCGTGAATTAGGTGGTAATTTAGTCAAAGTTGCTATTGTCAGACATGGTGCCGGCATTAATAGTGAAGGCGGTAGCAAAGTCGGTGAACAATTTGGTTCCCTATTAGTAGAAATGACATCTCCAGATAGCCGCACAGTACGCAATAAGGAATTTATTCGCCAATGGCAAGCTAAAGTTGGAGAAATGGCTGGTTTAGAAAGTTTAACCATTTCCGAAAGACAAGGTGGACCACCGGGTAAAGATATAGAAATACGCTTATATGGCAATGATCCAGAGCAGCTTAAAGCCGCCAGTTTGGAACTACAAGAAGTCTTAAAAACCAATGCCGGTGTCAGTGGTATTCAAGATGATACTCCTTTTGGACGTGAACAATGGATTTATTCGCTCACGCCTGAAGCAATGGCATTGGGTTTAACTGTTGAATCTGTCGGACAACAGTTGCGTGCAGCTTATGATGGTTACTTGGCGCAAATTTTCCAAGATGGTGATGATGAAGTGGAAGTTAGAGTGTTATTACCGAATCATGAACGATTTAGTTTACAAAGTTTAGAAAATTTCACCTTACAACTACCCAATAATACAGGCAGTATTCCTCTCAGTACCGCCATTCATATCACGACTAAACGTGGTTTTGAAGCCATTCGTCACGCCCAAGGACGACTCGCTATACAAGTATCTGCTGACGTTGATAAAGCTGTGAATAATAGCAACAAAATTATTGCCGCGTTGAAAAAAGATTACCTGCCGCAATTAAAAAATCGCTATAGCTTAGACTATTCCTTAGAAGGACGCACTGCTGACCAAGAAGCCACAATGGCTGATATGAAAAAAGGGCTTATCTTTGCTCTAGCCTTGATGTATATGATTCTCGCATGGCAATTTGCTTCTTATGGTTGGCCTCTTATGGTGATGATTGCGATTCCGTTCGGATTGATTGGCGCAATTACCGGTCACTGGTTACTCAATGTAGATTTGACCATTTTATCGTTGTTTGGTTTTTTCGGATTATCAGGTATCGTGGTGAATGATTCTATTGTATTAGTCACATTTTACAAAGAATTACGTGCAACCGGTATGCCAGTACAAAATGCCTTAGTTGAAGCCACCTGCCAACGATTACGTGCAGTTTTATTGACTTCATTAACGACAATATTTGGACTTTTGCCGATTTTATTTGAAACCTCGTTACAAGCACAATTTCTTATTCCTATGGCAATTTCAATTGCATTCGGTTTAATGTTTTCAACTGTTTTAGTATTGTTAGCAATTCCTGCACTTTTATCAATTTACGAAAGTATTATGGTACCAGTCAGTGAATGGGAAGAAGATGTGAATGAAGAAGATGGCACAATAAGCGTATAGTTTGTTTATAGCTGCTTCAAAAAACATATTTAAATGTATGTATTTGATAATTCGCTTTCTGT
>DYNN01000107.1 GCA_020721045.1 Thiomargarita sp. | reverse complement strand
TACTTATTCACTATTACATACATTTAAATATATGTAAAGCAATCTAGTTAAGCTCGCTTAATCAGAGAAAATTTATATTCCTTATTTGATTGCGTTTCACCAATAACAGGCACATTTGTCGTCACATCCATAGAGCCTGTCACTTCTATTTGGGCATTTTTACCAAAAAAATCATTGATTTTAACAACTTTAACTTCTGTAATTAAGTTATTTTTAACTGTTGTATTGACTAATACTTGTGTTGAAATACCTTGTAATACAGAATTTAATACCCCTTTCAAATCAAAAAAGGCATTATTGGGGGATAGGGAAGTCAACATTTCACCGGTAAAATTTGTTTTCACACATGCTTCAATATTTTGTTTCAACGCATCTTCTGGTAAATTGCTGGTGATATAACTGACTAGAAAAATTTGTTTATAAGCAATAAAAGCAACAACAATCGCCAAAATACCGATCATAATATTGGTACTTAAAGGTAGCTTTTTTGTTGATTTAGATGCTGTTGTCGATTTTGGTTTTGCCATGAATTTTTCCTACAGTTACATTTGAAACCACAGCCCTTGTGGCAAGAAACTGTGTATAATATTTTGATAAGTATGGCTATTTGTCAATAGCGCGATAAAGGTATCTGCACTGGGTGTCATGTAAAAAACTGCAATTGTGGCAAGAACCATGAGCGTTGATGTTTGGTAATTTTTATAATCAATCAATTTTAACGCCGTACCAAAAGAATTTTTGAGTCTATAATTCATAAAATCAACACTGTATATTTCGTCTAATAACAAATGTACGACAAAACCGAAGAAGATGAAAAAACCGGTCATCCACGATGAAATCTTACCAAAATCGAACAGGTAGTAGCACAGTGTGGTGGTTAAGAACCAAAAAAACAAGGCACAAGCAATAGAATGGATAATACCGCGATGAACAGTGAATTGGGTAAATATTTGCCAAGCCAAGTAACGTATAATGGCATAGGAAAAGCCCCATATTAACCATAGTTCCAAAATAGAGTAGGCAGGCGCGCGGTTAAACATGACTAAAAAAGCAAAAATAATCGCCAATGAGGTAAAAGTAATTTTAGTCGGACTAGAATGATTTAAATCAATGTCAGGTAAAATACCGCCCAGTGTGCCGATGACAGAAAATATAACCACTTCTTGTGGTGTTGCTAATCCCGCGCCCAAGCAAACAGTGGCAAGTAAACCACTGGCAACGGCAGCAACAGAAATATGTGTTCTAAAATTAGCCATAATGATCTAAAAAAAACCGTAATTTTAACATAAGTTATTATCTTAACCAACAATTGACTGTCAAAATGGAAAATATAGAAAATTTAAATATTGAGCTACAACTTTTGCTACAAGCCATTTATCTCAAATATGGATATGATTTTAGAGATTACGCTAAAGCATCGATAAAACGACGTATTCAGCATCGTATGAATAAAGACGGATTTAATAATATTTCAGAAATGCAGCATAAACTGTTGAATGAAATTTCTTTTTTTGAAACATTGCTGCTGGATTTGTCGATTAATGTAACAGAAATGTTCCGCGATCCGACATTTTATCAAGCGATTAGAAAACACGTGATTCCAATATTAAAAACATTTCCTTTTTTAAAAATTTGGCACGCCGGCTGTTCAACAGGTGAAGAAGTTTATTCGATGGCGATTGTTTTAAAAGAAGAAGGATTGTATGAACGTGCCCAGATTTATGCCACAGATATGAATCAAACGGTGCTTAAAAAAGCAAAAGAAGGTATTTTTCCTATTAATCGACTTAAGCAATATACTGAAAATTATCAAAAATCTGGTGGACAAGAATCTTTTTCTGATTATTATGATGCTCATTACGAACACGCAATTGTAGACAGTAGTTTGAAACAAAATATTTTATTTTCCGATCACAATTTAGCTACAGACGGTGTTTTTGGGGAAATGAATTTGATTATGTGCCGTAACGTATTGATTTATTTCACTAGAGAATTACAAAACCGCGCTTTAGAACTATTTGCCAACAGTCTTTGTGAAGGCGGTATTTTATGTTTAGGTTCAAAAGAAACCATTCGTTTTGCCACCTGTTCCGATCAATTTACTGATTTAGCAAGAGAGGAAAAAATTTATCTGAAGAAGGGTTAATTTTTTTCATGAACAATTGGGTAAGTTTTATAACTTTTGCCGTTGTCTTAATGCCTCATATAAACAAACACCTGTTGCAACTGACACGTTTAAGCTCTCGACTTTGCCCAACATAGGAATAGCAATTAAACTGTCGCAAGTTTCACGCGTTAAGCGACGTAATCCTTTTCCTTCTGCACCAAGTATTAAAGCAATTGCACCGGTGAGTGAAGTGTCAAATAGGCTTTGTTGGCTTTCACCGGCTGTACCTATTAACCAAATTCCTTGTTTTTTCAACCAATTCAAGCTATTAACTAAATTCGTTACTTGAAATAGTGGTACAGTATCGGCAGCACCACTGGCTACTTTACAAACAGTTGGTGTGAGTGCACAAGCACGATCTTTCGGCGTGATCACCGCGTGTACGCCTGCAGCATCGGCTGATCGTAGACATGCACCTAAATTATGTGGGTCTTGTACTTGGTCTAATATAAGCAGAAAGGGTGATGTTGTCAGTGAGGCAATATAATCTTCCAGATGTAAATCCTGCGCAAGTTGTGATGCTTTATAGCGAATAACAATACCTTGATGGTGACTATTTTGAGTGAGTTTATCAAGCGTTTTTTTTGCTACCCATTGAAGACTTAAGCCTTGTTGTTGTGCTTGTTGAATCAGTGAATGTAACACTACATCTTGACGATCTTGTTGCACCCAAATTTCGATAATACGGCTGATATCATTAGAAAAAATTTGCTTAACTGCATGTAAGCCATAAACTTGTTGATAATTGGTAGTATTCACGCGCTATTCAAAATTTTAGATAATTATTGTCCATTATTATAAGTTATAATCAATGAAAGTAAACAGTTTCGATAAATAGCATTGATTGTATCTAATTTATTACTGGAATAGTGAGTAAGGCATTTTCACAGATGTATTTATTTTAGATAAACCATTGGCGTTGCGTCGTCATAATATTATGGAATTACGCCAAGACCCTGATCGATTAAATATAGTATTAAAGTATTTAAATTAGTTAATATATAAAACAATAGAGGAACTAGAAAAGAAGACAAAGCAGCCTGTTGTATTAAATAACATAAGATATTATAATAGCAGATTTAGTTTTTTGTTATTCTTTATAAAGCGTGATAAGTTCTTTAAGATGTTCAATTTCTTGTTTTAAATAGCCAATTTCTTTATCTCGCTCTTGCAACAACAAATTTGCTTTATCTAAATTACTTTGTAAACTCGCATCATTTGAAGCAGATGCATTCACACCGACAATAAGATATTCAGTATGATGGGTTTGATTTCTGTGAGTTTTTTGACTTTTAGTGAAATGAAAAACATTTTTTTCGTCAGAACATAACAATTCAGAAAGGGGAACATCGAAAGTACTAGCAATATCGACCAAACGAGTTAACGGCACATCAATTTCACCGCGTTCCATGCAGCCATAGTTATTTGGAGACATTTGCAACTTAGTTGCAGTTTGTGGACGAGACCAGCCTTTCAGCACACGCAATTGTTTCATTTTATTACCAATCTGCTTTTTCAGTGCTTCCCTGTCCATAGATTATTCTCTATTAGCTTTATTAGCTTTCATTTCATGAATGATATTATCTAATTCGTCTAACCATTGATGCCTTTCTTGCGTATAGTCATTATAACCTACAGAAAACTTACTTAAAAATTTTAGCATATTCACAACACCCATTTGTTCAAACAGAATTTCGGTTGCCTTATGATTAATTTCTGCCAAAGGATAGTTACGCAAACACATTAAGTCTATTTCATCCTTGATAAAAAGAAAACCATCAAATAGTGAAAAAATCGATAATATTATACAAAATACCAACATAATTAATTAGTCTCTATTATAAACTAACACTGGTCTTTATTCAATTTAGAAAAGCGTAAATGATCTCACAATCCATAATTCTCAATAAGATAGAGAGAGTTATGATTTTATTTATTTTTATAATGGAGAATCAAATGAGGAAAGTCAAGCGATGGTTTTATTTGCTTGCTTTGCTGAGTATACCACTGAGCAATGTACAAGCAGATGCTGAAAAAACAACCACTTCCCTAATAGAAAATATATTAGGAAACCCCGATGTTTGTCAAGCCAGTTATGGTGAAAATGGTGTATTAAATGTGCCGTGTGTGGATGTTAGTTTGGGAGAACACCATACTGCATATCGTGCTAAACTGGAAGTTAATGATAATTTAACAAAATTTAAATTAATTTCATCCGAAGAAATTACTAACTTATCCACGGACACATCTAATTGTATTTCCAAATATGATGTTAATTCGGGTAAATTAGAAATTCCTTGTTTAAATAAGGATGTTTTATTTCTTTTAGCTGATATATCAGAAAACCCTCTTTATTTCTTTAATGCTACCCATGAACCAAGAAATGTCCGTGAGGGCACTCGCAGTTCACTGGTAGAAAACACAACTAAGTGTAATACGCCTTATGCAAATGCAGCTAACTTTTATTGGAAAAAATTCCAAGACCCAATTTATGATGCTCGAATAGCTAAACTGAGTGATCTTTTCAATGGGGTGCTGGAATCTGAACAGCAGGCTGTCAGTTTAATTATAGACACTATCAATGCATCAGTGTCTATTAAAGGAGCATTAGACTTAAATAGTAGTGAATTGGATAGTGAAACAAATAAAAAAATACTTAGTTCTATTCTTGGAACAAGCGGCATGGTTGTTGCCAAAAATGCCGACAATAATCTATGGGCGACACTTTCTGCTGAAGCACTTGATGGGGCTTCCCTTATTGCAGATCCAAAAAGCTTACCAATCTACTTTACGACTAAGCTAACCGGTATAGTAAAAGATTACTACTATATTTGGACAGCATGGACTGCTGATAAAAAGTTGAAGCAACTTTCCGCCGAACGCTCTGCCATAGAAACTCTTCTATATGAATGTACTGCTATGAGTGATGAAGGGAGAAATAATGCTGTTTCTGTGATAACTGATCGAAAGATAACTAAATGGGATGACTTAATAGCGACAAATAATTGCCCTGAAGAATACAGAAATTCAGGAAATGCTTTTTATCAATGCCTCATATACAATGGATTATTTGGTAAAGACGGTAGTTGGTTTTTCGGTAGTGATATCGATATTCCGGTTGCTGCGGATAAAGTACAGACTATTGTTCTCAAAGTACACGAACAAGCTATGATTGCGGGTTACAAAAATCCTCTACCTAAAACGTGGTATGGTAATGGTTCTATTATTGCCTATGGTTCTCGTAACAAAACAACAGAACGTTCATTTGGTTTAGTAAAGGATATGTCTAAATATACAGAAGAAATCAAGGACAGTAAGCCAGGTGTATTTTTTTTCCAATGGCAGAAAGAAAATAAGAGTGGTAAAAATCTGAAAATAGAGGTAGATGGATCAGAAAAATTTTTAGTATCTATTACATATGGTCTTTGGAATTATCCAGAAAATCATGTTACTTATAAAAATGTTACTCTTCCTTTCGTATTAGACCCATGTAAAGATTTTCAGTCGGCTTGTTCGGAAGGTAAATTTTTCACCATTGCAGTATCTCTTGTAGATAAGAAAGCAGCAGCAACGATAAGAGCCAGCGCTACTAATGACGATAGTACTTTCTATAACGAGAAACCAACTAAACATCTTCCTGTCATAGTAGATGGACATGTTTGGACTGGGACAGGCTCCATAATTAATTATTCTGCTGGTGATATTCAAGGAGATGGACTTACCCAAGATCAATTAGAATTTGTATGGGGCGATGGTTGGGAAAGTCCCGCTGTATTTTTCCAATGGCAGGTTAAAAAGGGAAAACAAAAACTCGAAATTACCACATCTAATAGTAATACTACAATTGATGAAATGTGTTTGAGAACACTTAATATCACTTATGGACCTTGGAATACAAGAAAATATAATAGTGATGCAAGAGTTACAAACGGTAAGTATACGATAACAATATCTGATGCCGACTACGAGAGTGGTGGGCAAACTTGGATTGTCATAAAAGTAGTGCCTGAAATTCCAAGCACATGTTACGATAAGGGGAATGGAGTAACTCATGCTCTTATAAAAGCGAAAGCAATTACTTCAACTAATTAAAAGGTAAAGTGGTATGAAACTAAATAAGATGTTACTAGTTTTTTGTTTTGCTACTTTTTCTACAATGAGTTATGCAGACAAATTGACAGTCACAATTATAGGGGATGGTACTATCAATGGTACAGTTGATGATGAGGAAACTTTAATAAAAAATTGTACCACCAACTCTACTGCTTCTTGTTCTGGTAATTTTGAGGCTGGAAAAAGTGCCGTTGAAATTTTATTAACTGCAACAAGTAGTGTCACTCCTAGTTGGAGTGGAGATGTACCTAATAATTGCTCTACAAGTAAAGAGTGTACCATTAAAATAGATGGAACTGGAGATAAAAATGTTACAGTCAATTTTAACTCTACATCTATTCAACAAAAAAACAAGCTCACGGTTAACTCTCCTACTAATGGCACAATTACAAGTAATGACAGTAAAATTAGCTGTGGAAACCAATGTAGTGCAGAGTATGAAGGAACAACTACATCGGTTACCTTAACTGCAACACCTGCTGATAATTACGAGTTTACTAGTTGGACAGGATGTACATCCTCTAGTAATACTTGTTCTGTTACAATGAGTGAAAATAAAACTGTTTCAGCTACATTCACAGAAAAACAGTCAGAAAAAGCAACCATTAGTCTTTCAGCAGATGGTTTAACTAATAATGACACGCTTGATTTTGGTGATGTTGAAACAGAACAAAGCAAGCCGATTCCAGTCACTATTTCTAGTGATAATCCATTACAGAGTATGAGTGTGGCTGTCTCAGGAAATACTTTTTCTAATAGCTGCTCGAGTAATGTCTGTACGGTGACCTTTAAGCCTACCATATCTGGCACTGTTACGGGAACACTCAAAATTACTGCTGACAATGCAGACGCAAAAACTATTACTCTCAAAGGAAATGGCAAAGAGATAGAGGTAGAGCAAAAATCTTTTACTTTGACTACCACATCTGAACCAAACAACGGAGGAAGCATACAATGTGCTGGAAATGCTTGCGAATCAAGTTATTCTGAAAGTAGTGAGATTACTTTATCTGCAAAAGCAAATGAAGGTTTTACCTTTGAAGGTTTTAATGGTGATTGTTCAGGTAATACTTGCACTTTAACGTTTGGTGAAAATAAGAGTGTTACAGCTACATTCAAAGCTAACCCTACTACGGAAAACCCACCGGATGAACCAGCTAATCCTCCTACGACTTATACTTTAACTGTCACTAAACCGGTAAATGGTACAATTACAGGCAGTGGTCTTGAATGTGGTACAAAAGGCAATATTTGCTCTGCTTCAATAGGTAAAAATACTTCTGTTACTCTAAAAGCAGAACCAGATGAAAATTTTGAAATAACTTCTTGGAATGGTTGTTTTTCAAATTCTACAGATAACACTCGATGTGAAGTTAATATTACATCTAATGATGTTACGCTATCTGTTTCTTTTAAACGAAAAGCAGAAGATACAACAAATGATAATATTCCTACTACTTACAAATTGACAATCAGTCCATTAAGCAATGGTAAATTATTGTGCGATGATCAACCTTGTGTCAGTAGTAGTGAATATCCAAAAGGTACAGAAATTACTTTAAAAGCTGAAGCAAATGAAGGTTTCCTATTAGAAAGTTGGATAAATGATGCAATAAGTTGCGTTGATACAAGTAATTCTTGTACTTTAACGATGGATGCTGATAAAACGATTGGTGCTACTTTCAAACAAGATGCAACACCAGAAGCGACTGCTTACAAATTAACAATTAATTCGTTAAGTAATGGTAAATTATTGTGTAATGATGCACCTTGTGATAGTGAGTACTCAAAAGATACGGAAATTACTTTAAAAGCTGAAGCAAATGAAGGTTTTCTATTAGAAAGTTGGATAAATGATGCAATAAGTTGCGTTGATACAAGTGATTCTTGCACTTTGCTAATGGATGATAATAAAACCATTGGTGTTACATTTAAGAAAGTGATAACAGAAAATCCCTCATGCGATGGCGAATTAGTCAATGATGTTTGTATTTCTGTACCTTCTGGCTTTTCCAAAAAATCAGTGCTTGGATTTGATCAAAACGGGAATGCAGTAACTCTGACTACTCAATTCTATGGCAGTATTAATGGGGAATCTGTAGATGCTCCTGTTGCATTATCAAATGGAAATTCTGTTGAAATTAAAGGCATGGTTGTGCCAGATTCTAAGCACAAGAATAGAAGTGCTGACATTATTGTCGTCGGTTTATATACTACAGAATCCGATAAATTACAAGCTGATTGCGATCCAGCTAATGGACATTTTTATATGAATACCGCAGGGTTTACTAATAAATATTGTAATTGGATTGTAAATGGTCGACCTGATGAATGTAATGATCGTAATCTTCGTGATAGACCAACAACTGTAAACGACTTTTGGACTAGATGGAATGGACATATGGATTCATTAAAACCCATGTATACTGGTGTCACATTAGACGAAACAGGCGTTAATCAAGTCCTTTATGAAGATACAATAGGAAATTATCAAGGACAAGTTTGTCTCTATTTTGGTTATCGCTTAGAGGGCACTTTAGTGTTTAATAGCGATCCTATCGTTTTTAGTGCGCAATAATCAATAATCCCCTTCTTGTTTAAGGAGGGGAACACTCAATAACTATTGAGTTAACAACAACTTCCGTCTTTCTTTCAAACGCGTCAAAATTAAATTAATATGAACGCGTAGGTTGTAAAATTCTGACATATATGAAAGCGGTATCGGTACTTGTGTGATTAATTCGTTGTGTAATGCACTAAGGCGTTGAATTTCTTGCTCAATAACGTGAATATCTAAACTCTCAATTCGACTGTCTACTTGGCGTAGTGTTTCATACCAGCGATATATTTTGGAACGTACACGCCATCGGTAAATAGGCAAAATCCCTTTTAGTAGTGGAATCAGTAGTGTTAAGAGTGGAATTAACATGATTTTTAAGCGATCGATTAGGGAAGCTAGCCAAAAAGGGAGTGTTTTTTCTAATAGAGAAGGTCCATTACGTAAATAGTTTTTCGCTTCTTCGTGCAAAGGAATTTCTACGTATTTCTCTGATGGAAAAGTGTTTTTTGCTGCTAGTAAATCTGGTACAGAGTGAATTTTTTCCGCTTCTCTCAGTAATAGCCGAATCAAATCTGAATTCATGTCTTCACGCACTACTAAACTGGCTGTGGTCGCGAGTAAGCTAATATTTTGAGTCGGAATATTTTGTTGTAAATCAATCATGCCTTCACTGATAATAATTTCTGTTAAAAATGGGTAGTGACTGGTGTAGGCTTTGGCTCGTTTAAAGCTCATTAAATTAATGTTTGTATTATGTAGCAATTCTGAAATCATTGCAGCTTTAGGCGATACTACGAAAAAAGCAACGTCAATTATGCCTGTTTCTAGTTGTTGTTTTGCTTCTTGACTGGTAAGTCCTAAAAATGTGGTATTTTTGTCATCAATCCCATTTTTTTGTAATAATTGCATGGCTAATGCGCGAGTGCCACTACCTTCTGCACCGATAGCGATTCTTTTACCTTTTAAATCTCTTAAATATTCAACGGGTTGTTCTTTTCGATAAAATACCCATAATGGTTCATAGAATAAGCTTGCCAGTGAGCGTAAACCGGATACATTGCTTGCTGTACCTGCTTCAAAAAACATATTTAAATGTATGTATTTGATAATTCGCTTTCTGTT
>DYNN01000190.1 GCA_020721045.1 Thiomargarita sp. | reverse complement strand
AACGCGATATTCTAAATCAAACGGTTATCACTCAATTTGATTATCGTTATGATGCGGTTGGGAATATCATTGAAGAAACCAAACAACCTGCTAATGTTGTTCCAAATCTCCAGTTGGAAATGACCTATGCTGCTGCTAATCAACTAGCCACAGTCAATCAACAAGCCGTTGAATTGGATGCTGATGGTAATATGGTCAATGGCATATTAAATGGTCAACTCACCTCATTTAGCTTTGATTCCAGAAATCGGTTGATACAAGCCGGTGATACCACTTATCGCTATGATGCAGAAAATCAACGCATTGCAGTCAATGATACGCAGTATGTGATTAATTCTCAGCCTAATTTAAGCCAAGTCTTAGTCCGAACCAAAGGTAATGGTGAAGTCACTTATTATGTCTATGGTTTAGGTCTCATTGGTGAAGAAAGTGCTGGCAATTATTTTAGTTATCACTTTGATTATCGGGGTAGTACTGTTGCTCTGACTAATGCTGTTGGACAAGTCGTTGATAGAATAGCCTATTCTGCTTATGGCGAATTGTTGACTCAGCCTACTCATGATACACCATTCTTATTCAATGGCATGTACGGAGTCATGAGCGATGACAATGGTTTATATTACATGCGTGCCCGATTCTATAGTCCGGAGATTAAGCGGTTTATTAATCAGGATGTGTTGTTGGGGAATATTGCTGATGGGCAAACGCTGAATCGGTTTGCTTACGTCACGGGGAATCCTGTTAGCCTAATTGATCCTTTTGGGTTAGCTCCCGATATAGGTGTTTATTGGGAAAATTATGATAACGATGCACAAGGCATTATCGAAGATTCTGGAGGTAATATTACCCAATTTTCAGGACAAAATACATGTGCGATTAGGCTATCTAACATGTTCAATAAATCTGGAGAGCCTATACCTCTTCCTGAGGATCTTCCAAGGAAGATTAGGGCTGTTTCATCAAAAAATGGAGGTAATTTTATTTATAGTTCCATAGATATGGGAGTGTATCTTGACAGCAAATTCGGTGAACCAAATTTTACAACAGTTACTATAACTGCAGATAATTATAAAGAAATTGCAGCCCAACTATCAGGAAAGCAAGGTTTAGTCCATTTAATAGCTGGTAATCCAGATGAATATGGGGCTTCTGGGCATGTCGATTTAATTGGACCGCAAGGACCTCGTACAGTATTAAAGGGAAGTATGTCTGAATTAGAAGCATATTTTCTGCGTAATAAAAATGCTCAACTTAAAGTTAAGTTTTGGCATGTTGATGGTGATGTTCCAGATGAAAGGGGATTTTGGGAATGGCTTTGGGATCCAATAGCAGAATTATGTGGCTGTTTGTGAGAAAATCGTAGCCCAATTATCATCAGGAAGGCAAAGTTTAATCCAATTAGCAGTTAAACCCAAAAAATATAGAACTTATTGGCATGTTAATTGGGTTAGACCACTTTATGAAAACTTTGCTATGATATTTTCATAAATTGATGTAGCCTTTTGTCATTTTGAGCAAATGCGATAAATTTTAATATATCAATGACTATTTATCCCATTGTTCAAAATGATATGTTGGCAACGATATTAGAATTATGTAAGTATTTTTATTATTAGAATCAATATGAGACCTTTGCACGAGTAAGCACAATCTGTTGCATTACAATCACTTAGCAAAATCAAGTAAAAATCTCGCAATCGCTTGTTTTTACTAGTATTTTGGCAAAATTACGACTGACTCGTGCAACGGTCTCAATATATTAAAAAATAATTCGCATGTTTACTTATGACTTTAGTGAATTTTCTAACATTTAACTGATTATTTACAGAATTTAAATAATATGAAATATTTAATGTATAGCTTTTTCTTTTTTATTCTTGTGGGATGTGATAATTCTGAAATGGAATGTAAGAGTTCTATTTTCACAGAGACCATTGTACATCAGCCTATTCATGAAGATTGTAGTATTTCGTTAGATTTAATTCATAGCAATCCACCTAAAGTTAGAATTGGACATTCAGGCGCATGTAAAACGTTAAACATATCTGAATATGCTAAGTATATAAAAATAATACTTAAGGAATTTCCTATAAACAAACAAAAAAATGTCAAAATGATATATATAAATTCATATGAAACGGATGGTATTCTGACTCAAGATTTACTAAATAAAATTTCAGATAGCGAATCATGGAGTTTAACTCATGAAAATTGTAGTATGGAAAATTTAGATAAAGAATTTAATGTATTTAATAGTAGAGAAAAATATTTACATAAAATAGAAGAAGTTATAACTGAAGAGTTTGGTAGAATCAAAAAAACGGAATTTTTAGGTATAAAACCTTATAAATCTAGCACCTTCAAAATTCAAAAAGAGAAATGCTATCCAGACTCGTTTGGTGTTGTAATATATGAGCCCGCGTAGGGCGTATAAGCGCAGCGTCATACGCCGCATGGAAATGGTGCATGACGCTATGGCTTATGCACCCTACCGCGCTGAAATAAGTTATTCAGATTATGATAAATATCTACAAATAGATAGTGTATGGAATGGCAATATAGTATCCGTTCCCATTCAACAGTTTATAACTCA
>DYNN01000021.1 GCA_020721045.1 Thiomargarita sp. | reverse complement strand
ATTCGAATCGTTTACCACAATACTACATCGCTGTCAATGCGTAACTCCTATATTAGCGGATTGAGTTGCGGTGGGTTTCAGTATCATGGTGTAAAAAATTCTTTGATTAATCGTATTTGATCTTCACAAGTTTCTACCTGATTGATTGTATGACGAAAAACAGCACCGTGGGGTTGTCCTTTGCTATACCATGAAAGATGTTTGCGCGCCATACGTACACCGGTGTATTCACCATAAAACTGATATAAGTTATTGAGATGATGTAATAAAATATCTCGGATTTCTAAAACTGAAGGTGTGGGTAAGTGTTCACCAGTGCGTAAATAATAATCAATTTCTTTAAAAATCCAAGGATTACCTTGTGCTGCACGACCTAACATTACGGCATCTGCTTTTGTGTATTCTAAGACATATTTAGCTTTTTCAGGAGTGCGAATATCGCCATTAGCAATAACAGGTATTTTAATCGCTGCTTTGATGGCGGCAATTGTGTCATATTCTGCTTCTCCGCTGTAACCACAAGCGCGTGTACGTCCGTGTACTGCCAGTGCTTGCACACCACATTGTTCGGCTAATTGTGCAATTTTAACACCATTACGATTATTTTTATCCCAACCAGTACGAATTTTCAAAGTTACCGGTACATCAACTGCATTAACAACTGTTTCCAAAATACGTTTTACTAACTTTTCGTCTTTTAGTAAAGCAGAACCTGCCATGACATTGCAAATTTTTTTTGCTGGACAACCCATATTAATATCAATTAGTTGCGCGCCATGAGCGACATTATAACGCGCAGCTTCTGCCATGAGTTGTGGATCAGCGCCTACGATTTGTACGCTACAGGGTTCTACTTCGCCGGCATGATCGGTACGTCGTTTGGTTTTTTCACTGCCCCACAGCAATGAATTAGAAGAAACCATTTCTGAAACTGCCATACCTGCGCCCATTTGTTTGCAAAGTTGACGAAAAGGGCGATCAGTTACGCCTGCCATTGGTGCTAAAACTAAACGATTTTTAATGAGATAACGACCAATTTGCATGAGAAAATTTTTTGAAAATAATAGAGGAGATGGATAACTAAGGGAAATGCAGAAATAATTCAGGTAAATCAAAATGGTGGGCGATACTGGGATCGAACCAGTGACCCCTGCCGTGTGAAGGCAGTGCTCTCCCGCTGAGCTAATCGCCCGAATAGATTGTTTATTTTAGAGTGCTATTGGCATTACGTCAATCTTTTTAATTGACTGAAGGTAGCCCGCGTAGGTCTCTACTATTTAAGATTGACCAATCTCACGTTATGGCAAGATTGGTCGATGTAAGTGACAACACTTAATTTAAATAAATCAGCGTATTATTTAATTTGACGTTTGGTGCGTCTACCTGTCTTTTCTTGTCTGGCTGCCACTTCTTGGGAAGCTTCTTTTGCCCGTTTTTCTACAACTTTTGCTAAACTAATGCCGTTTAGAAAATCGTAAATTTGATCGCTTAAGTCTGCCCACAATTGGTGAGTTAAGCAAGGTTTTTCGTCTTTACAATTTTTTTGCCCTTTACAGCGCATGGCATCGACTTTTTCATCAACTGCCATGATGATTTCAGCAACTGTGACTTCTGTGGCTGGACGACTTAAACGGTAACCACCGCCAGGTCCACGAGCACTGTCCACTAAGCCTTTTTTGCGTAGCTTAGAAAAAAGTTGCTCCAAGTAGGATAAAGAAATTCCCTGACGTTGGGAAATATCAGCCAATGTGATGGGACCTTCGTTGTGATGGATGGTTAAATCCAACATCGCAGTGACAGCGTAACGTCCTTTTGTTGTTAGTCTCATGGTTCTATCCTTCTCTATATTTACATTAGTGATTATATAATAATTAAGTATTACTTAATGAACTAAAATAGTCAAGTATTTTACCGTAAAAAATACTAGGCTATTATTAGGTTCCATCTTGATTATTCGCGCCTTCTTTAACACGAATCTGACAGGAATCTAATTCTTTTGGCAACAAGCCCTCAGTTTCAGCACCAAGTTGTTTTAATGTCTGACAGATAGCTTGTAATTTTTCATCCATAGCGAGAATGTGATCGAGCATTTTGTCGACAGCATGTTGTATCGGGTCGATGTCTGGCATATCTTGTGGTATTCCATAGGCGTCAAAAATTTTTTTATGCCGAGCTTTCTTGTTATCAACTTCAACGACTCTTGCCGGAATACCGGTAACAGTAGCACCCTCGGGAACAGGTTTGAGGACTACTGCATTAGAGCCAATACGCCCTCCATTGCCAATTTTGATCGGTCCCAATACCTTAGCACCGGCACCAACGACTATATCATTACCTAGAATCGGGTGGCGTTGTCCTTTTTGCCATGTAGTTCCACCTAAGGTAACACCATGGTACAAGGTACAATCATCGCCAATAATTGTGGTTTCACCTATCACTACACCCATGCCATGATCGATAAAAAAACGCCGTCCAATAGTGGCACCTGGGTGTATTTCAATTCCGGTACCCCAGCGAGTAAACATTGATAAAAAACGGGCTAACCACTTCCAATTAGCTTGCCATAGGAAGTGATTGAGGCGATGCATGAAAATTGCATGAACACCCGGATAGGTTGTCAGTATTTCAAACGTGCTACGTGCCGCTGGATCACGGTCAAACACACAGGTTATGTCTTCTTTTAACCGTTTAAACATATGTCAGC
Source organism: Thiomargarita sp. (assembly GCA_020721045.1). GTDB lineage: Bacteria > Pseudomonadota > Gammaproteobacteria > Beggiatoales > Beggiatoaceae > DYNN01. The sequence goes on along the minus strand of DYNN01000021.1, from coordinate 31,399 downwards.
TTATTTAATGTGAATATCATTAGGAGTATAAATTAGGGATATTTTTGATAAAACAAGTCATCGATAGGATTATTTTTTTAAGTTATTTGCTATTTCAAACATAAAATTGAAATTATAATGTGTTTTCAAGCAAGGAAAATACCGCTTTTGCTGCTTGTTGATCAGCTGATTGTCGTAATTGATGGTGTAATGCCATAAATTCTGTTTTTAACTGATTGATAGCTTCAGCGTCTTCTAAATAAAGCAAAATACTGTGTCCTAATTTGTCGCAAGTGACTTCATGTTGTAAAAATTCTGGTACTAATGGTTTTTGTGCTAGTAAATTAGGCAAAGCGAAATAGGTTGTATGCACTAACCATTTTGCTAACCAGTAAGTTAAAGGTGCCAGACGATAGGCGACGACCATTGGACGTTTTAATAACATGGCTTCCAATGTTGCCGTACCTGATGCGATTAATACTACATCGGCTGCAGATATTACTTGCTTGGCTTGTTCTGTCACAATTGTCAAAGGTAATTTGGGTGCAATTGCATTTACTTGAGACGAAAATAGTTTGTTTATCCTGCTATTATTAACTAAAGGCACTACAAAATGCAAGTGAGAATTTCGTTGATACAACCAATTTGCTGTTTGTAGAAAAATTTCTCCTAGTTTTTCAATCTCTTGGTAACGGCTACCGGGTAATAATGCAATCCATTTAGTTGTTTTCTCTGCTTTTTCTAATAAACCAAGTTGTTGACGTGCCTGTCGTGGATCAGTGTTATTTAGGGGAATTGCGTCGGCTAAAGGGTGTCCTACAAATTTAACTGGAATTTTCTGTTGTTGATAATAAGTGGCTTCAAAAGGAAATAACGTTAACATTAAGTCGCAAGCGCGTGCAATTTTGGGTAAACGATATTGCCGCCATGCCCAAACAGAGGGACTTACGTAGTGTATTGTTGGAATTCCTGCTATTTTTAGTGCGGTTTCTAATCCTAAGTTAAAATCAGGTGCATCAATACCAATGAATACATCGGGCGGATTTTTTAGCCAATAATCTCGTAAATTGTCGCGACAATGTTTAATTTTACGGTAATGTTTAATGATTTCAACCAATCCCATAACAGATAAAGTTTCCAATGGATAATGGCTGACAAATCCGGTTTGTAACATATCTTTGCCCCCAATACCTTCAAATTGGGCGTGTGGATAGTATTTTTTTAATGCGCGAATTAAGCCTGCACCTAGTAAATCACCTGATAATTCACCGGCTACGATAGCAATTTTCATCATTTTCCTAAGTTAATAAATATTATTACTATAACGTAATGGTTTGTCTTCATGGGAGAATAGCTGCAAATTTATTTACTTTATAAGTATTTTATAATATAGTTTTATAACGTGGTATAAGGAAAATTTATGTTAGATTATAACATATTGTATCTTTAAGAATAAAATCCTCTTCCATAATTATGCTAAGATTAGAATGACGCGCTTTGCAGGTTAAAAACTATATTTTTACATTGTGAATAATGTGTATGAGTATCGTCATAATTTCACACCAACAATCGACCAAATAGGTGGAAAAATGGGTTTATATACACAATTAAATGCCAATGATCCGCAATGGTTTACATCCCATTTAAATCAATCACTTGATTCCCAATCTCCGATGGTAGGTCAAATGTCGCGCGGAAGTTTGTTTGTTATTAGCAATGACAAAATACAAAGAGATTTATTGCAAGAACGGGCAAAAATATGGGGAGTAGAAGTGATATTGGCAAACAGCATTGTACAAGGATTGATGCAGTTGGAAAATGCCGTTCATCTTGGAAGCAAAATTCAGCTTGGTTTGGTTGAACATCATATTCCTGACATGAATGGAATAGAGTTTATACGCGCATGTCGCCAACGGAAGGAAATTCCTTTTTTTCCGGTCATTCTATTGACAGCCACGCTAGTATCAATGAGCACAAGAGAAATCATGCAATTGGGTATTTTCGAACAGTTACTCCTTCCATTTTCTATTGATCGCTTGCATGATACAGTATCTCATGTGATACCTGTTAATGAGAATAAAATATCTTATTCAGAACCTACTAAATCAATTATACCTATTATGGATGAAAAAACTGTCTTACCCTATAAAATCCTGATTGTTGAAGATAGCCTATTGAATCGTAACTTAATTATCAGCATGTTGAAACGTTTAGGATATCTACAAGTAGAGACTGCTGAAAATGGGCAAGAAGCATTAGAAAAAGTTGCTGGACAAGTGTATGATTTAATCTTAATGGATTGTCAAATGCCCATATTAGATGGTTACGTAACTGCGCGAGAAATTCGACGGCGTGAAAAGGAAACCGGACAATTGCGTACACCAATTATTGCACTCACAGCTTACGCTTTGCCAGAACATCGCCTTGCCGCCAAAGCAGCCGATATGGATGAGCATGCAACTAAACCTATTCGCCTAGATACATTGGCTAATCTTCTAAAACATTGGTTAGGTAGCAAACGGATTATGCAACCCATTGAAGAAAATAAAAAAACAGACTTTGATTCATCGATAGATTTCAAAATTATTGAAGATTTACACTCGATTATGGGAGAAGGTACTCATTCATTATTATACCAATTTATTGAATATGCACCGATACAGCTAACCAGTCTGAATACATTTGCCAAATATGAAAATTTTGAATCATTGCAACATAAAGCGCATCAATTTAAAGGGGAGAGTGCGCAAATCGGTGCAATCAAATTAGCTCGTTTATGTCATGATTTGGAGAAATTTGCCAAAAGTAATCAAAAAGAACAAATAACTGAATGCTTGCTCATAATAAAAGACGAAATAGAACAAGTTAATTATATCGTAAAACATCAAATTGCCCATATGTTACAGTTGGAAAATACACAATGATCAATGCGCGAGCTCATATTTTAATAGTTGATGATGCCCCTTTAATTCGCGGAATGTTCATTCAAATATTACAAAAATGTGGGTATCAAGTGGATACGGTTGAAAATGGTCAACAAGCCATAGAATACGTTGCCGCGAAAACGCCTGATTTAATTTTGATGGATGCAGACATGCCCGTATTGGATGGGATTGCAGCAGTCACGGCTATTCGACAACTACCGCATACTCAACATTTACCGATTGTTATGGTCACCGCTTTTGTGGAACGAGAATGGGTAGATCGAGCTTATACCGCCGGTGCCGTTGATTATGTGACCAAGCCCGTCAATTGGGATGTATTACGCAATCGTATTCATTACATTTTACAAGCCAAACATGCTGAAGAAGCGTTATTTGAAGAAAAAGAAAAAGCACAAGTCACGCTTGCTTCAATTGCAGATGGTGTAATTACTACCGATGCCAAAGGTTATGTTGAATATTTAAATCCCATTGCTGCAAAATTAACCGGTTGGCACAATGAACAAGCCAGAGGATTACCGCTAAAACAAGTTTTTAATATCATTGAAGAAAATTCTGGACAACCGATTGAATTTCCGATTTATATCTGTACAGTTGAAGGTCGAATGATAGATTTATCGGAAGACACCGTATTAATTCATCGTAATGGCAAGAAACGTTTTGCGATTGAAGATTCTGCTGCGCCAATTCGTGATCGTAATGGTGATATTATTGGTATGGTATTAGTTTTTCACGATGTGACTGAAAATCGTAAATTAACTCAAAAACTTTCTTATCAAGCTAAACATGACGCACTGACTGATTTGTGGAATTTACATGAATTTAATGCACGTTTGGAAAAAGTTGTTAATCACAATCATCGTCACGATAACAATGTGGAAAATAGCGTATTAATATCGGAACATGCCTTACTATACATGGACTTGGATCGATTCAAAATTGTCAACGATACTTGTGGACATGAAGCCGGTGATCAACTGCTGCGAGATGTTGCGCTGATTTTAAAAAAACAAACTGAAATACATCATGGCATTCACCAAGTGACATTAGCGCGTTTGGGTGGCGATGAATTTGGTTTGTTACTCGAATTTTGCTCACAACAACACGCTTTAAATATTGCCTACAATTTACGTGCAAATATAGAAAAATTCAGATTTTATTGGGATGGTAGTCGTCAAGAAAAAGGAATATTTACCATTGGCATCAGCATTGGTTTAGTGATGATTACTGCGGATATATTAGTCAGTCACGAAAGTATTTTAGCGATGGCGGATGCAGCTTGTTATACAGCAAAAAACGCTGGACGTAATAATATTCACGTTTACCAAAAAGAAGATGCTAAAGGACTTAAGCAAGAGATACAATGGTTGCCCCTATTACGCAATAATTTTGAAATTGAAAATGGTTTTGTCTTGTTTTATCAGCCTATTGTTGCCACAGAACAAGTGCTATCTTCGCAACAAACATCGCATCATTATGAAATTTTATTACGGATGAATGACGGTAAGGGTAATTTGATTTTACCTGGTGCGTTTTTGTCAACCACAGAGCGTTACAATTTAATGGCAAAACTTGATCAATGGGTGATTAACAAAGTGCTTCATTGGTTGACTCAACACCCTCAACATACGGAAAAACTATCACTGGTTCATATCAATGTTTCTGGCTACTCCATGAGTGATAAAAATTTTATTGAAAGTCTCATTCATGGTTTGCAAGAAAGCCATATCCCACCAGAAAAATTGTGTTTTGAAGTCAACGAAACCTGTGCTATTACCAGTTTGAGTCACACCGATTACTTTGCTAACGAATTGAAAAAGTTAGGTTGTTATTTTGCTTTAGATAATTTTGGTTCTGGCATTGCATCTTTTGCTTATTTAAAACATTTACCCGTTGATTTTATTAAAATTGACAAAGTTTTGATTCAACATATGCTAACAGATTCTATTGATTACGCTATGGTAGATGCGATTCACAAGCTTGCAAGTCTTATGTCACTACAAACAATTGCCGAACATGTAGAAGAAGAAGAAATTTTCAAACAATTACAAACGATTGGGGTTAATTACATTCAAGGACATTGGATTGCACCCGCCAAACCTTTGTATCTTGATAATTTTAATCCATAAGTAATAAGAGAATATAAGTTATGATTATTAATTTAATTATTTTAAGTGGCGTTTTCGGAATTGGTTATCAAAATTGGCGTGAACAAAAGCAATTGCATAACAGAAAATTAATTCTTAAGCAAAAACAATATACTAAACACTTAAAAGAGAACAAAGTTGAAGAAAAATTAGCAAATTCATCTGTTAGCAAAAAAAGAACAACGAAAGATTTAACTTATACTTCTATTGCTATCGGTTTTGCTTCCATTGGTTATTTAGTATATCCACCATTAAGTTGGCTTGCAGCACCATTCATGCTCTTTGCTGTGCGAAGAAAAATATATATTACTTGGGAATTGCTAAAAAAAGGAAAAATTGACGTTGAAACTTTATCAACTATGACAATTTTGGGAGCAATCGCTGGACAACATCTCTTTATTGGTAGTTTATTAGCATTTGTCAGTACATTGGGTGATATTTTAACTTCGCGTGTTTTACGTGATTCTCATCATCAATTAGTAGATATTTATCAAGATATGCCTAAAAAAGTGTGGCTACTAAAGGATAATATTGAAATTTCTGTTCCCTTATTTGAGATTCATGCCGGTGATATTTTGGTAGTGAGTGCAGGAGAACTAATTCCGGCTGATGGACAGATTGTTTGGGGAGTTGCCGGCATTGATGAGCATCGATTTACAGGTGAATCTATGCCAGTGGAAAAAGGTCAAGGTGATAAAGTATTTGCCATGACCATTGTATTATCAGGAAAAATTCATCTCTTAGTAGAAAAAGCAGGCGCAGAAACCAATGCTACAAAGATTGTAGAAGTACTCAATCAAACTGCTGATTATAAATCGTTGACTGTCCTTCAATTTGAATCGTTCTCGCGTCAATTGGTCAAACCCACGCTAATGACAGGGCTTATTGCTTTACCATTATTTGGTTTTGAATCCGCCGTTGCTGTATTATTTGTCCATCCTAAAGAACGACTCAAAATTGCTGGTTCTTTAAGTTTATCACGTTACCTTAAGCAATCTATGGATGAAGGTATATTAATAAAAGATGGGCGTTCATTAGATTTACTCAGTCAAGTGGATACGCTCATTTTTGATAAAACAGGCACTTTAACAGAAGAACAACCTCATGTTGGTCATATTTATTCTTTTTCAGAGTATACAGAAAATGAAATTCTACAATTTGCAGCAATTGCTGAACATAAACAAACGCATCCTCTAGCACGCGCTATTTTACAAGAAGCAAAACAACGAGATACTACTTTCTATGAACCAGAACATAGTGAATATCGCTTAGGTTACGGAGTTAAAGTAGTGATAAAGGAAAAGATAATCACTATAGGTAGTTATCGGTTCATGACTTCGGAAAATATTGATATTCCTGAATCTGTAAAATATACGCAAGAAACAGCTCGACAACAAGGTCATAGTTTGATCATGATTGCAGTCGACAAACAACTCGTTGGAGCTATTGAATTATTGCCAACGATACGACCAGAAGCGAAAGCCACTATTCGAAAACTAAAACAACTGGCACAAATTAAAAAAACTTATATCATTTCTGGAGACGCTGAAACTCCAACAGCCCATTTAGCAAAAGAACTTGACGTTGATCACTATTTTGCTCACACTTTACCTCAACAAAAAGCTGAAATTATTGAGAAATTGCAACAAGAAGGTCATTTCATTTGCTATATTGGTGATGGGATTAATGATGCGATTGCTATGAAACAAGCTCAAGTTTCTATTTCCTTGAATGGTGCTTCGCAATTGGCTACTGATACGGCACAAATTTTATTGTTAGATCAAGGTATTCAGCATTTATCTCGTCTGTTTGAATTGGCACAAGGTTTTAATCATCATATGAACGTGCAACAAGCAATGATTCTTGTACCCTCAATTTTTGGGATAAGTACGATTTTTCTTACGGGTGCTGGCATGAGTGGCATGATGGTTCTTACGATGTTAAGTTTATCTACCAGTATTGGTTATTCCTTGTATGCGGGTTATCCTGTAGTGAAAAATGATAAAAAACAACAATTAGATCACAAACCCAACTTACAATAACATTGATGAGTGATATATGTTTGCTCCACCACCTATAATTTCCGCACACGTTTTCACAACACTACCTAGCACATTAAATTTGGCAAACAGTGGACGTCATTCCGCATGGCTTGCTGATCGACCTTACCATAAAGGCGCAATTGGTTCTTTTCTTGAAGGACCGGCATTTGATCGCCACGGTAATTTATATTGCGTCGATATTGCTTATGGCAGAATCTTTAAAATTGATAGTCAAGGACAGTTCGAGTGTTTTGTGGAATATGACGGCGCGCCAAATGGTTTACAAATACATCGTGATGGCACTCTTTTCATTACCGATCATAAAAAAGGATTATTAACTGTTGATCCTAACACCCGCGCAATATCACAAATCATAAATAAGGCTTTTGGAGAACCTTTTAAAGGATTGAATGATTTAGTGTTTGCAAAAAATGGAGATTTATATTTTACCGACCAAGGGCAAAGTGGTTTACAAGATGCATCAGGTCGCGTGTTTAGATTAAAAGTATCTGGTGAATTAGAACTCTTATTGCAAGGAATTCCGAGTCCAAATAGTCTTGTTCTCTCAACAGATGAATCCGTTTTATTTCTTGCAGTTACCCGTGCCAATGCCATTTGGCGAATACCGATTACGCAAAATCACTATACAACTAAGGTCGGCGTTTTTATTAATCTTTCTGGTGGCGGCGGACCTGATGGACTTGCGATCGATGCAGAAGATAATTTGTATGTGACGCAACCTATTTTAGGATGTGTGTGGGGATTTAATCGCTATGGAGAACCTATTTGTCGGATTAATTCTTGCACTGATGGACGTATGCTCACTAATCTCGCAATAGGCGGTTCTGAACAAACAACTCTATTTATTACAGAGGCGTCAACGGGTTCGATCCAATGTGCAGATATTCCCTATTCAAAACCAATATTGTTTTCACACCTTTAATTTTTCTACAGAGGAATTTTGTAATTTACTGTTAATATTCACTTTCTATTAACCAACATTCATATGAAAGCACAAAAAACTCATTTAAAATCCTTTCTTGTCGTTCCTTCTGTAAAATTACCTCGTTTCAGTATTAAATTAACTGAAATTTTCCAAGATAACAATAAAATACAAAAGCCAGATGCTGTCATTATTGATTTAGAAGACAGCGTTCCTCCTGATCAAAAAGAAACGGGACGACATCTTGCTTATGACTTTTTTCATTCCTCTGCATTTGAATCTATTAATACCGCTTGTACATGGTTTATTAAAGTCAATGATACACTGACTGACTATATTGCAGATGATATTAAACTGGTGCAAACAGTTGTTCACAAAGGAATTGGATTGGCTTTGCCTAAAGTTGGTCAAGCGGACGAAGTGCAGACTGTACTATTAAAATCAGGTGTCGAACCGCATTTATGTTTGCCTACGATAGAAACATTGAAAGGTTTTGAACAACGAGATATTTTGCTGACAAATTGGTCACAATTGGGCGTTAAACAATTCGTCTTTGGTGCGGGCGATATGAGTTATGAACTTGATATAGAAAGAAATTATTCATTGAGCGTATTAAATTTTATTTTCGTTTCACTACTTATTTCTGCCAAAATCCATAAAGTTAATTTTATCGATTCACCAAGTCGATTTATTCCTGCAAAAGACAAAGCTTGTCATACAGAAGTAGAAAGAGAATGTCTCGATATATTTAGAAATGGAGGTAGTGGTAAAATTGCTATTCATCCTTCACAAATTGCCATTATTAACCAGATATTTCGTGGTATAGATTATCAACACGCTGAATCACTAGTGAACACATTTGAATCCAATACAGAATCCAGAGCGCACGTGGATATTTTAACAGGACAATATGTTGGCAGCCCTTCATATAAACATGCTAAACGAATTGTTGCTGCTAAGCCAGAAGATCGGAATACAGAGGATTAAATTCAAATAATATGCATTCTCCCACTGATACGGTTATTATGATTCATGGTTTATGGATGCATCCTGTCGTAATGTATCGCCTAAGACATTATTTAATCCGCCAAGGTTTTCAAGTAAAATCTTTCCATTATCCCTCTATTCGTCATTCAATGATTGATAATGTGAGAAAATTACACACAATGCTCCAATCAATAGAAAGTGAAACTGTTCATTTTGTGGGACATAGTTTAGGTGGATTAATCATTCGTCAATTATTTCACGATTTTCCAATACAAAAAATGGGACGAATTGTGACTTTAGGTACACCGCATCAAGGTAGTCAAGTGGCTAAAAAATTAGCAAATTCTGCCATGGGGCGTTGGCTATTGGGTCAAAGCATTCATGCCGGATTATTAGGTAATATACCCGATTGGCAAGGGCAACGCGAGTTAGGTAATCTTGTGGGTACAACGCCTCTTGGTTTCGGACAATTAATCACTACTTTACCCAAGCCACATGATGGTACTGTCAGCGTTGCAGAATGCCAACTAGCCAATGCAACCGATTATGTGACCTTATCTGTCACTCATACTGGTATGTTATTTTCAACGCAGGTTGCTCAACAAATCACTACATTTTTACATGCGGGTCATTTTTTTCACGATTAACTTATTTTAATTTCACAAATATGCGCATTTCTCATCATTTTATTGATGATCTAATTAGTCGTGTTGATATTATTGATATTATTGATAGTTATATTCCTCTGCGTAAAACCGGAAAAAATTTTGCTGCCTGTTGCCCTTTTCATCAGGAAAAAACCCCTTCTTTTACTGTTAATCCAGATAAGCAATTTTACTACTGCTTTGGTTGTCAAGCACATGGTAACGCATTGACTTTTACTATGGAATATGCGCATTTAGATTATGTAGAAGCGATTCATGAATTAGCTTCTCGTGTTGGTGTTCAAGTGGTTTATGAACAAGGTAGTGCGCCAACTTCTTTAGAACAGCATGATGAACTATATCAATTAATGGCAGAAGTTGCGCATTATTATCAACAACAATTACGTCGCACCGATATTGCTAAAAATTATTTAAAAAATCGAGGATTAAGCGGCGAAATTGCCAAAGAATTTGGATTAGGGTATGCACCAGAAGGATGGAATAATTTATCCAAGCATTTGGGCTCTTCGGTAAAAATACAAGAATCTCTAATCAAAGTCGGTTTACTCATTGAAAACGATAAAAAACAATCCTATGATCGCTTTCGTCATCGAATTATGTTCCCCATCTATGATCAACGTGGACGCGTAATTGCTTTTGGTGGACGTGTGTTAGATGACAGCAAACCTAAATATTTGAATTCTCCAGAAACGGCTCTATTTCACAAAAGCAAAACGTTATATGGGTGGCACCGAATTAAAAAATATCATCCTGATAAAATTATTATCGTTGAAGGATATTTAGATGTGATTGCGTTGGCACAGTATGGAATTCACAATGTTGTGGCAACATTAGGTACTGCTGCAACTCAAGAACATTTGGCTGTGTTATTTCGTCAAGTGGCTGAAGTTATTTTTTGTTTTGATGGCGATGCTGCTGGTAATAAAGCTGCTGAACGGATATTGAAAAATGTCGCTTTGCCTTTATTAAAAAATGGACGATTGATTAATTTTGTTTTTTTACCACAAAATAATGATCCTGACACATTAATCAGACAAATTGGCAGAGAAAAATTTGATACTTATCTTAATGCGCCAACACCACTGTCAAAATTTTTGTTTGATTCTTTGCTAGAGCAAGTGAATTTAAATCATCTGGATGGTAAAGCGCGTTTAATAGAGTTGGCAACACCTTTGCTTGAACAATTGCCACCCCAAAGTAGTCACGCTACTTTATTTTGGAATGTTTTGGCAAACTTAACTGGCGTGCCACAGGAAAAATTGATGAAAAAGAACTTTCCAAATCCTAAAGTTCACACTGGTAAATCAATTTTTTCTACACCACCTATAAATACGTTGATACAAAAAATTATTAAAAACTTACTCTATTATCCTAAACTGTCTCAATTCGTTGTAAATCCACAAGAATTAGCTAATGTGAATTTGCCAGATATTAATTTATTAGTTGAACTACTTGAATTATATAAAGGAAATCCACAATTAACTTTAGCACGAATTTATGAATATTGGCGTAACACCCAATACAGTCATATCATTGAAGAGTTGAACGGACAAAAAGCATTATTAACAGAATCTTACGTTGAAGAACATGTAGAAAAGGAGTTTGTAGAAGAAATTAAGTGTTTACAAGACTACTATAAAACTCAACGAATAGAATCTTTACATCGAAAAGCACAGTTTGGTTCTTTATCTAGTCAAGAGGTTCAAGAACTCAATACGCTATTACTATCGAAAAGTTAGCACTTATTTTTAAATAAAAATATTAAAAACAAACGCTCGCTGGCTCAACTATAATTAAGCAAATCATTAATGAAATAAGGTGCGACAATTTATATTTAGGCAAGAAAGTTGCGTATTCTACGACAGAAATACAAAAACAAATAGTAAAAAATTACTTGAAAATGAAGCAATTGGTGACAATTTATTACAATTACTAGATAAGAGAACAACGCAGTACACAAAATGTAGTAGGAAGTATGAAATGGGGTAACTGCGTACCCTACAAACCTACAGTTATCCTTTTATTTACGTCGAACTCACGTTAAGAAGTACATTTTTTCAACGAAATGTGACTTATTTTAAACCGACAAACGATTCTTTTTCAATGGAAAAGAGTAGTTTGTTTTGTTAATTTTTATACAACACTGATAAGGAAAAGCCATTCAAATTTGCGTAGTGCTTTTCTGTATTTGTATATTATAATTATAGGTTTGTCATATCAAACAACCCATATAGCGCACAGGTGCTTTAGTATATTATGAACCAAGAACACCATACATCACAACTAAAATTACTCATCGCAAGAGGTAAAGAACAGGGTTTTTTGACTTATCACGAAATTAACGATCATTTACCTGATGATATTGTCGATCCCGATCAGATTGATACTATTATTAACATGATTAATGATATGGGAATTTCTGTGCATGAATTTGCACCCGATGCGGATAGTTTGCTCATTGCTGATGCGGTTGCCTCAGATGATGATGCAGCAGAAGAGGCAGTTGCCGCACTTGCCACTGTTGACAGTGAATTTGGGCGTACAACAGACCCGGTTCGCATGTATATGCGCGAAATGGGTACGGTCGATTTATTAACCCGTGAAGGTGAAATTAAAATTGCCAAACGCATTGAGGAGGGTTTAAGCCAAACATTGTCGGCTTTATCTAATCATCCAGACATTATTCACGCTTTTTTGAAATTGTACGACTCAGTAAATTCAGAAGAAATCAAATTATCCGATTTAATTAATGGGTTTAAAGACCCAAGTTCCGTGGAAGATATAACAGAAGATTTTGAATCCGATGATCCTACGTTGGATCCAGCCAATTCGCTTGATGATGACAGTTTAGCAGAAGTTGCAACAGACGAAGATGATGAGGATGAAACCGCTATCTTAGAAGAAAATATCTTAGATTTAGAAGAAACTCAAGCGCGTTTTGCCCAACTGAGTGAAAAATATAACCAGTTGATAGAGATAAAAAATAAATACGGTGTAGGCACCACTGAGTATGAACAACAACGTAAAGAAGTTGCTTTTTGCTTTTTGCAATTTAAACTGGTACCCAAATTAATTGAAGAATTATCGGAAAACCTAAGAATCGCCGTTGCTGCTATTCGTGAATATGAAAATAAAATTCGTGACATTTGCATCAAAAAAGTAGGCATGGATAAAAGCGAATTTTTGGCTTCTTTTAAAAACAATATCACCAATCCAAATTGGATTAACTCATTGTTAGATAAAGATAAATCCTATACACAATCACTTAAACGGTATCAAACTGAATTACAAGCGGTACAAAATTATTTGATAGAACAAGAAAAACGTGCCTGTTTAACCTTGCATGAAATCAAAGAAATTAACCGCCACATGTCGATTGGAGAAGCTAAAGCCAGACGTGCAAAGAAAGAAATGACTGAAGCTAATTTACGCTTAGTGATTTCTATTGCCAAAAAATATACCAATCGTGGTTTACAATTTCTTGATTTAATTCAAGAGGGTAATATCGGTTTAATGAAAGCCGTGGACAAATTTGAATATCGACGCGGTTACAAATTTTCCACTTACGCCACTTGGTGGATTCGACAAGCGATTACTCGTTCAATTGCAGATCAAGCGCGAACAATTCGTATTCCAGTACATATGATTGAAACGATTAACAAATTAAACCGTGTCTCTCGTCAAATTTTGCAAGAAAAAGGACGTGAAGCCACGCCTGAAGAATTAGCAGAACGGATGGAAATGCCTGAAGATAAGGTGCGCAAAGTTTTAAAAATTGCCAAAGAACCCATTTCTATGGAAACGCCAATCGGCGATGATGAAGAGTCGCATTTAGGTGATTTTATTGAAGATACTTCTATTCCAGCCCCGTTAGAATCGGCGATGTTTGAAGGTTTACGACGGGCAACGCAAGAAATGCTACACAGTTTAACCCCGCGTGAAGCAAAAGTATTGCGTATGCGTTTTGGAATAGACATGCACACCGACCACACGTTGGAAGAAGTCGGTCGCCAGTTTGACGTCACACGTGAGCGCATTCGTCAAATAGAGGCTAAGGCATTGCGCAAACTCAGACATCCCAGTCGTTCAGAATTACTACGCAGCTTTTTGGATTAGGCGCGATTTTACAAATTGACAACTTTGGATTCACTATGAAAGTTGTCAATTAATAAGTGATAGCGTCAAACTGTTCATTGTCTGTTCCTTGTACTATCACGCTGATTTTATTAGGTAAACAAGCAGAAAAATCACCACCGTGTGTTAGCCAACCGGTATGAATACACTGTTTACCACTACAAGGCGAGGCAATAAAACGAATTTTTCCCGGTTCTACCACTAATATACTTTCTCCCAAACTACCTGCTACACGAAGTTCATCATGGCGATCTAAATTCACTCGTAATGGGGGTTTATCAGCAATAGTAATCATTGCATAAGTTGCTGGACTGCCAACATTAAACCAATAATGCAATATAAGCCAAGCAATCAAAAATATTGCCAACAACAAAATGATAACATCAGCGAATGTCAATAGAGCAAAGTACGGCGCGCTATTCGACCAACTGAACTTTGCCCGTTTTTTTATCCATTTCATAAATAACCAAAGGTTCATGGCAAAAAAGATCAATATGACAAACTGCGCGTAAAATGTTTGTCATGTTGAATTCAAGTTCATATAATTTTTGAGTTTCATATGCTGCAAACGCAATTTCACTCCCTGAACCAATCGCTGTAAATTCTTGTACTTCAAAGATATGCCAAGCTGAAAATTGATAACATTTGCCATTGTAACAAAATAAAAAGGCATTATGTTTTATATTCAATTTTTCATCACTATCTGTTTGTAATTTTTCATTAAAGCTCATCATTAAATCAGCAAAATCAGAATCATTAAAGCCAATTTTCCGTAATTTTTTAGTATCTTTTAAAAAACGTCTAAAAAATTCAATCACTGCGGCGTCTCCAGCCACGCCAATCACAATAATTTCATCAATACAATATAATTTAGCATGTCCATTTTTAGGGGTATTGAGTAATTTAAGATAACCACCGCGGGTAGTTTGTGTATCTGCACCAATGATAATTTTATCATCTTGAATTTTTGCTGCAATAATAGACATTTACATTCCTATTTATTTTGAAGAAACTTATATCGAACTCACGTTAATCTATGACTTTGTGCCTGTGAATAAAAAATTTACCTTTCCCGTAATGCCATGTGCTGTGCTTTTTTAATAGGTTTAAGTAGATAATCTAACAGTGTTTTTTTGCCAGTTAAAATATCTACGGATACAATCATGCCCGGTATAATGGGTAAAGGTTCAGAAGATGAGCCTAAGTAGTTGCGGTCAGTGCGTACTGCGATAGAAAAAAATGATTCACCGCGTTCATTAATAATAGTGTCCGCACTGATACGTTCTAAACGTGCGGATAAACCACCAAAAATGGAAAAATCATAAGCGGTAAATTTGACTGTTGCGGCTTGTCCAGCGCGTAAAAATGCGATGTCGGCAGGGCGTATTTGTGCTTCTATAAGCAAAGTGTCTTCTAAGGGAACAATTTCAACTAAATCCATTCCCGGTTGTACCACACCACCGACTGTAGTGACTTTTATTTGCTTAATTGTGCCTTTGACCGGTGAACGGACAGCAGTACGAACTACACGATCTTTTAGTGCTAAATTCGATTCACCAATTCGAGAAAGTTCTGCTTTAACATCATTTAATTCTGTCAGTGCGCGGGTACGAAAAGAAGCGCGTAATTCTTCAATTTTACGATCTAATTCTGCTAATGCTGATTTTGCACGTTTAGTTCCGTCATAAGTACTGTCTAATTTTCCTTTTAATTCAACCGCTTCACGTTGTAAACGCAATAAATCAACTTCAGACATCACGCCGCGCTTAACCAATGGTTCGGTAATTTTTAATTCTTTGTTGGCTAAGTCATAACCATTTTTAAATTGTGCGCGTTGAGAAGCTAATTCATTGATTTCATGTTCTTTCTGTGCTTTTTGTTGCGTAATCACGTCAATGCCGCTTTGCATTTCACGTCGACGTGAGCGTAGTAAATCTTCTTCATTACTAAATACTTGCCTGTCTGCCGCTGAAAGTTTGTTAGGAATTCTTAAATCTTTACCTTCAACTTCGGCAGTTAGTCTGGAAATTTTAGCTTTTAAATCAATTTCTTTTAGCTGACTTTCTCGATAAGAAGAAGCAAAGCGAGTGTCATCAATACGCAATAAAATCTGTTCTTTTTCAACGACATCACCTTCTTTAGCCAAAATTTCGCTGACAATACCGCCTTCTAAATTTTGTACCACTTGGACGTGGCGTGAGGGAATGACTTTACCAGTGCCACGGGTAACTTCGTCTAAAGTGGTGTAGCTTGCCCACCAACCCGCAACGATGAAAAATAGCAGGGTCATCCATAAAATCAGGTGACTTGAGGCTGTAGAGTTGACGTTTAATAGATGTTGATATTCGCGCATGAGTATTGTATGACAAGTCTAAAAATGGTGCTATTTTAACAAAAATTTACCTGTAGTATCAATCAGGTAGATCGTATTTCTTTCGTCGGATGCGCTGCATCCTACACATTAGCTGGTTTACCAATTAACTGATTAAATTGCAAATGATCAGTACTTTTGATCGTTAGCATTTGATCGGGGCGATCGTGAACTGTTGAATTGTTAGGGCGACTGCTTTGTTTATCAATCCTCTTGCTTTTAGTTACAATTTTGACAAAACGACATTCATAACCGTCCAAGAATTCTTTTTGTTCCCAAAACAATTTACCGATGGCTTGGCAATAGCTGATAAAGCATTGTGCCCCCTTAAATTGCTGAATAACTTCAAAGTTTTGGCTAGTCCTTGGTTGTGCTTTCATCTCAATGTATATGAGAAATTTCTTTTTGCCCATGTCTGCCACAATAACGAAGTCAGCCCGTTTGCACTCACCTTTGGAATTGGAAAATACTGCTTTGGGTGGAGGAAAAGCATCTGATTTTATAACAACAGTGTTATCAGGTATCCCTTGAATTTTAACAGTATAATTGTCGGCTTCAGTCAATGCTACCTGTTTTTTGTTATAACGATCTTCTAATGGGACAAGAATTTGTTCTTTCAATATTTCTTTCAGAATATCAATGTCATTTTTATCAGAATTTGGCACTAATCTCCTCCCCATACAATGTCTTGCTGAATTTGATTCATTTTGTCAATAGTTTCATCAAAGCTACGTGCTTCAATACCCAGTTCGGGATCAATATCAGCAGCAACAAGGGTTTGACACTGAGTTTTGCGTTGCCCACCCTCCAATTGAATGAGTGCTTTTTCAGCAATATACACTTTGATTTTAGCCGCTGAAATAAGTTCTTTGGATTGATAACCTTCGTCTTCTGCAATACGTTTTAAATGCGGTTTATCATGGTTCAACATCATTAACGTATTTAATTCTTTGATAATATAATCGCTGTGCGTTGTAATGAAAACTTTAATCTCCAAATTCGCCAAACGTGCAAATAGGCGAGCAACACGTCGTTGATTTTCTGGATGTAAATTGAGTTCAGGTTCGTCAATCATCAATAAATCACCGCGCTGGGCAACATGACGCAGATAAAATCCAATATCTAACAACGAACGCACCGCGCTAGAACTTTCATCCATCGTCAGTTTCACTTTTTTACTATTCTTAGGCACATAGTAAAGCTCATCATCGCGCGTAACGGTATATTCGCCACCAATGATATCCGCAAAATTCGTTAAGATTTCAGAATGCTGTTGAGCAATAAAACTTTTATCTTTCACAATCGTTTCCAGTTGCCGTGTAAAATCCACATTCTTCTCTACTGGCAGAGCATAATCTTGATATTCCTTAAATAATAATTCAAGTGGGTCAATATTTTTGTTCACTTGACTCACTTCTTCCAACAAACGATTACGAGCGAAATTTAATTCTTTACGAAAAATAGCCGCGCCGGTCCTTTCTGCACTTGCAATAAACGGTTTAGGAAAAAATGAAGCAAAAAGAATATCTTTAAGTGCATCGGTAATAAAATGAGTGATAACATCAGTGGAAATTTTCATTGTCGTTTTTTCAACTAATAATGTGACCACTAAATCATCGTTACCTTCTTGTTTTGAAAGTGAAAAAAGCTCAATATTAGCGGAACGAATTTTACGATCATATTTGCCAGTGGCGCGTATATCGTTGTTATCCAAAATAATTTTAAATTCTGTTTCTTTAAATCGTTCTGCTGACGCGGCAAAAATTTTGGGTAATTCCTGTGTATAAGCACGACAGCCTTCAGCTAAAATCTGTTCTGTTTGCTTGACATATTCTGACACATCAATGTGGGTCACGCCTTCATCAAGTAGTTGTTTAATGTAGTTACTGCTGATTTTGATAGAAAATAATTTGCGCCAAGTGGATAAAAAACCGAACAATGCA
The DNA here is from genome assembly GCA_020721045.1 of Thiomargarita sp. GTDB lineage: Bacteria > Pseudomonadota > Gammaproteobacteria > Beggiatoales > Beggiatoaceae > DYNN01. The sequence continues at coordinate 13,246 of DYNN01000021.1, read as the reverse complement.
TAAGTTGCATAAGTTTTGCCCGTATTATTTCCGCCACATAAAATAGTGATCTCACCCAATGAAAATTCTGCTTGTTTTAATTCACCTAAATTTTTAACTAATATTTTCATTCTGCTCGACATTCCATAATTTTTTGAAAAATTGACAATAAAAGTAAAGTAGAACTTGGTAACCAGCACTTGCTTATTTGAAAGATTGGTAGATTTCATTCTATTTTATATACTGTGCAAAGCGTCGACTAAGCGCATGACGGGTATGATTTCAAGTTCAGGAATATTTTCTTTAGGCATGTTAGCTTTGGGAACGATAGCCCGTTTAAAGCCATGTTTAGCCGCTTCTTTTAAACGTTCAACGCCATTGGGTACTGGACGAATTTCTCCAGCTAGTCCCACTTCTCCAAATACAACGAGTTCTCTGGGTAAAGCGATGTTTCGTAAGCTGGATAGAACTGCCAAAATAACTGCTAAATCTGCACCTGTTTCATTAATTCTTACGCCACCCACGACATTGACGAAGACATCTTGGTCGTAAGTGACCACGCCACCATGACGATGCAAAACGGCTAATAGCATGGCTAAACGATTGTGATCTAAACCTAAGGTTACACGGCGTGGATTGGGCATGTGTGATTCGTCAACTAAGGCTTGTACTTCAACGAGTAAGGGGCGGCTACCTTCGCGTGTGACCATGATGACACTACCGGAAACTTGTTCTTCATGTCTTGATAGAAAAATGGCGGAAGGGTTGTTCACTTCTTTTAATCCGCGATCAGTCATGGCAAATACGCCCAGTTCATTGACTGCACCAAATCGATTTTTAAATGCGCGCAATACGCGAAACCGACTACTGGTGTCACCTTCAAAATACAAAACGGTGTCAACCATGTGTTCTAAAACACGCGGACCGGCTAATGCGCCTTCTTTGGTAACATGACCAACTAAGAAAACGGTGGTATTGGTTTGTTTGGCAAAACGGACTAATTGAGCGGCACTTTCTCGTACTTGTGCCACAGAACCTGCGGCTGATTGCAACATTTCAGTGTAAATTGTTTGGATAGAGTCGATTACCATGATGTGTGGTTGTTCTATCCGCGCTTGTTCTATGATGCGTTCAACTTGAGTTTCTGTCAGCAGTTTGACATTGCTTACATTCAAACCTAGACGTGAAGCCCGCAAACTCACTTGTTGTGGCGATTCTTCACCTGTGACGTATAAAGGGGAATAAGTGAGATTTTCTACACTTAGAGTTGCTAATGTTTGTAGTAATAACGTGGATTTACCAATACCCGGATCGCCGCCGATTAATACCACAGAACCAACGACTAAGCCACCGCCTAATACGCGATCGAGTTCTGTTAAGCCTGTATGTGTACGACTTTCTTCTTGGGCAGTGACTGTGCCTAGTGAATAAACTGTGGCTTGTGTACCAGTGTAACCCGTAAAACGACTTTGTTGACGTGGTGAAGGTGTGGTTTCAACGATGGTTTCTTCTAAACAATTCCATTCATGACAATCTGGACATTGTCCTAACCATTTGGACGAAATTGCACCACAACGTTGACAAGTGTAAGCGGTTTTTTTGCGCGCCATAAAAAATTATTGAATCATATCTCAAAAATAATCACCAAATTATTTGTATACTTGCTAAACTAGTTACTCACAAATCTTTTCTTTTATCAGAAGTATGCATAAGAAGTAGCATATAGGCAAGTAATTATTTTTGTAAAAGTGATTAAAGAATGCTTGCTGTGAGTGGTTAATATTTGTAACATGATAGCAAAAATGCAGCTAAGGGCTTTGAAGCATGGCAATAATAGACAACGAGCGTGAAGTCATTGTTGTTCGTATAGTATACGACGGACCACCTTTATCTGGTAAAACGACTAGCTTATATTCTTTGGGGAAAATACTTGGACAATCCAAAAAAGTGTATACGCCAAAAGAAGTCGAAGGTCATACGATCTTTTTTGATTGGCTAGATTATACGGGGGGTTATTTCAAAGGACATAGTATTTCCTGTCAAATCATCACTGTGCCTGGACAAAATATCCTTAAAGAACATCGAGAATTTTTGTTGCGCAGTGCTGATGCGATTATTTTTGTGCTTGACGCAACGCATACTGAACAAAGCACTTTAGATTATTTTTGGCAAACGCAACAGATGTTGGCGCAACAGGCTGAAGAAACTGTCAAAATCGTGATTCAAGCAAATAAGCAAGATTTAAAAGGTGCTTTATCTTCGCAGCAATTGAAAGCATTATTTAGTGAATATCCTGAGGTTAAAGTCATTGAAACTAGTGCAACTTTAGGTAAAGGTATACGAGAATCCTTTGTATTAGCAGTGCGTTTAGCCACAGAACGTGCTAGTTTATTGATGGAACGTGGCAAATTAGCAATTGGTAGAGCTGAAATTGTTGATGGTGAATCACTACTTGCACAATTAAAAAATACAGTTGAAATTAAAACACTACCAGATAATACTTTATCAACAGAAACCGCTTTGCTTTCTACAGAGATCGCTTTGTCGGCAGAAAATGAAGAATCAACGATAATCCATTTACCGCAATTACCGGACGAAAGCACTGCACCACAATGGCTTTGGCCCCCATTGTTAGGGAAAAAAATGTTGGTGGCGTTGTTAAAAAATCAGTTAAAACCGCATTTAAAATACGATAAAACATGGATTATTGATTCTAATAATGGTTGGCGTTGTTTTTCTAAAGCGGATTGGTATTACACAAATCCAACAGTCGCACGTGCTGCCTTAAGAACATATATTAAATTACATTTGCAATGTAGCCCATTTTTATCAGAGCAGCGTTGCGTTGCCTTAGCTCAAGATGAACAACAATGGCGTTTATGGCAAATTTTACATAAAGTACCAACACTAACAGATAAATTGCAGCAAGCCTTACAACGCACGGATATGCATCAATTAGCGACAGAAGTGTTGGCTTGTGCGCAATATTATGTTCACGCCCAGCAACAAGCTGCGAATTATTCGCCTGAATTTAATTTGAGTTTAGATAATATCGGTCTGGATTCTGCGGAACAATTGATTTATTTAGGTTGCATTGATAATGGACACACTCCACACCATTTCTCAGAAACAGATATTGTATTAATTGAAGCACTTAAACAAGCTTTTAGTGCACCAATCGCGGAACATGCGCAATCATTGGATGTAGTGAAAATATGCGCAGAAATAGAGAGTATATCACTAGAACAATATAATTTTATTCCTAAAGTTATATCTGAATTATTTTTGCATACAATCAATTAGATATAATCCAGTAAATTGGGGGGAGCGATAAGTTCATCGTTGCCCACCCAATTTAACTTTGATGGTTACTTTACCGTTTTAATTCAACTAAATACGTTCATAAAATGTTGCCCAATGCTTTAATTTTTCACTCACGCCAACCGGCAATTGCGACCAATTAAATCGCCATTGCCAATTCCCTTCAGCAGTGCCGGGTGTATTCATTCTTTGATTCGCATCAGCGGTTAATACATCTTGCATCGGTATAATTGCTAATCTTGCGACTGATGCAAAAGCCGCTTCTATCAAATTCCAAGGTACTTCGTAAGGCGTGGTGTGTAAATATTCACACATATATTGTTGTGTGGCTACAGGCAATTCTTTAAACCAACCCAATGTCGTATTATTATCATGTGTTCCCGTATAAACGACGCAGTTAGGTACATGATTGTGCGGTAAATAGGGATTATCCGAACCGCTATCAAAAGCAAATTGTAAAATTTTCATCCCCGGTAACCCAAATCTATCTCGCAATTCAATCACGGGTTCCGTAATAACGCCTAAATCTTCAGCGACTAATGGTAAAGTATTGACTTGTTCCAATTTTTCAAATAATGCTAATCCCGGTACTTTAACCCATTCGCCTTTAATCGCAACGGGTTCAGAAGCGGGAATCATCCAGCAGGCTTCAAAACCGCGAAAATGATCAATGCGTATGACATCAAATAGTACCTGAGCAGTTTCTAATCGTTTGATCCACCAAGAAAATCCGTCTGCTTGCATCACCTCCCAATTATAATGCGGATTACCCCAACGTTGTCCGGTGGCAGAAAAATAATCAGGTGGCACGCCAGCAACAACGGTAGGTTGTCCCTTTTTGTCTAACAGAAAATTTTCTCGTTGCGCCCATACATCGGCACTATCGCCCGCGACAAAAATCGGCATATCACCAAAAAGTGAAACGCCCTTTTGATGTGCATAATTTTTTAATTTTTGCCATTGACTAAAGAAAATAAACTGTTCAAATTGGTGTTGTTCTATCGATTCAGCCAATTGTTTTTGTGCTTTACGTAAGGCTTGTGGTTTACGATCGCGCAATCCTGCTTCCCAATCCCACCACGCTTTGTTGTGTGAATTGGTTTTTAATGCTCGAAATAAGGCGTAATCATTTAGCCAGAAAGCGTTTTTTTCGATAAATGTTTTAAAATCTGCTTTATCTGTTTGGCTGGCATGTAAATTAAAACCAACTCGCGCTTCTTTTAAACGGGCGTAACGATAACTTAAAGCGTCTTGAACACATGATAATTCGGGCAAATGAAATGCATTTAACCAACCCTTTTCTACTAAAGAATCTAAGCAAATTAATGCTGGATTGGCGGCATGAACCGATTGACATTGGTAAGGAGATAAATCGGCATGAGGCGGTCCTAAGGGTAACATTTGCCATACAGATAAGCCGCAATTGACTAAAAAATCAATAAAATGATACGCTTCTTTACCTAAGTCGCCATTACCATAGCGACCGGGTAATGAAGTGGGATGTAATAAAACTCCAGCTCGACGTTTCTTGAAAAATTCTACTGTTGCATTCATTACACTTTACGCTCCTGTCCTGTACGCATAACTCCACCGGCTATGGGATCGCCACCGCCATGACTAAAAATATGTTGTAAATATTCTGGTGGTTCTTGCTTAAGTACATGATATAATTGCGTTAAATGCAAGCGATAAAGGCGATCAAAGTCATGTACCGTATTTGTTGAATTATAATCACCAAACCACCAACACCAATCTGATCCTTCACAGATGGCAAGTTGTTGTTCGGCTAATTGTCGTTGTGTAGTGGGTAATGTGTTAATAACGCGATCATAGACTCGTTTTGCTTCAATTAACATGTCCCAACCACGATTTTTATCGGTGCTGCCAATCCAAGTCGAAAAGCTACCATAAACCCAACTGCCAGCGACTAATTTGGGTAATTCGGTTACGCCAGTCGTTAAATTTTCTGTAAAAGTACTGAGTTCTAAATGTGGATGATCGGCTAATTTTTTATATAAAGCACTGAGGAAATAATAACCATTTTCAGGATAATATTCCCAAGCGTTTTCGCCATCTAAGATAATAGATACGACGTGTTGATCAGCAGGTAAGTGATTGCCGATATTTTCTAAATGATGAATTAGGTGCGCAACCGCATCATCTGCGTGCCATTTGGAAAATTCAAAACCCACTAGATCAGAAAAATGATCATCACGAAAGAAACAACTGACTTTGCTGCTAGGCAGGCGATAAGCGCGATGTGTAGGTTGTCCCAATAAGCCGCATTTAATCAAGCTATTATGTAATACGCCGTGACCTGTCGCTACCCAACGAATACCATGTTTTTCTAATTCTCGAATTGTAGCTTCACTCACACCGCCTTCTGAGGGCCAGAAACCTTGTGGAATCCGACCAAAGTATTTTTGAAATACTGTAAATGCTTTTTGTACATGCCAACGCACCCGTTCTTGTCCACCTGGATACTGTCCACAAGTCGGTAACACAACGTTAGGCATTGCTTCTGCTGCTGTTTTAACATCTAGCAATAAAGGTACAATGGGGTGCGCATAAGGGGTTGCAGAGAGTTCTATTTGTTTTTTGTCTGCCAAAGCACGATAACGCGGAATTAAACTACTCATTATTTCATGAATTAATTCAATTAATTGTCTACGATCAGCTTGATCAAATCCACTGGCTTTTTTCATTAATGCATTAACACGCGAATCACTACGTCTCACGGTTTCGCCCATCCAAGCCAAATGGTACCAAACGATGAGATCAATAAAATATTGTTCGCCTATATATTCTAGTACTTCTGGTTTTTCTTTAAGCCATGGGACCATACTAACCAATTTTTGATAAGGTGCAAAGCGTTGAATCAGTCGTTCTTCATTTGCTCGTAAACACAGTTTGATAAAATGCAAACGCGCTTTATGTTCTGGTAAATCCGCTGTCTGAGAAAACGGGGCTAATGGATATTTTATTAAGGCGGCTAAAAATGGATCGTGAATAAAACGTTCTGCGTCTTTAGGATCAGTGCATTGAGTCAGATAATTGTTGAGTTGAATCGCATAATCGTCAATTTGTTCAAGCAATGTGGGCGCAAAATTGACTACAGCTTTTGCATTAGGCACGGCTTCTAAATGCGCTATCATATCGACATAATCTTTAATACCGTGTAAATAAGTCCAAGGCAATTGGTATTGATTACTATGCAGATCACGGTAAGCAGGTTGGTGCATATGCCAACATAAAACGACTTTTAATTTAGTAGACATGCTATCTTTCCTAGAGCTTATTTAAGCAAAATTTTCAAAAGAACAAACTAGTGAAATCTATTATCATAATGAATCTTCGACATCGTGTTAGAATAATGAAATTTTAATACGCTGTCGCCTTGATAAAGCGTCATAGCAGTCGTTATATAATAGACTTATGACTAAACTACCAATAAAATTAAATAGTTATGCTTGATTAGGTATAATTTTTCGTGGTCTCACACTATAATAAAAACTTTCTTTACCACCCAAAGTGTGATCACGTTTAATTTCCTTAAGATATTCAGCAGATGATCCCTTTTACTTCATAAAGCTTTTGTAGAAACTACGATGAGTATATTAAAACCACGTATTCTTTTTGTAACCTCAGAAGTATACCCTTTAATAAAAACAGGAGGGTTGGCTGATGTCAGTTGTGCTTTACCCAACGCCTTGCAACAATTAGATGTTGATATTCGCATTCTATTGCCGGGTTATCCCTCTGTATTAAAAGCGTTACCGTTAGTTGAAGTACATCAACAAATTACTGTTTTTCCTCACCTTGAACCGATCAATATTTTAGCCAGCGTGATGCCCAGCGGTAAGACACCGATTTATTTGATCGATTGCCCGGCTTTATATCAACGTGAAGGCAATCCTTATCAAGATCAACATGGTAAAGATTGGCCCGATAATGCCTTACGTTTTGGATTGCTGTCTAAAGTGGCAGCGTTATTTGGTCAAGGTCAATTTTTATTCAAACCAGAAATTATACACTGTAATGATTGGCAATCTGGACTTGCACCCACTTATTTACACTATGCCAAACAGCCACATGCACATACAATTGCAAGTATTCACAATATTGCCTATCAAGGTATTTTTACACCTGACATAATGCCGTTATTACAATTGCCACCAGAAAGTTTTGGTATACATGGCTTGGAATATTATGGCTCAGTTTCTTTCTTAAAAGCCAGTTTGTTTTACGCTGATCGCATTACTACAGTCAGTCCCACTTATGCCAAAGACATTCAAACACCGGCTTATAGCTATGGTTTACACGGCTTATTAGCAGAACGGTATCATGATTTGAGCGGCATTTTAAACGGCATCGACACCGATATTTGGAATCCGACGACAGACAAATATATATTTACCCAATATGATACCAATAATTTAGCCGGTAAAGCAGAAAATACGAAACAATTACGCCAAAAACTTGGTTTAGAGCCTTCTCATTACAAGCCACTATTAGGTATGATCAGTCGTTTAACTTATCAAAAAGGACTCGATCTACTCATTCCGATTATTCCCGAAATTGTTAATAAAGGCGCACAATTAGCAATTTTAGGCAGTGGTGACAAAGAATTAGAAACTGAATTGCAAAAATTAGCCAAAATGATGCCCGGACAAATCAGCATTACTTTAGGTTACGACGAAGCACTCGCACATCAAATCGAAGCTGGTGCAGACATTTTTCTCATGCCTTCGCTATTTGAACCATGCGGACTTAATCAGATGTACAGTATGCACTATGGTACTATTCCTATTGTGCGTCGTACTGGTGGATTAGCCGATACCGTGACTGACGCTACTTCTGAAAATATAAATCAGCAAACAGCGACAGGTTTTGTCTTTGAGCAAGAAGATTCGCGCCATTTGCTGCAATGTGTAGAAAGAGCGATGACCGCTTTTCGAGATAAAACCACTTGGCAAAAATTACAAAGAACTGGCATGATCAAAGATTTTAGCTGGCGGGGTAGTGCCCAACAATATTTGGATTTATATCAACAGTTAATAAAATAACCTAAATTCCCTTTTCACCCAACTATAAATTGAAACAATTATGTCTGAAATAAAAAATAAAATTCAAGAAGATATGAAAAATGCCATGCGTGCTAAAGACAAACAACGTTTAGGCACCATTCGTCTCATTCTCGCCGCATTGAAACAAAAAGAAGTTGACGAACGGATTGAATTAGATGATACCCAAGTGATTGCTATTTTGGAAAAAATGAACAAGCAACGTCGTGATTCACTAATGCAATATGAACAAGCCGGTCGCCAAGATTTAGCTGAACAAGAAGCTTTTGAAATCAAAGTAATACAAGAGTATATGCCGCAAGCATTAACCGAAGCCGAATTAGACGCATTAATCCATCAAGCACTCAGTGAAAGCGGGGCAACTTCAGCCAAAGACATGGGTAAAGTTATGAATTTACTGAGACCACAAATACAAGGGCGCGCTGATATGAAAGCCGTGAGTGAAAAGGTAAAACAAGGTTTAAATTGATACTAAATAATTTGATTAAACTATTAAAATATGGTTTGGATAATTTTTAATTGTGCGCGCACTTAATAAACCAATTTCTGTCATTATCGTTAATTTCAATAGTGGAAACTTAGTAACTACCTGTGTTCAATCCGTATTGATGAGTACGATACCTGTTGAAGTTTTTGTGATTGATAATGCATCAGTTGACCACAGCATGAGTTTACTCAGATCAACGATTGGTATAACGCAATCTACTGTTCATTTTATTGAAAATAAACATAATATCGGATTTGCGGCTGCATCCAATCAAGTGTTAAAGCAAGCACAAGGTCACTATTTGCTATTTCTAAACCCTGATTGTATCTTGCAACCTGATGCTTTAGCACAATTTCAAGCCACGCTAGATCAATACCCAAAAATAGGCATGGCAGGTGGATTAGTATGTAATATTGATGGAACAGAGCAAGCTGGATGTCGACGCAGCGTACCCAGTCCGTGGCGTGCAGTGATTCGCGTATTACATTTAAATAAATTATTTCCCCATCATCCACGGTTTAAAAGTTTCGTGCTAACCCAAGAACCTTTGCCTGATAAACCAATTGAAATCGAAGGCATTTCTGGTGCTTGCATGTTTGTAAGACGCACCGCCTTAGACGATGTGGGTCCGATGGATGAAAGTTACTTTTTACATTGCGAAGACTTAGATTGGTTTATGCGTTTTCGGATTAAAAATTGGCTCATTCTATTCATTCCCGCGATTAAAATTATTCATGTAAAAGGCGCGTGCAGTCGAACGCAACCAATCAAAATTCTATGGTATAAACACCGTGGCATGGTAAAATTTTATAGAAAATTCTTTTATAGTCAGTATAGTATATTAATTTCATGGAGTGTGATTGTAGCAGTATGGGCACGGTTCTTTTTGCTATCAATCACAACTTATGGGTTACATTTTTGGCAACGCCATTTTCGTAAATAACAATGCAAGACACCCACATCTCACTGGCGCATGGCAATGGTGGACATTACATGCGCGAACTCATTGAACAAATTTTTAAACGTTACTTACACAATGCTGCACTCGATACTTTAGATGACGCCGCAATACTAGCGTGGGAAGCTGATGAAATCGTGATTACAACCGATGGTTTCACAGTTCAACCGCTTGAATTTCCCGGCGGCAATATTGGTTCACTCGCTGTTCATGGTACAACCAATGATTTAGCAGTTGCCGGTGCTTTGCCCCGTTATTTGACATTAAATGCATTCATTGAAGAAGGGCTTGAAATTGCTCAATTAGAACGAATAATCAAAAGCTTAGCCCAAACAGCCCAAGCAATTAATGTCCACGTAGTCGCAGGAGATACTAAAGTTGTTAGACGGGGAGAAGGCGGCGGATTGTATCTTGCAACAACCGGCGTTGGTATACGTGCATCTACATTAAAATTAGGCATGCAATACATTCAACCAAATGACATGATTTTGGTTAGCGGTAGTGTTGGTGATCACGGCATTGCGGTCATGTTAGCAAGAGAACAATTTGGTTTACGTGGCGATTTACAATCCGATGCTGCCAGTGTTTTACCGCTCACACAAGCCTTATTACCTTTCTCAGGATTACGTTTTATGCGCGACCCTACACGTGGCGGATTGGCAACGGTTGCCCATGAAATCAGTCAAGCAACTTGTTCTACAGTTAAATTATCTCAAACTGCTATTCCAATTCAACCAGCCGTCCAATCAGTTTGTGACATGTTAGGCTTCGATCCCTTATATTTAGCTTGTGAAGGACGTGTGGTTGCAATCATTGCCGCCGAACAAGCTGAAGTTGCCTTAGCAACATGGCGATCACTACCACAAGGACAACAAGCAGCAATTATCGGAAAAATACACACGGGTACCGCTAGAGTTACTTTACAAACAGAATTAGGCGGCGAACGATTACTAGATGAATTAGAAGACGATCCCTTGCCAAGAATTTGCTAAATATGCTTTTAGCTAACTTAATGATTTTATAGCCTAACTACGCAAATGTGATAGAAGACGCTGCAACAGTCCACGTTTTTCTGAATGTGGTAAAAGTGATTTGCCATTAATCATTATTTTAGTTTGATGACTGGCTTGTCGATCCACCAATGCCAATTTAATCATGCGTGCAGCACTAAAAAAAGTAAATACATAACGTTGTGGAATATTCAGTATTTGTGCAGTATCTAATAAAGAACAAGGCTGTGAAAGCCACAACGCAGAAATTTCTAAAGCATGAGGCGTCACAACCAAACGTGTAAAATTGGGCCACTCCAACAATATAATATCTTTAGATAAATCAGTTTCTTTAGGTAAGCGACCTCTGGCAGTCCATAGAGATGTTTTCCACAAAAAATTGCTTAGTGGCTGTGGTTCCAATTGTTCGAGATAATGTTGTTTAATCTCGTTATCCGTTATTGTATGCATATGTAAACGACGACTATTTGAAAGTGGCAATGAATTCATTGTGCGTAAGGTGCGCTCATTTAAATTTTTACCCAACAGTGCTAAATTTTGCTCTGGAATCAAGATAATCGGTTCTGACAATCCTTCAATAAATACTCCTCCGTTTCTAGTTTGTTCAGCCAACGCAGTCGCTTTTTCAAGGTAACCCTGTAAATATTGATTTGGATCATAGTAAATTCGATCTAATTTATCAGTATCTTGAAGTGTTATATCTTCAATAAAACCGCAAAATTCATGATATTTTTCTTCTGCTTCTTCAAGATTAATTTCCGTCTGTAATTTTACATGATGGTAAGTAATTGGTTTTTCTTGTTCATTTTTGGGCAACACGACATTGGTTTTATTTTCAATTAATTCTTTTAATTTAACCAACGTCTTTAGTAAGTTACCGACTTTAATCGGTTTTTCAACAAATAATACATGGTCTATATTTTTTGGAGCAAGTGACAAAATGATTATCGGTAAGTTAGGATGATTCTTACGATAATCTGCCCAAAGCTGACTTGCTTGTAAATTGTCTAAATCGAAAATACTGGCTGCTGCCGTTTGGTCTTGTTCAACTAAGACATAGTTTCCTTTACCAGGACCACGAAACAAAATTTCTAGCATTTGTCGCGTTGATCTATCCATGCCAAAAACTGCAATAGGTATAGGGTTATTCGTCATAATAAGTTTTTATTCAATAATTTGGAAAGTAAAATCGTCATAGGTGGTATCAGTTAATTATCAAAGTTTATTGCAAAAACAAGCCGCAAAACTGACATTCTGTAAAAAAAATGCCAGTCTTTGAGATTAATAGAAAATAATATAGCGAATTATCTCTATAATTTTTAGTTTATAATTTACAGTAAATTATCAATAGAAGTGCTTCACCTATTTTTCAATAGTGAACATAAACATCTAATTCATGCCATCCAACTCAAGTAACTTATTGGTTAGAACTGTTGATAATAAATGCATTTCAGTCAGTGCAGCTTTCACGCCGGCTTCATCACCCGACCGTTTTTTTTCCAAAGCCTGATGACTCATAGAGTGAAATTTCTGATGTGGTTCTAATAAACTGTCAAATACTGCTTTTGCCCGACTATCCGACATTGCTTTAACCTCAGCAGTTCCTTCTCCACAGAGCCATTGCCCTAACTGACACTCCGCATGATCTGTGCCTTGAAAATCCCCTTTAGCATTTAGGGTAGCGTCTATCTTTTTCAGGTACTGAATATGATCGTTAAGACGCTTCATAAAAAACGCCGTTTTTGCCACTGTGATACCTCGCTTTATTTATGGAGTTGCGTCTACATATGCGTATAAAATTGCTAGATCCATGCCTACATAATTTTACCAATAGATTCAGCTGCCCGTTTAATATCAAGAAAAATAAGCCCTAATTTTGCAGAAGGTTTTGCAACAACTGTAAGTACTGTCTCAGGTCCCGCATGTGTCATTAGGACATATCCATTATTCCCCTTAATTAAAACTTGTTCTAAATCACCTCGTTCTAATTCATGAGAAGTTCTCTCTCCTAAAGAGAGCATGGCAGCTGCCATCGCCCCAATTCGATCTTCATCCATCCCCACCGGCAAAATGGCAGCCATAATCAGACCATCAGTAGAAATCACAGCTGATGCTAAAATGTCTGCTGACGTACCATTGAGTTCGCTGAGGATAGATTTGAGCATTTCTTCGCGCATTTTATGACTCCTTAATGTGTTAGATAATTAAAAATTAGTGTAAAAATTGACTGTAGATAGCTCAATGGATGCTGTTAACTTTATGATTAACATATAATTATTTTGTTATACTGAGTATTACGTTTACACACGTCATTTGAAGCTTGCACGTCAACAGATAATTTTTAGCAGAATAATCTTTTGTTTAAGTGATGTATATTACAGGCTATGCATTATCATGCAAACAATTT